>NZ_JAOQJO010000001.1:27733-407119 GCF_025567015.1 Waltera acetigignens | reverse complement strand
GCGCCCGGACAAATGTCCTCCGGTCATTCCCGACAGTGATAAGACACTGACGGAGATCTGTTATAACAGAGCCCATGAAATTTACGGACCAGATCTGCCTCAGATCGTAGAAGCAAGACTGGAGAAGGAATTGAACTCCATTATCAAGAACGGATTTGCCGTAATGTACATCATTGCGCAGAAGCTGGTATGGAAGTCGGTGGAGGATGGATACCTGGTAGGCTCCCGTGGATCCGTAGGAAGCTCCTTTGTGGCGACTATGGCGGGAATCACGGAGGTTAACCCCTTGAGCCCCCATTATTATTGCAGCAAATGCCATTATGTGGACTTTGACAGTGATGAGGTTAAGGCCTATGCCGGTAAGGCGGGAATCGATATGCCGGACAAGGTATGTCCGGTGTGCGGAGAAAAGCTTCACAAGGACGGATTTGATATTCCTTTCGAGACGTTCCTGGGATTCAAGGGAGACAAGGAGCCGGATATCGACCTGAACTTTTCCGGTGAGTACCAGTCCAAGGCTCATAAATATACTGAGGTTATCTTCGGCGCGGGACAGACCTTCCGTGCCGGAACCATTGCAACCCTGGCAGATAAGACGGCCTTCGGTTACGTGAAGAATTATTTTGAAGAACGTGGCATTCACAAGCGGACCAGTGAGATTGACCGTATTGCTTCGGGATGTACCGGAGTACGACGCAGTACCGGTCAGCATCCCGGTGGTATCGTCGTACTGCCCTTAGGACAGGATATCAACTCCTTCACCCCGGTGCAGCATCCTGCCAACGATATGACCACGGATACCATAACCACACACTTTGATTATCATTCCATCGACCACAACCTGTTGAAACTGGATATTCTGGGACACGATGATCCTACCATGATCCGTATGCTTCAGGACCTGACAGGGAGAGATCCTCTGACGATTCCCTTAGACGGACAGGATGTCATGAGTCTGTTCCAGAATACGGATGCGCTGGGCATTACTCCGGAGCAGATCGGCGGAACAAAGCTGGGGGCATTGGGTATCCCGGAGTTTGGTACCGATTTCGCCATGCAGATGGTTATCGATGCCAAGCCCAAGGCATTTTCCGATCTGGTGCGTATTTCCGGCCTGTCCCACGGTACCAACGTATGGCTGGGAAATGCACAGGATCTGATCATGAGCGGCGTGGCAACGATTTCCACCGCCATCTGTACCCGTGACGATATCATGCTGTATCTGATCCAGATGGGTGTGGAATCGGAGAAGTCCTTCAAGATCATGGAGGCCGTGCGTAAAGGCATGGTGGCGAAGGGTAGATGCGCCATGTGGGAAGAGTGGAAAGAAGACATGCTGGCCCACAATGTACCCCAGTGGTATATTGAATCCTGTCAGAAGATCGAGTACATGTTCCCGAAGGCCCATGCGGCGGCATACGTTATGATGGCATGGCGTATTGCATATTGTAAGATCCATTATCCGTTAGCCTATTACGGAGCGTTTTTCAGTATTCGTGCCAAGGCATTTTCTTATGAAATTATGTGTCAGGGACAGAAGCACTTGGAGAGCGTTATGGTGGATTACAAAAAGCGACAGGATACGCTTTCCAATAAGGAGAAGGATGCCATGGGTGATATGCGTATCGTGCAGGAAATGTATGCACGAGGCTTTGAATTCGAACCAATTGATATCTTTAGAGCCCAGTCCAGATCCTTCCAGATCGTGGATGGCAAATTAATGCCTTCCTTAAACAGTATCGACGGACTGGGAGAGAAGGCGGCGGATGCCATCGTGGAAGCGGCAAAAGACGGCCCCTTCCTGTCTAAAGATGATTTCCGCCAGAGAACCAAAGTCTCCAAGACCATCATCGACCTGATGGATTCCCTGGGATTATTGGGAGACCTCCCGGAGTCCAATCAGATCAGTATATTTGACCTGGTGTAACAGCTCAGCCATGGGACAGCCGAAACGGGGGCGTGGGTGCTTGCACACAAAGCACCGTTTTGGCTAGCCCATGAGCGGAGCGCCCAATCCATGAAGCAAAAGATGAGCCGCGCAAGCGGCGTCGACTGCGCAGCAGCCGCTTTTGCGAATGGCCGTGGGCCGAGCTGTAGTCCGGCCAGCCGCTTTTATGAATTGGCCGTGGGCTGAGCTGTAGTCCGGCCAGCCGCTTTTGCGAATGGCCGTGGGCTGAGCTGGTCTAAAAATTTTTAAAAAAAGTGCTTGCATTTTTTCGACAACTCGATTATACTATGCAAGTACTGTTTTTGTGGCTGATTGGTCAAGCGGTTAAGACGTCGCCCTCTCACGGCGAAAACAGGGGTTCGATTCCCCTATCAGCTGCTTATTGAAAATTGTAGAAATTTTTCAAAAAATACTTGCAATTTTCAAAAGAATGTATTATACTAAACAAGGTTCGTAAGTAACCTATGGCTGATTGGTCAAGCGGTTAAGACGTCGCCCTCTCACGGCGAAAACAGGGGTTCGATTCCCCTATCAGCTGCTTATTCTTTAATAGAATAGCCCAACCCTGAAAAGTGTCGGAAAGCATAGAAAATTGCTTTTTGGCTCTTTTTTTATACTGTCTGGGGCTGGGCAAATGAAAAATCTTCTTGCCATTCCCATTTTTTTGTTGTATAGTGGTTCACGATTACTCAAAGCAGGGGAAAATACGGCAAAGAGGCGGGAACCGGATGCCGTAGGTCCGTAGACAGACGGATAGATGGGAGTGCATATGGCAAAATATTTAGTAATTGTAGAGTCACCGGCCAAGGTGAAGACAATCAAAAAGTTTTTGGGAGCAAATTATGAAGTTATGGCCAGCCAGGGGCATGTGAGGGACCTGCCCAAGAGTCAGCTGGGATTTGATCCGGAACATGATTATGAACCGAAATATATTACCATCCGCGGAAAGGGAGACCTTCTTGCTTCTTTGCGCAAAGAAGTAAAAAAGGCAGATAAGATTTATCTCGCAACCGACCCGGACCGTGAAGGAGAAGCTATTTCCTGGCATCTGTATTATGCCTTGAAACTGGAAAGCAAAAAAGTATATCGTATTACCTTCAATGAGATCACCAAGAATGCGGTAAAGGAATCTCTGAAAAACGCCAGAGAGATCGATATGAATCTGGTGGATGCCCAGCAGGCAAGGCGTATGCTGGACCGTATGGTGGGCTATCGGATCTCCCCACTTCTGTGGGCAAAGATCAAGAGAGGCTTAAGTGCCGGCCGTGTACAGTCTGTGGCACTCCGTATCATCTGTGACAGAGAGGACGAGATCAACGCATTTATTCCGGAAGAGTATTGGTCTCTGGATGTGAATCTGAAAGTAAAAGGCGAGAAGAAGCCTATTTGTGCAAAATATTACGGTACCACCGAAAAAAAACAGGGAATTACCAGCAAGGAACAGGCAGACAGCATTATGGATTCCCTGAATGGCGCAAAATTCGAAGTAAAAGAAGTGCGTCACGGCGAACGTGTGAAAAAAGCGCCGCTTCCCTTTACGACTTCCACATTGCAGCAGGAAGCCAGCAAGGTATTAAATTTCTCTACCCAGAAGACTATGCGTCTGGCACAGCAGTTATATGAAGGTGTGGATATCAAGGGAGAGGGCACTGTTGGTCTGATCACCTACCTGCGTACCGATTCTACCCGTGTATCCGAAGAGGCGGAGACACAGGCAGCGGAATTTATTGATGTTCATTACGGTGAAAAATACAAGACCGCTGCAGCAACGGAGAAGAAGAACAGCCAGAAGATTCAGGATGCCCACGAAGCTATCCGTCCCACGGATCTGAACCGGATGCCTATTGCTATCAAGGAGCAGCTTCCCAGGGATCTGTTCCGTCTGTATCAGCTGATTTGGAAACGATTTGTGGCAAGCCGCATGAGTGCTGCACAGTATGATACCACTTCTGTGAAGATTCAGGCAAAGGACCAGATTTTTGCTCTGGCAGCTTCCAGAATGCGTTTCGATGGATTCATGAGTGTCTACACCCAGGAAGATGATAAGGAAGAAGAAAATGTGCTCGGCGGTAATCTGGACGAGAACAGCGTGCTGGAATTCCAGAGCTTTGATCCGAAACAGCATTTTACCCAGCCCCCTGCACATTACACCGAAGCCAGTCTGGTGCGTGCCATGGAAGAACTGGGCATCGGACGTCCCAGTACCTATGCGCCTACCATTACCACCATCCTTGCCAGGAGATATATTGCCAAGGAGAACCGCAATCTCTACGTTACGGAACTGGGGGAAGTGGTCAACAATATGATGAAGGAAGCATTCCCCTCCATCGTGGATGTGAATTTCACGGCCAACATGGAAGCTCTGTTGGATGGTGTGGAAGAAGGCACGGTAAAATGGAAGACCATCGTGTCCAATTTCTATCCTGATCTGGATGAAGCAGTAAAAAAAGCGGAGAAGGACCTGGCAGAGGTGACCATTGCGGACGAGGAATCCGATGAGGTCTGTGAACTGTGCGGCAGACGAATGGTGATCAAATACGGACCCCACGGCAGATTCCTGGCATGTCCTGGATTCCCGGAATGCCGTAATACCAAGCCTTATTTTGAAAAGATCGGTGTAGCCTGCCCCAAGTGTGGCAAGGATATTGTCATGAAAAAGACCAAAAAAGGCAGAAAATATTATGGCTGTATCGATAATCCGGAGTGTGATTTCATGGTATGGCAGAAGCCTTCGGGAGAGAAGTGTCCCCGCTGTGGCAAGTTGCTGCTGGAAAAAGGCAACAAACTGGTCTGCATGGACGAACAGTGCGGCTATGTGAAAAATAAACCGACGGAAGAGAAGTAGTTTTATATACTGTCAGAATTTTCTCATAAATTAACGCTATTTTCATTGTAATCTGAAATTACATGTGCTACAATGTGCATAACATCTGGTAGTTTCTTAGTATGTGTAGACGGAGGGAAATAGATGAGTAGCGTACAACTGTTGGACAAAACACGTAAAATCGGGAAATTATTACACAACAATAACTCCAGCAAAGTGGTATTCAGCGATATCTGTAAGGTGATGCGGGAAATTCTGAATTCCAATGTACTGGTGATCAGCCGGAAAGGAAAGGTCCTCGGCGTAGGAAAATCCGATGGAATTGAGCCGATCACAGAACTGCTGGATGACAATATCGGTGGATTTATTGATCCGATGTTAAACGAGAGACTGCTGGGCGTATTATCCACGAAAGAGAACGTCAACCTGGAGACTCTTGGCTTTGAAAATACCGATACGAGAAAATTTCAGGCGATCATCACTCCGATCGAGATTGCCGGAGAGCGTTTGGGAACCCTCTTCATTTACAAATGCAATGAACAGTATGATATTGATGATATTATCCTTTGCGAATATGGTACCACAGTGGTGGGACTGGAAATGTTGCGGGCTGTGAATGAAGAGAGTGCGGAGGAGAGCCGTAAGGTGGCTGTCGTAAAATCTGCAGTCAGCACTCTTTCTTTCTCAGAGATGGAAGCCATCACCCATATTTTCGACGAACTGAACGGCATGGAGGGAATCCTGGTGGCCAGCAAGATCGCCGACAGAGTCGGTATCACCAGATCTGTGATCGTCAATGCCCTGCGGAAGTTCGAAAGTGCCGGTGTGATTGAATCCCGTTCCTCCGGTATGAAAGGAACCTATATTAAAGTTTTGAATGATGCCGTATTCGATGAAATCGAGGAACTGAAGCGTCAGAACGGCAGAAATTAAATGAAAAATGTAAGAATTTGCAAGAATAAGAAAAATTTAGGAAGAAGAGACTATTGCGAAAAATAGTCTTTTTTCTTTATATTTATTCTGTGTGAGTTTATTTTACTATTGTGTTTTTGTCGAAATACTTTATAATAAAATAAAATGGGTATATGGTAGAAAGCGGTTTTTGGGTGCTCTTGTCAGAAGACCGCGGAATGTGAGGTAATATGATACAGACAAACGCATTTGATTATATCAATGTTCTGGACCGGGCAGCGGACGCAGCCTGGCAGCGGAACGAAGCCATTTCCAATAATATCGCCAATGTGGATACTCCGGGCTACAAGAGGCAGGATGTGGCTTTCGAATCGGTATTGCAGCAGGCTCTTGGCAATAACAGATATGAGTCCATGGATGATAAGGTGGCCAATGTGGATCTGAGCCGACTGCGGGGCAGGGCTTACTTGGACTATGCCAATTATTCCTATCGCCTGGATGGCAATAACGTGGATATTGAAAATGAAAATGTAATGCTGGCGGAGAACCAGCTGAAATACCAGGGACTGATCAGCAGCATTAATCAGGAATTTACTAATTTAAAGACAGTGATGAAGTGAGGAATTAGCGTATGAGTATGTTTTCAGCATTTGATGTTACGGCATCGGGACTTACTGCCCAGAGACTTCGTATGGACGTGATCTCCGAAAACGTTGCCAATGCCAATACTACAAGAACCGAGGATGGCACCCCCTATCGCCGCAAGATCGTTACTTTCCAGCAGAAGGGGCAGCAGCAGACTTTCAGTCAGGTGCTGCACAATGTGAGTAGCAGTTATACCGGCAGCGGCGTGAAGGTAAGCCAGATCTTTGAAGATACTACTACGGAGATGAATATGGTATACGATCCTTCCCATCCCGATGCGGATGAGAACGGCTATGTGACATATCCGAATGTAAATATTGTTCAGGAAATGACGGATCTGATCGATGCCAGCAGATCCTATGAAGCCAATTCCACGGCATTTGGCGCCAGCAAGTCCATGGCATTAAAAGGACTGGAGATCGGTCAGTAAGCTGACGGGTCTTTATTACCGGGCTCCGGATAGCGGCGCCGGAATATATGTGAGGAAGGACATGGTTTATTAAAATGGATATTTCAGCAATTACAGCTTTGAACAGTGTAAACGGTACTGCCACAGTATCTCCCACTTCTCTGACCGGAATGCTGGCGGAGAAGGAGAAAAAGGCAGAAGGCACTATGTTCGAAACTTTTCTGAATACAGCAATCGACAATGTGAAGATCACCAACAGTTATCTCTCGGATGCCGAGAATGAGAAGATACGATTTGCATTGGGTGAGACCGACAACACCCACGACCTTACTATTGCTATGGATAAGGCTTCGACTGCATTGCAGTATACCGTAGCCATCCGCGATAAGGTGATGGAAGCATACAAGGAACTGATGCAGATCCAGATCTAAAGAAGTATTTTTATTCTTGACGTAAGAGGAGAGAGCTGCAATGGCAGACAAATTAAAAGAAATACCTGCAAAAATACTGGAATGGTGGAACAAATTCACCACCAGGCAGAAGAGCATCATCGTTGGAGCGGCGGCGGTTGTGATATTTGCATTTGCAATCATCATGTACGTTATGAGTAAGCCCCAGTATGTACGGCTGATCACCTGTGAGACAACATCACAGGCTTCGGAGATCATAGATACTCTGGACAGTGCGGGAATTGCACATAAAGAATCCAATGACGGACTGAAGATCGATGTAGAGAGCAGCCAACAGAGTGCGGCAAACTTGGCACTGGGTTCCGCAGGATATGTACCGGATGCGTTAGATTTGAATGATTATCTGGGCGGTAGTATGTCTACGACCGCCACTGACAAAGAGAGACTTTACAATTCCTATCTGGAAAAATACATAACACAGACGATAGAAGCACAGAGCGCAGTAAAATCCGCCAAGGTACATCTGAGTTTCCCGAAAGATAACGGAACTCTGGCAGCACAGAAGGAAGAGGCGTCTGCCTTCATCCAACTGGAACTGGACGGCACCTTTACCTCCGCCAATGCTGCGGCACTGGCAAAATGTGTGGCTACCTGGCTGCGCAACGATACTACGGCGAATATCACTATTATGGATACAGATTCCAACCTGCTGTTTGCAGGTGGAGATGATTATTCTACCGCAGGAATCGCTAATTCTATGCAGGAGCTGCAGAATCAGGCGGAATCCATGATCGCCAATCAGGTCAAGAAGGTACTGCTGGGAACAAAACAGTATAATGATGCGGCCGTTACCAGCCACCTGAGCATGGATTTCTCTGATTATAAGGAGACCGTAAAAGAGTATTATGCAAACTCCGGCAGAGATGAAGGTATGCTTTCCCATGAGGAGACTTATGAGAGCGAGAATACCAATGACGGCGGCGGTGTACCGGGGACAACTTCCAACGGGGAGAGCGGAAATACTACCTATGTATCTCCGGACAGCAGCAACAGTTCTTCCTCTACTTCCGAAACCAGCCGGGATTATCTGCCGAATGAGTCTATTAAGGATACTGTGACACCGGCAGGAGGAATCAACTACACTAATTCCTCCATATCTATTGCAGCAATTACTTATAAAGAAATTCATTATGAGGATGTAAAACGACAGGGGCTTCTGGATGGCACTACCTGGGATGAATACAAATCCCAGAACAGCGCAGATACCAAGATGACAGTTGATCAGGATATGTACAGCCTGGTAGCCAATGCCACCGGTATCAATGAGAGTAATATTACGATTATTGCTTACGAAAGTCCTATTTTTTACGATAAGGAAAGCAGCCCGGTTACGGCACAGAATGTGTTGAGCGTGCTTATGCTGCTGTTGATCCTGGGACTGTTGGCATTTGTGATATTGCACAGCATGCGTACCAGACAGGCGGTACAGCAGGAGGAAGAGGTATCTGTGGAGAATATGCTGCAGTCTACCCCTGAAGCAGAGCTGGAAGATATTGATGTGGAATCTAAGTCTGAGACACGTAAGATGATTGAAAAATTCGTAGATGAGAATCCGGAATCCGCAGCGGCATTGTTGCGTAACTGGCTGAACGAGGACTGGAACTAAGAAACGGAGTAACTATGGCAAGGACAAAAGCAGAAGGTGGAATATCGGGACTGCAGAAAGCTGCAATCCTCCTGATCTCTCTGGGACCGGAGAGATCCGCCGGAATTTTTAAACACTTAAAAGAAGAAGAAATCGAAGAACTGACCCTGGAAATCGCCAATACCAGAAGTGTGACTCCTCAGGTCAAAGAAGAAGTGATCAACGAATTTTACGAAGTGTGTCTGGCACAGCAGTATATTGCCGAGGGTGGTATCAACTACGCAAAGGAACTGCTGGAAAAGGCACTGGGTTCCGACAAGGCTATGGATGTCATCGGCAAGCTGACTGCATCTTTACAGGTAAAGCCCTTCGAGTTTGTGCGTAAGACGGATGCCAGCCAGCTGATCAACTTCATTCAGGACGAGCATCCGCAGACCATTGCTCTGATTCTGTCTTATCTGTCACCCAGCCAGGCGGCGTTGATCATTTCCGCATTGCCACCCGACAGCCAGGCAGAGGTAGCCAGACGTATTGCAGTCATGGATCGTACCAGTCCGGATGTCATCAAGGAAGTGGAAAAAGTACTGGAGTCCAAGCTGGCAAGTCTGGTGAATCAGGACTACACCATTATCGGTGGTGTGGATGCAGTGGTGGATATCCTGAATACTGTAGACCGTGGTACCGAGAAACATATCATGGAGACTCTGGAGATCGAAGAGCCCGAACTGGCAGACGAGATCCGAAAAAAGATGTTCGTTTTCGAGGACATATTGCTCCTGGACGACAAGGCAATTCAGCGTGTGCTGCGTGACGTGGACAACAACGATCTGGCAGTGGCACTGAAGGGTGCCAACGAGCAGGTACAGAATGCTATCTTCAACAACCTGTCCAAACGTCTGGTTGTTATGATCAAGGAAGATATGGAATTCATGGGTCCTGTTCGTATGAAGGATGTAGAAGAAGCACAGCAGAAGATCGTCAATATTATCCGTAAGCTGGAGGATTCCGGAGAGATCATCATTTCCAGAGGTGGAGGTGACGAGATCGTTGTCTAGTAATCTTTTAAAACGGGGATTTACACAGCTTGTGGAAGAAGATGCCCGGGTGATCAATACCAACGATCTGGTAGCGAAAAGGATCCGGGAACTGGCTGCCAAAATGCAGCAGGACGAAGGAACCGGATTTATCTCCGGACTGGCGGCAGATAAAGTAGAGGCACTGGTGACGGACACCGGGGATGGCGAAGAAAATCCGCAGACTTCCGGCAATGTGATCAAGGCCGGAGAAGACCTGCAGAAATTAAAAGAGGAAGCCGAAGCAGAGGCTCAGAAGATCATAGAGGATGCCAAAGCAAAGGCTGAGAGCATTCTGGCGGATGCCAGAGCACAGGCAGAAGCACAGAAAGCAGACGCACTGGAGCAGGCCAGAAGGCAGGGACAGCAGGAAGCGAAAGCGGAGGCTGAACGCGCAGAGGCCCAGAGAGCAGCGGAATATCAGAAAAAAGCTGCCGGACTGGATGCGGAATATCAGAAGAGAATGGATGAACTGGAGCCCCAGTTCGTAGATACCATTACGGGTATTTACGAGCATATTTTTGATGTGGATCTGCATTCTTACAGAGAAGTGCTCTGCTATCTGATTTCTGCTACCATGAGAAAAACAGAGGACAACCGGAGCTTTCTCGTACATGTTTCCAAAGAAGATTATCCCTATGTCAGCATGCAGAAAAAGCAGATCATGGCAGGGGCAACTGCACCGAACAGTACGGTGGAGATCGTTGAGGACATGACCCTGGGCAAAGGTGAGTGCATGATCGAGACCGAAAGCGGCATTTTTGATTGTGGACTGGGGACTCAACTGTCGGAACTGCGTCAGAAACTAAAATTATTATCCTACGAAGGCTGATAAATGGTCATTAAGAACATTGATTTTGAAAAATATAATAAAATGGCAGAAAAGAGTTTTTACCGTAAGCTGGGGAAAGTGGTCAATGTGGTAGGTCTGACCATAGAGTCCGCCGGACCGGATTCCAAACTGGGGGATCTGTGCCGGATCCTTCCGGATGCGGAAGGGGCAAGGCCCATCATGGCAGAAGTGGTAGGCTTCCGTGACAAGAAGACACTGCTTATGCCCTATGATTCCGTAGATGGTATCGGATTGGGATGTGTGGTGGAAAATACCGGAGATCCCCTGAAGGTCACGGTAAACGACAAACTGCTGGGCAAGACGGTGAACGGACTGGGCGTGCCTATTGACGGCGAAATGATCAATGGAGCCGCCTATCCGGTAGAGGCAGCACCTCCCGATCCTATGTCCAGAACTATTATCGATCAGGTACTGCCGTTGGGAGTCAAGGCGGTAGACGGCATGATCACGGTAGGAAAAGGTCAGAGAATTGGTATCTTTGCCGGCTCTGGTGTGGGCAAATCCACCCTGATGGGTATGTTCGCCCGCAATACCAAAGCGGATATCAATGTCATAGCACTGATCGGCGAGCGAGGCAGAGAGGTACGGGAATTTATTGAGAGAGATCTGGGTGAAGAAGGTATGCGCAGATCTGTTGTGGTTGTGGCAACCTCCGACCGGCCGGCTCTGGAGCGTAACAAGGCGGCCAAGACAGCTACCGCTATCGCGGAATATTTCAGAGATCAGGGCAAGGATGTCCTGCTGATGATGGACTCCCTGACCCGTTTTTCCATGGCCCAGCGGGAGATTGGACTGGCCAGCGGAGAACCGCCGGTGACCAGAGGATATCCTCCCAGTGTGTACTCGGAGATGCCGAAGCTGTTAGAGAGAGCCGGAAGAGCCGCAGTAGGCTCTATTACCGGATTGTATACAGTTCTGGTAGACGGCGATGATTTTAACGAGCCCATTACAGATACCGCCCGAAGCATTCTGGACGGTCATATTATGTTGGACAGAAAGCTGGGACATAAGAACCATTACCCGGCTATCGATATTTTGCAGAGCATTTCCCGATGCATGAGCCAGATCGCCACCAGGGAACACAAACAGGCAGCCAACAAGCTGAAAAATGTACTGGCAACCTATAATGAGGCGGAGGATCTGATCAATATCGGTGCATACAAAAAGGGCAGCAACCCGAATATTGATTATGCAATCTCCAGAATCGATGCTGTGAACGGCTTCCTATGCCAGGGTACGGATGAAAAATTTACCTTTGAAGAGACCGTACAGATGCTGGAAGAGCTGTTCGCAGATCAGGGGTGAGATAAATGGCGAGATTCAGATATTCTCTGCAAAACATCCTGAATATCAAAGAAAAAATGGAAACACAGGCGAAACAGGAATTCGGAACGGCGCAGGCGGCTCTGAATGTGGAAACAGAACATCTGGAGCGCTTGAAAGAACGCAGAAGAGAGTATGAAGAGCAATCTGCGGGGCTGTTAAAAGGAAAGCTGGATCTGCGGGCCATTGAAGAGAACAAGGAAGCACTTTTGAAAATGGACAGCATTGTGGCAACGCAGGCAATCCGGGTGGAAAAAGCAAAGGAAAATGTGGAAGCTGCCAGAGAACGGATGGCAGAGGCCATGAAGGAAAGAAAGATGCATGAGACACTGCGGGAGAAGGCATTTGAGGCTTTTCTGCAGGAAGAAAACCATGCGGAAAGTAAAGCAATTGATGAACTGACCAGTTACACCTACGGACAGAAGAACCGCTAGAACGGGGATGCGGGGCGAAAAGCCGGCAGGTGATGGAAAGGCATGAGGTTTAGTATGGCAAGAGAAAAAACTCCGGAAGAAAACGCAGCGGATAACGAGAGAAAACAGCTGGTGGAAGAGAAAAAAAATTTAAAGAAAGAACAGCAGGCCCAGCGAAAAGAAGCAAAGCGCCGGGCAAGGGAAATTGCCAAACAGGAAGATGAACTGGAGGACGGGAATGAGGGGAACAGCCTTTTGACCTTCGGGGCCACGATCCTGATCGTGGCATTGTGGCTTGCTGTGATCTGTGTAATCATCAAGCTGGATATCGGCGGCTTTGGAAGCTCGGTAGTAACACCGATCTTAAAGGATGTTCCGGTACTTAACCGGATTCTTCCCGGCAACTCTGTGACTGAGACAACGAATTCCGGTGCTTACGGCGGCTATACCAGCTTACAGGATGCGGTGGATCAGATCAAGAGTCTGGAACTACAGCTGGAGCAGATACAGAATGCATCTTCCGCCAAGGACGAAGAACTGGATCAGCTGAAAGCCGAAGTTCTCAGGCTGAAGGAATTCGAAAATCAGCAGGTGGAATTCCAACGGATTCAGAAGGAATTCTATGACGAGGTCGTTTATTCCGATAAGGGACCCGGAGCGGAAGAATATAAGAAATATTATGAGTCCATGGATCCGGCCACTGCGGAATATATTTACAAACAGGTAGTGACTCAGCTGCAGGAGAGTCAGGAAGTGCAGGATTATGCGGCCGCTTATTCAGCCATGAAGCCGAAGCAGGCAGCGGCAATTTTTGAACAGATGACGAACAATCTGGATCTGGCAGCCAGAATTCTGAAGGTCATGAGTGCGGATGACAGAGGTGCCATCCTGGGAGCTATGAATTCAGAAGTAGCGGCAAAGATTACTAAAATTATGGATCCGGAATCTTAAGAAAAAGCAGAAAAGATCCGATACATGATTTGTAGTATAATTACAGGTCATAGACCGTCATAAGGTGGTAAAAGGGGCCTGGGAAAGGAGGAGTTATGGCAGGAACGACAATTAAAGGTGTCGGTAACAGCGGCAATGTGCAGATACCGGATATGGTCACAGCAGCGAAGCAGAATGCGGGAACCAGCTTCCAGGCGGTATGGAATAAGACCCAGAGCAATGCCCAGACAACTAATGCAGCCGACGGGGACCGCACCCAGGCGGGACGGAACGATGTCAGACGTGGTGAATCTTTGAGAGCCGGCGGCAGACAACGCGACAATGTAGCGGATGTCTCTGATGGAAACAAGACGATGGAAGATGACAGCCTGGATGCAAAGGATCTGGAGAAAGTTCAGGAAGTTGTGGGAACGGTGGTACAGAACCTGATCCAACAGATCACGGATACATTTTCCGTCAGTGAAGAAGAACTGCAGGCCACCATGGAAGATCTGGGAATGACAGAAGTGGATCTGACAGATCCCGGGAAACTGAATGAATTGCTGATGGCAGTCAGCGGAGCACAGGATTCGTTCGCATTACTGACGGATGAGAATCTGTACAATGATGTAAAAGGAATTATGGATCTGCAGAAGGAACTGACAGGGCAGGCGCAGGAAGAGTTACAGCTATCTCCTGAAAAATGGCAGGAAGCGGTAACACAGATCACACAGGAAACTGTGGCGGAACCGGTGATCACCGTGGAAACAGATAAAACAGAGAATGTGGCCGTTACTACGGAAGAATCTACTGTGGATACCACAGAAGCAACCGTGACACAGGTACCTGACAGCGGGGAAAAAGTTCCCGTACAGAACGCACAGGAGAACAAGACCGAAGATTCCGGCAGCAGACAGGAACACAACGACGGTGGACAGCATGGCAATCTGTTATTACAGAATCTGAAGGAAGACAATTTCCTGGCACAGTTACAGCAGACGGCACAGACAGAAGAAGCAAGAACCGCAGATACGCAGGACATTATGCGTCAGATCATGGATTATATGAAAGTATCCGTCAAGGCGGACAGCTCTGAACTGGAAATGCAGCTTCATCCCCAGAGCCTGGGAACTCTGCATATACAGATGGCATCCAGAAACGGTGTGGTTACGGCCAATTTCATTGCACAGAATGAAACAGTCAAGGCAGCACTGGAAAGTCAGATGGTACAGCTGAAGGAAAACTTTGCAGAGCAGGGTGTCAAGGTAGAAGCTATTGAAGTTACCGTTCAGACCCACCAGTTCGAACAGAATCTGGAGCAGGGAAGAGGCAATAACAGTAATACGGCAAATGAAACGGGTGCAGGTAGAAAGCGTACCCGCAGGATCAATCTGAACGCAGCATTTGCAGAAGAAGAGCCTCAGACCGAAGAAGACCGGATCGCAGCAGATATGATGTCGGCGAACGGCAATACGGTGGATTTTACCGCATAATAAATAACGAAAGGAGAAAAAGGAAATGGCATTGGTTGCACCCGTGGAAAACGGTAAGATCGTAGAGACCGCATCCCAGACTTCCGTGAGTAAAGCTGCAAAGTCCAGCAGCGGAATGGACAAGGAAGCATTTTTACAGCTTCTGGTAGCACAGATGAAATATCAGGATCCTCTGGAGCCTACGTCCAATACGGAATACATAGCACAGTATGCACAGTTCTCACAGGTAGAGCAGATGCAGAATATGTCCAACAGTATGGATCTGCAGAGAGCAAGTTCTCTGGTAGGCAAGGAGGTCTATATCAAGACCACCACATCCTCCGGCGATACCAAACTGGTGCAGGGAAAAGTGGATTATGTGTCCTACGAGAACAACAAAGCTTACCTTTATATCAACGAAAAGAAGTACTCCATTGATGATCTGGATTCCGTAGTGGATACGGATTATCTGAATGCGTACAACAAGGCTTACAACTTTACCGTAAAGCTGAACAAGCTTCCTAATGTAAACGGCATTGATTCCAGTGATGGCAAGACCATTGATGATCTGGAGAAGGAATACAACGATATGACTGATTACGAGAAATCCTTCCTGGCAAAAGATACCGTGAACAGCTTGAATAAGTACATTGAACGTCTCAAGGAGATCCGCAAAGCTGCCGAAGAAGCAGAAGAAAAGAAGGATACCGAGAGCAAGGATGAGTCAGAAGAAACTGACAGCACAGAGAGCGTATAATGCAGTAAGCAGCTGACGCAGAGGGGCAGATGGATATGGATATTCAGAACAACAGTTTTCTGTCCATTGACCAGTTGGCAAATCAGTACTTAAACAGCAGCCGCAAGACCGTAAAAGCAGCACAGGAAAATCTGGTATCTTTCCAGGAGATCCTACAGAACAAAAGCCAGGAACAGAATGTTTCCGGAACGCAGGATCTGAAATTCTCCAAGCATGCCGCCGTACGGCTGGAAAACAGAGGCATTGAGCTGACAGACGCACAGCTGGAACGCTTGAATGACGGAGCAAGAAAAGCGGGACAGAAGGGAATCAGGGATTCTCTGGTGATCGTGGATGACTTGGCCTTTATTGTGAATGTACCCAATAAGACCGTGGTGACTGCCATGAACAGCAGAGAAACCGAAGAAAACGTATTTACAAATATTAACGGAGCCGTTATTATGTAGACCGGACCAGGGATGGAGGTCATGCTCCCTTGAATGACAGAGAGGGAGCACGGTTCCAATACAGGAGGAACAAAGCACTATGATGAGATCATTGTATTCTGGCGTAGCAGGACTTAAGACACACCAGACCAGAATGGACGTAATCGGTAATAATATTGCCAACGTCAACACAACAGCTTACAAATCCAGTTCCATGACTTTCAGTGAACTGATGAGCCAGACCACACAGAAGGCCAGTGGTGCCAACGCTACCACTGGTGTCGGCGGTACCAATGCCAAGCAGATCGGTCTGGGCGTTAAGGCAGGAGCTATCAATACTGCCATTACCACGCAGGGTTCCGCGCAGTCTACTGGCAACCCCTTTGATATCATGATCACCGGAGACAACTTCTTCGTAGTCAGCAACGGCTCCGAGAATTTCTTCACCAGAGACGGCTCTTTCTATGTAGATGGTGCCGGCAACCTGGCAATGACCAGCACCGGTTACAACGTCATGGGATGGGGCGTGGATGAGACCACAGGTAACATTAAGCAGGATACCGTAACCGCACTGCGTATTATGAGTGCTGCGAATATGACATATCCTCCTGAGGCTACCACACAGGCAAATATTTCCGGTATTCTGGATGAGAACGATAAGGATGTGACCAGTGCCAACGGTAAGACCGTAAACCTGAACTTCTTCGATGCGAGAGGTTACAGTTATACTGCAAAATTTACCTTTAAACAGTCTGGCGAACCGAACACCAATGTTTATAGTATGGAACTGACGAAACTGCTGGATTCCACCGGAGCAGAGATCGATATTTCCGCACTGGATTTCGGAAACCGTACCCAGCAGAAGATGGAGACTAAGGTGACATTGAATACCGATGCCTACAAGTGGGATGGAACGATGCTGAAAACAAAGGATGGAACCAAAGATATAGCTGACCTGACGAAAATTTTTAATGCTGATGGAAGCCTGATTGATACTTCAAACAATGCTACAGCAGCAAAGGAACAGCAGGAGGCTTTGGATGCCATTGCAGCAGCTTATGGATATGAGGGATCTACCAATGAATTTTTGAATTTGTATATTACCAGCCCTACAGACACAACGCAACAGCTTACCATGCAGCAGCTGCTTGGCAATATGAGATCTGGTACCGGAGATCAGCTGCTTCCGGCAGACGGCAGTGCTATTACCATGGAAGGTCGTTATTTTGAAGGAACTACTGTGGTATTCAATAAAGACACCGCTAAACTGGAAAGTGTCGGCGGTTCTACTACAAACTTGGGCATTAATGCAGCATTTTCACAGTTAGGTGGCAACTTCTCCGATATTACCATCGACCTGTCCGAATGCACCAACTACGATAACAAGGGTACTTCCACCATCGGTGCCACCAGTGGTGACCTGGATGGTCCGGGAACCGGATGCGGACGTCGTCTGGGAGATATGATCGGTGTATCCATCCAGAAGGATGGTATGATTTACGCAAGCTATGACAACGGTATGACCAAACTGTTAGGCCAGATTGCTACCGCAGCATTTGCCAATGCCTCCGGTCTGGAGAAAGAGGGAGACAACCTTTACTCTGCAACCCTGAACTCCGGTGAGTTCGATGGTATCGGCGTAGACATCACCGCAGGCGGTGGATACATGTCCACCGGTCAGCTGGAGATGAGTAATGTAGACCTGTCTTCCGAGTTTACTGAGATGATCACCACTCAGAGAGGTTTCCAGGCCAACAGCCGTATCATTACCGTATCCGATACTTTGTTGGAAGAACTGACCAATCTGAAGCGTTAATATGTAACTATTCAGAGCCATGCAAATGCAAAAAAGGAAGCCTCGCAGAGGCGATTTTGCAAATGGGGTTCTGAATAGTTGTAAAAATAAAATGACTACATAAAGGGATAGGAAAAAACCTGTCCCTTTTGTATATATAAAAGATCAAGGGAAAAAAGTACTATAAGAAAAAATGAGAAAAATGCACAAAACGGATAAAGTGTAGAAAATGTTCGGATAACAGGGAAGGAGAAGACAGCGTGATAGAAGTTACGAAGATTAATGGGGTCAGGGTATTGGTGAATCCAGACCTGATTGAACTGGTGGAAGAGACCCCGGATACGGTGTTGACACTTACCACCGGAAAAAAAATAATTGTAAAAGAAAGTAGACAAGAAATAAAAAATCTTGTAATATTATACAGAAAGGATATTTTTGCAAGATAAAAAAGCAGAATGTCAGGTGATTTAAGTGGATATAGCATCTTTAGCTGGTATTTTATTGGCATTATTCATGTTGGTATTCGGTATCATAAGCTCCGCGGGCGTCGGAGGATTCAGAGAATATCTGGATCCGGCGTCTGCAATTATCACTTTCGGTGGAGCTTTCTCCTGTACCCTCATGTCCATGAGCTTACAGAATTACATAGCGGGTCTGAAGTCCTTTACTCTGATCTTCAAGGCACCGGCACTGAATACTTCCGAGATGATCGGCAAGATCATAGAACTTTCCAATGTGGCACGTAAGGAAGGTCTGCTGTCTCTGGAAGAAGCAGCAACGGATCTGGAGGAACCTTTCCTGAAAAAGGGAATTCTTCTGATCGTCGATGGTACCGATCCCGAACTGGTACGTGCCATCATGGAGACAGAACTGGTAAGTGTAGAGGGAAGACATAAAGAGACGATCGGTTTCTGGGATACACTGGCGGCCATGGGCCCTGCCTGGGGTATGATCGGTACCCTGATCGGTCTGGTAGATATGTTGTATCACATGGACGATCCGTCCACACTGGGACCTGCAATGGCAGTGGCGTTGATTACTACATTGTACGGATCCTTGCTGGCAAACTGGATCTGTACGCCTGTTTCCAATAAATTAAAAGCAGATAATGCTGTGGAAATGCAGCAGAAGGAAGTTATGATCGAGGGGCTTTTATCCATACAGGCTGGTGAAAATCCCCGTGTCATCGAAGAAAAACTGAAGTCATTCCTTCCTCCGAAGGACAGAACAAGTGCAGATGGTGAAGAGGAAGCAGGGGGTGAAGCATAATGGCAAAACGTAAGCCAGAAGATCCACCTGCTGGATCCCCGGCATGGATGACCACATTCAGTGACCTGATGAACTTGCTGCTGTGCTTCTTTGTTATGTTGTTTTCCATGTCTTCGATAGATGCAACCAAGTACAGCGAAATGGCAGCAGCTATGTCGAACAGCACTTTTAGCATTTTCAATGCCGGATCCACGGCAATCGGTGAGGGTATCCTGATCAGCAACGGCGTCAGCCAGTTGAATGATCTGGATGAGTATATCAGTAATGCCGGAAGAAACGCAGACAGTGAGACGGATTCTGATAATTATGAGAAATATGACAGCGCAGAAGCTTTGGAAGAGGCACTGAATGAGAAAAATCTGGAGAGCAACGAAGAACTGGCTGAAACAGTACAGGAAGCTCTGGTGGAGGACAGCCTTGCAGATCAGGTCAGTGTGTCATTTACGGCACAATATGTGCAACTATCTATGAAGGGAGCGCTGTTGTTTGATTCCGGAAGTGACAGCCTGAAGGATCAGGCTAAGGAAGTTCTGGACAAGGTGGGAGTGATCCTGGAACGTTACGGAAGTAATTCCACCATAGAAATCGAAGGACATACAGATAATGTCCCTATTCACAGTGCGAGGTTTGCCGATAATGAAGAATTGAGCAGCGCCAGAGCACTTTCCGTGTTCTATTATCTGACAGAGACTACCTCTCTGGATCCATCTGATCTGAGACACGCAGGGATGGGTGACCGTGTACCGGTAGCTGATAACTCCACAGAAGAGGGGCGCAGCAAGAACCGGCGTGTAGAGATCAGAATCTATAATCCATCCACAACATATTAGTGTGGAGAGGGAAAGGAAGCATAAGACCAATGAAGAAAAATCTGATGACAGTATTGATTCTGGCACTGCTGGTGGTGAACATTGTGTTGACCAGCGTCATGCTTGTGAGCATTGTGGGTACGAATAAGAAGACCGCACAACTGGTAGACAATATTACCACTGCCATGAATCTGGAACTTACCGTTCCGGGGGATGAAGAAACAACGAATGTTGCCCTTACCGATACAGAGGTATATAATATTGCAGACTCCATGACAATTCCTCTGAAGAGCGAAGCAGGAGCAAAACAGGATTACATCATGTTTGATGTATCTTTGTCTATCAACAAGAAGCATAAGGATTATAAGACCTATGGCAGCAGTGACACGTTGGCAAGCTATGAGAACCTGATCAAGGATGCTATCACGGCTACCGTTTCCGCACATACAGAGGATGAGTGCAGAGAGGATATGGAAGGCTTAAAAGAGGAGATTCTGAAGTCTGTTCAGGATCTATTCCAATCCGACTTCATCTACAAGGTCGCAATCAGCGGAGTGAAATTCGGCTGATGAAGCGGGAAAATAAGATGACAGGAGGTGAGGGCCTGTGAGTGATATACTTTCACAAAGTGAAATTGATAATCTTCTGAAACAGTTGTCTGAGGGAGACCTGGATGTAGACCAGATCCAGGGGGAGGACGAGAAGCAGGTCAAAAACTATGACTTCAGCCGCCCTACCAAATTCTCCAAAGAACATTTACGAACCTTGGAGATCATATTCGAGCATTACAGCCGACTGATCTCTACGAACCTTCCGGTATATCTGCGCAAGAACGTGCAGGTATCGGTAGCAAGTTCGGAAACGGTTACGTTCAGTGAGTTCTCCAACGCACTTTCGAATCCGTCGGTGCTTGGAATTGTTAATTTTGCACCACTCAACGGCAATATTATTATAGAGATTGCAACTAATCTATGTTATGCCATGCTGGATCGTATGCTGGGAGGCAGCGGCCAGCCATTGGAAAAGAGCAGAGATTTTTCCGATATAGAGCTGACAATCTTACAGAAGCTTTTGGTCATGTTTACGCAGCTGATGCGTGAACCCTGGAAAAACGTTGTTGAGATCTCACCGGTGTTAAGCCGGCTGGAAACGAATCCCCAGTTCGCACAGGTAATTGCTCCCAGCGATATGATCGCTATTGTTACCCTGAATATGAAAATCGGGGATGTCGAAGGAATGGTAAATATCTGTCTTCCTTTCTTTACACTGGAAGATGTGATGGATAAACTGAACACCAAATACTGGTTCTCCACAATGCAGGAGAATCACGATGAACACTACGAGGAGTACATTGAGTCCATGATCCGGAGAGTAGATATTCCGATCAAGGCAGTGCTGGGAAGGAGCACCATTTCGGTGAATGATTTCCTGAATCTGCAGGTGGGCGACTGTATCCGGCTGGATTCCAGAGTCGATACCGACATGAATGTGTATGTGGGCAATATTAAAAAGTTCACGGCACTGCCCGGTACGGATAGAGATTCGTATGCTGTTCAGATCACATCGGTGATCAGAGAGGAGGAGTAACGATGGATGGGATGTTATCTCAGGATGAGATAAATGCCCTGCTGCAAGGTATGGATCTGTCGGATACCGCGGATGGCGGTGATGCGGCAGCAGATCCGGCACCGGAGAACAGTACGGCTGAAAATTATAATAATGAGAATGAAGCTGCGGAGAACGCAGCACCGGTTGTCAGTGACGGAGAGGAACTGACGGATGTAGAGAAGGATGCGATTGGCGAGGTGGCCAATATCAGTATGGGATCCTCTGCCACAACCCTATATTCACTGGTAAACCGCAAAGTAAATATTACAACTCCTGTGGTTACGCTGGCTACATGGAAAAACCTGCTGGACGCCTATGAAAAGCCCTGTGTATTTATTCAGATCAAATATACCCAGGGACTGGACGGTACCAATATTCTGGTATTAAAAGAACATGATGTAAAAGTTATCACTGACCTGATGATGGGCGGTGATGGTACGAATACAGATGGAGAGCTGGGAGAACTGCATCTGAGTGCAATTTCCGAGGCGATGAACCAGATGATGGGCTCCGCAGCGACTTCCCTTTCCACACTGTTGCAGACGGTAATTGATATCAGCCCGCCTGAGTCTTCTCTTTTTGATCTGACAGAGGTAAAGGATGGCAAGGAAATATCTCCGTTTTTAGGAGGAACCTTTGTAAAAATCGCATTCCGTATGCAGATCGATGATCTGGTAGACAGTTCTATCATGCAGTTGTATCCCATCGATTTTGCCCGTAAGCTGGTAGAGACCTTTATCAATACCCAGATGGGAAGCCTGGGAGAAAGCAACGATCAGGCAGCAACTCAGCCGGAAAGCATACCTGCTCCCGCAGCAGCTCCGCAGAACAATGCAGGACAGATGAATGCCGGCGCAAACAATATGACTCAGATGAATATGCAGCAACCGGATCCCATGGCTATGAATCATATGAATGGCATGAATCAGATGGGCAACATGGGAATGCCACAGATGAACGGCATGAACCAGACGGGTGGCATGGGTATGAATCAGATGCCTGGCATGGACATGAATAGCATGAACCAGATGGGGATGAATGGTATGCCTCAGATGGGAATGCAGCAGATGGGGAACATGGGAATGCAACAGATGAATGGCATGGGCATGATGAACCAGATGGGCAATATGGGAATGCCGCAGCAGAATGTCAATGTGCAGCCTGCACAGTTCCAGAGCTTCTCAAATGACAGCATGGGACTTTCCGGACAGGAAAATATTGGTCTGATCAAAGATGTCCCTTTGGAAGTTACCGTAGAGCTTGGCAGAACGACGAAATCCATTTCCGAGATTCTGGAGTTCTCACCGGGTACGATCATTGAACTGGATCGTATTGCAGGAGAACCGATCGATGTTCTGGTAAACGGAAAATTTGTAGCCAAGGGTGAAGTTGTTGTAATTGAAGAAAGCTTTGGCGTCCGTATTACGGAAATTATTAAATAAAACAGAGAATAGACCAAACAAATGGAGGAAAATTAAATGGCAAAGAATATTTTGATCTGCGATGATGCAGCGTTCATGAGAATGATGATTAAGGACATTCTGACCAAGAACGGTTACAATGTTGCAGGAGAAGCAGAGAACGGAATGAAGGCAGTGGAGAAGTTCAAGGAAGTGAATCCCGATCTGGTTCTGATGGACATCACCATGCCTGAGATGGACGGCATCCAGGCACTGAAGGAGATCAAGAAGTTAGACGGTGGTGCTAAGGTTATCATGTGTTCTGCAATGGGCCAGCAGGCAATGGTTATCGAGTCTATCCAGGCCGGTGCCAAAGATTTCATTGTAAAACCTTTTCAGGCAGAACGTGTTATTGAAGCTGTGAAAAAGGTAGTGGGTTAATGATCATACTTACCGGAAAAGCAGACAGTTATGCCCAGTTCATTACAGTATTGTTCATCTTTGTGGCAGTACTGGCGGTAACCGCATTGGTAACGAAATGGATCGCAGGATACCAGAAACAACAGGGAGCGGCAGGCAATATTGAAGTGAGAGAGACCGTTCGGATCGCAAATAACAAATACATTCAGCTGGTCCGGATCGGTGAGTCTTATTTTGCCATTGCGGTCTGCAAGGATACCGTAACGGCCCTGGGACAGATTCCTGCAGAACAACTGAAAGGTAAGACTACATTGGAAAGTACTTCCGGGTTCCGGGAATTATTGGAACGTGCGGCGAAGAAAGAGAATGAAGAGAAAGATCATTGATGCAAGTATAAAATTAAAGACGATTATCTATATGGTATGCCTGCTGGTCACGGTAGGCATATTGTGTATTTGTACGCCGGTAAAGGTGCAGGCATCGGAGCGTCATCTGACGGGAGATACGGAAGTTTCCACGGTGATCAATCCGGCGGGAACAGCCACGACCCCGGAAGAGGTAGGACAGCTGAATACGGCGAATACTGTCAGCATTACCTACAATAACGGTAACGGACAGATCAACGGTGCGCTTCGGATTCTGATCACTCTGACGCTGATCGCACTGGCACCGACCATTATTATCATGATGACCTCTTTTACGAGGATCATCATCGTGCTGCATTTTACCAGGTCTGCACTGAATACCCAGACGGCACCGCCGAACCAGATCCTGATCGGACTGGCACTGATCCTGACATTTTTCATTATGGAGCCTACGATCACGAGGATCAATGAGGAAGCAATCCAGCCTTTTGAGGAGGGCACGATCGATCAGGATGAGGCTCTGGAAAAAGGCATGGCACCCTTACGGGAATTTATGTATCCACAGACTCAGGTGAAGGATGTGGAACTGTTCATGGATATCGCAGGACAGGAGTGGGACGGAACCCTGGAGGATATTCCGAATTCCGTGTTGGTTCCCAGCTTTATGATCAGTGAACTGCGAATGGCGTTCTGGATCGGTTTTATGATCTATATACCGTTTATTGTGATCGATATGGTAGTGGCATCCACCTTAATGAGTATGGGTATGATGATGCTGCCGCCGACGACGATCTCCATGCCTTTCAAGATCCTGCTGTTTGTACTGGCAGACGGCTGGGCACTGATCATAGGGCAGTTGGTACAGACATTTTATTAGATTCGTAAGATGAGGTTTTGCTATGACGATAGATGCAGTATCGGAAATGACGAATAATGCGTTATATGTGATCATCAAGGTATCCCTGCCGGTGTTGCTGGTATCCCTGGTTGTTGGTCTGGTCATCAGTATTTTCCAGACGGTGACTTCCATTCAGGAGCAGACACTGACCTTTGTACCGAAGATCGTTGCCATCTTTTTGTGTCTGGTGGTTATCGGTCACTGGATGATGAACACGATGGTGGAGTACACGGTGCAATTGTGGTCAAGTTTCAGCCAGTATGTACATAGGTGACGGGAAGAAATATGGTAGATCTTTCTTTTTCAATATATGATCTTGAATATTTTCTGCTGATATTCGTAAGAGTATCCTGCTTTGTATATATAGCGCCTTATTTCGGGATGAATGACACCCCGGCCAGAATCCGGATCGGCATCAGCTTTTTTACGGCGTGGCTGCTTTATGAGACGCTGACACCGGCGGATGCGGTAGTTGTTGACACTGTGATGGAATATGCGGTGATCGTCATGAAAGAGGCAATTGCCGGGCTGCTGATCGGTTTCGGGGCCAATATCTGTATGGCAGTCGTGAATTTTGCCGGTTCCATTGCTGACATGGAGACAGGCCTGTCCATGGCTACGTTACTGGATCCGGCTACGAAAGAGACCACCAGCATTACCGGTGTCTTGTATCAGTATTCTTTTATGCTGATGCTGATCGCTTCCGGAATGTACAGGTATCTTTTCGGAGCACTGGCAGACAGCTTTACACTGATCCCGGTGAACGGGGTGGTGTTTCACGCGGACAGTCTGTTACAATCCATGACAGAATTTATGAGTGATTATATCCTGATCGGCTTTCGTATTGTATTGCCGATTTTTTGTGTGATATTGCTTCTGAATGCAATCCTGGGAGTGCTGGCCAAGGTGTCTCCCCAGCTGAATATGTTTGCAGTAGGTATTCAGCTGAAGGTTCTGGCGGGACTGACGGCAATGTTCCTTACCACCGGGATGCTTCCGGGGGCTGCCGACTTTGTCTATCAGGAAATGAAAAAGATGGTAGTATCTTTTATCGGAGGTATGATGTGATCCTGGAATATGATCTGCAATTCTTCGCTGCAGAAGGGATGGGCGGAGAGAAGACAGAGCCTGCTACCGAGAAAAAGCTGTCTGATGCCAGAAAAGAAGGTCAGGTTGCCAAAAGCCGTGAAATTGCCAACGGGCTGGGTCTGCTGACGGTATTTCTGGTATTGAAAATATGGGTAGGACACATGGGGTATCAGTTTATAAATGTGTTCAGCGTCATTTACGAGAGAATTCCCGAGGTGGTGACTTTCTGGCATGGAAATATGCCACAGCAGGACACCGCAATCGCATTCCGGCAGATGCTTTTACAGGCCATCATCATTATGGCACCGCTCCTTTTGCTGGGATTAGTGGTGGCATTTTTGAGCGATGTGGTGCAGGTGGGCTGGAAGCCTACGGGAAAACCGCTACAGCCCAAGTTCAGTAAATTGAACCCGCTTTCGGGCTTCAAAAGAATTTTTTCTGCCAATGCGCTGGTGGAACTGATCAAGTCCATTCTGAAGATTGGATTGATCACTTACATATGTTATAATTATCTGAAAGATAAATGGCCTCTGCTGTTTTCCCTGTATGATATGGATCTGATGCAGGCTATTGCATTGATCGGCGGAACGGTGACAGATCTGGGAATCCGGGTGTCTCTGGTCTATATGATCATTTCGGCTGCGGATTTTATCTACCAGAAGTACAAATTCAGCAAAGACATGCGAATGACCAAGCAGGAGATCAAGGAAGAGTACAAGCAGCAGGAAGGTGATCCGCAGATCAAGGGGCGTATCCGTCAGAAGATGCAGGAAGCTTCCAGACGGAGAATGATGCAGAATCTGCCCCAGGCGGACGTGGTCATCACGAACCCCACCCATTATGCGGTGGCAATCAAATACGATCCGGAGGTGGCGGATGCCCCTATTGTGATCGCAAAAGGTGAGGATTATCTGGCAGCGAAGATCAAGGAGATCGCCAGAGAGCATCAGATAGAAATCGTAGAAAACAAACCACTTGCCAGAATGCTATATGCAAATGTGGATGTGGGACAGGCGGTGCCACCGGAATTGTACCAGGCGGTAGCAGAAGTCCTGGCGTTTGTATATCATCTGCAAGGGAAAGTATAGAAGTATAGAGAAGAAATAGAAACATTAGCAAAAAGATGAAAATACACAAAAAGAGAAAG
Organism: Waltera acetigignens; assembly: GCF_025567015.1. NCBI lineage: Bacteria > Bacillati > Bacillota > Clostridia > Lachnospirales > Lachnospiraceae > Waltera > Waltera acetigignens. The sequence continues at coordinate 380,280 of NZ_JAOQJO010000001.1, read as the reverse complement.
GAGGTCAGGCACAGATGAAAATGAAAAAAGCGGATGTGGCGGTAGCAATTTATATCATGGCTGCCATTATCATGTTTATTGTGCCGATTCCCTCCTGGCTGCTGGATATTCTGTTAGCAATTAATATTTCCGTGGCGCTGACAATCCTGTTCGCCACGATGTTCAGTAAGGAAGTTCTGGATATGTCCTTCTTCCCTACGATGCTGCTGTTTACCACGATCTTCCGTATTGCGCTGAATACCTCATCCACCCGTCTGATCCTAAGAGACGGCAATGCAGGTAATGTCGTAGAAACTTTCGGTGAGTTCGTAGGTGGCGGTGATCTGGTCATCGGTGTCATTATCTTCATCATTCTGATCCTGATCCAGTTTATGGTCATCAACAAAGGTTCAGAGCGTGTATCTGAAGTAACAGCGAGATTTACCCTGGATGCAATGCCCGGTAAGCAGATGGCTATTGATGCGGATCTGAACACCGGAGCCATTACAGATGCGGAAGCAAAGAAGAGAAGAGAGAAAATCCAGGAAGAGGCAAGCTTTTTCGGTTCCATGGATGGTGCCGTAAAATATGTAAAAGGAGATGCGGTTGCGGGTCTTCTGATCACCACCATCAATATTGTGGGTGGTATCATCATGGGAATGACGAGACAAGGCATGGATATTACCAGCGCTCTGAATAAATACGCTATCCTGACTATCGGTGACGGTCTGGTAAGCCAGATCCCCTCCCTGTTGATCTCACTGTCCACCGGTATTCTGGTGACCAAGGGAAGCAAGGATGCTGACTTCGGTACGACACTGGTAAGCCAGTTGTTCGGTGTACCCAAGGGTCTGTACCTGGTGGGAGCCATGCTGGCAATCCTGGGATTCGTGACAGAATTGAACACGATCCTGTTCGTGGGATTGGGACTGGTGTTTATCATCGTGGCAAGAAATATCGAGGGCACGATCGAGACAGCACAGATCGAACAGGAGGTAGACAGTGAGGAAGCTGCGGCGGAGGAGATCCGGCAGCCGGAAAATGTCAACAGTCTGTTGCAGGTGGATCCCATCGAGCTGGAATTCGGTTACGGTATTATTCCTCTGGCGGATGTGAACCAGGGCGGTGACCTGTTGGATCGCGTGGTTATGATCCGAAGACAGATTGCGCTGGAACTTGGTACGGTGGTGCCTATTATCCGTTTGCGTGATAATATTCAGCTGAATCCGAATCAGTATATCATCAAGATCAAAGGTATTCAGGTCAGTGAGGGAGAAATCCTGTTTGACCATTATATGGCAATGAATCCCGGTTATGTGGAAGAGGAGATTACGGGTATCCCCACGTTCGAGCCTTCCTTCCATCTGCCGGCTATCTGGATCACGGAAGGTCAGAGAGAGCGGGCGGAGAGCCTGGGCTACACGGTAGTAGATCCCCCTTCCATCATCGCTACGCATCTGACGGAGATCATCCGCCAGCACATTGCGGAGCTGCTGACCAGACAGGATGTACAGAACCTTATCAACAATGTAAAAGAGAACAATCCTTCTCTGGTGGACGAGCTGGTACCAAAGTTGTTGGGACTGGGCGAGATCCAGAAAGTATTGCAGAATCTGTTGCGGGAGGGAATCTCCATCCGGGATCTGCTGACGATTCTGGAGACTCTGGCGGATTATGCACCGACGACAAGGGATACCGATATCCTGACGGAGTATGTGAGACAGAGCTTAAAGAGAGCAATCTCCACCAAGTATTTCCCTTCCCACGAGACTACCAGTGTGCTGACGCTGGATCCAAAGATCGAGCAGGAAGTCATGGGAAGCGTAAAACAGACAGAGACAGGAGCTTTCCTGAATCTGGATCCCGCCAGAAGCAAAGCAATTCTCAATGCGGTGGGAGAAGAGATCAAAAAGCTGGAAAACATGGGAAAGACCCCCATTATCATGACATCACCGATCGTAAGAATGTATTTCAAGCGGCTGACCGAAGATTATTATCCGGATCTGGTCGTAGTGTCTTACAACGAAGTAGAATCGAATGTGGAATTGCAGTCTGTGGGTATGGTCACAGCTTAAGATATTAAGCGCATTGAACCGACACAGGAACGAGGAACAGTATGATAATTAAGAAATTTACCGGGAAAACAGAAGCAGAGGCAACAGAGGCTGCGAAAAAAGAATTGGGAAACGGACTGGTGATCATGAATGTCCGTGAAGTGAAAAAGAAAGGGCTGTTCTCTTTTCTGTCACCGAAGCAGATCGAGGTGACCGCTGCGCTGGAGGATGAGTCCCCACAGAGATCTGTGGTAAACAGTCTGAATCGTACGGAAGCTTCCGGGGCAGGTGTAGGTACGGCGAAGACTGTATCGATGAAAAACAGCACGGAAAATATAGAAAAAAAGCTGGATAGTCTGCAGACGCTTTTGGAAAGTCAGTTAAACAGCAGACCGGTAGATGCAAATACGGAGAAGGCAGCGGAAGCACAGAAAGAAGCTTTGGACAGTGAAGCGGAAGCAGCAGTGGAAAAGCAGGAAGAAAAAGAGGACGAGCAGAATCCGGAGCAGGATAAGTTCATCCGTCTGCTGTATAACAAAATGCTGGATAATGAGATGGATGAAAAATATGTCAACAGTATTCTGGAGGATGCTTCCAAGACAAAGAAAGCGGATCTTCCCTTTGATTATCTACTGGCGAATATTTATCAGAAGATGGTGTTGAAATTCGGAAAATCCGAAGGAATCACTCCGGCGGAGGACGGACCGAGAATCGTATGGTTCATCGGACCTACCGGTGTGGGTAAGACGACTACCATCGCCAAACTGGCAGGAAAATATTGTGTGGAAGACAAGAAAAAGGTGGCTCTCCTTACGGCAGATACCTATCGTATTGCGGCAGCGGAGCAGTTGCGGACCTATGCCAATATTCTGGAGACACCTTTCCGCGTGATCTATACACCGGAGGAGTTGCAGACCGCCATTGATGATTACTGGGACTGTGATTATATTTTTATCGATACAGCGGGGAGATCGCACCAGAATGCGGAACAGTTGGAGAAAATGAAGGAAATGGTGGGTGGACTGAAGAGACCGGAGGACTATCAGGTATTTCTGGTATTAAGTGCTACCACAAAATACAGGGATCTCCAGAAGATCGCAGACTGTTACGGAAAGATCGCAAAGTTTGAGTTGATTTTTACAAAGTTGGATGAAACAGAAGCAGTGGGGAATCTGCTGAACATAAAGCTTTATACGGATGCACCGATCGCATATGTGACCTGTGGTCAAAACGTTCCGGATGACATGGAAATGTTCAATCCTCAGAAGACGGTGAAACAGATCCTCGGAGGTAAGGAATAGAGAGGAAGGAAGAAAGCTTTAACAGAAAGGCGCGTGAAAATGGATCAGGCGGAACAGCTAAGGATCATTAAAGCAAATAACCAAATACGACCTACTGCAAGAGTCATTACCGTTACTTCCGGCAAGGGTGGCGTGGGAAAATCCAATATGTCCATCAATCTGGCAATTCAATTCCGCAAAATGGGCAAACGGGTGATCATTCTGGATGCTGATTTCGGGCTGGCGAACATCGAGATCATGTTCGGAGCAATACCGAAGCACAACCTGTGTGATCTGGTTTACGAGGGCAAGAGCATCAGTGATATCATTACCTGGGGCCCTATGGAAGTGGGATTTATTTCTGGTGGTTCGGGAATTGCCGGGATGTCCAATCTGGGAAAAGATGCCCTGACCTGTATCATACAGAATCTGGCGGAGCTGGATGCCCTGACGGATATCATTATCGTGGATACCGGAGCGGGAATCTCTGACAGTGTGTTGGAATTTCTGGTGGCCAGCGGGGAAGTGCTGCTGGTGACCACACCGGAGCCTACTTCCATCACGGATTCCTATTCTCTGCTGAAGGCACTGTACAGACATCCGAGATTCCAGGAGGATTTCACGAAGGTGATGATGGTGGCCAACCGGGTAAGTAATATCAAGGAAGGCCAGGTACTGTTTGACAAGCTGAATGCAGTCGTGACCAGATACCTGAAAATTCCCATGACTTATATGGGATGTGTACCTCAGGATCCTCAGGTCATGCAGGCGGTGATGCAGCAGGTACCCGTATCCATACAGAATCCGGGAGCAAAGGCAAGCCAGGCTTATCAGAGAATCGCAGAGAGAATGTGCGAAAAAGAAGACGATACAGCGCAGGAGCAGCAGCCCAGGCGCGGAATGGCAGCATTTTTTTCTCACATTATAGGTACGAGAAATGGAGCTACAAAACAGTCCAGATAAGAGAGGTATGAACTTATGTTATCCAGATTTGTGGAAGAAGGATCGAAAATAGAGCTCCGCGCATTGCAGCGGGGGTTGGAGGAAAAGGGAGCAGAAAGCACGGCAAAGGTGTACCAGAGCCGGGTGCTGCAGATTCTGTCGGAGGATACCCTGGAGATCTCCATGCCCATGGAGCAGACCAGACTGATACTTTTGCCGGTGGACTCGGAATACGACATGATCTTTTTCGAGGAGAACAGCCTGTACCAGTGCTTTGCAAGGATCATAGACCGGTACAAAAGCAACAACGTATATGTGCTGGTCATGGAACTGACCAGCAATCTGCGGAAATATCAGAGAAGAGAATATTATCGTTTCAGCTGCGCACTGGATATGTGTGCCAGAAATCTGGAGGAAGAAGAGATCCAGGCACTGGAGAAAAATTCTCCTTATGAACTGCAGCCGGGACTTCCTTTGAAACACAGCGTGATCGTGGACATCAGCGGCGGAGGACTGCGATTTGTGTCTACCCAGCGATATGAACCCGGCAGTCTGATCCTGTGCAGTTATCATCTGGTGAAAGACGGAGAACAGAAAAAGTACGAGGTGGTAGGCAAAGTACTGGCGGTAAGAGAACTGGAGAAACGCAAGGGGACGTTCGAACACCGGGTACAGTACTATAACCTGGACGTAAATACAAGAGAAGAAATCATCCGCTTTATTTTTGAAGAAGAGCGTAAGAGTCGTAAAAAGGAGAGATTGGACTAATGCCAAAAAAAATACTGGTTGTTGATGATTCTGCACTCATGAGAAGAGTGCTGTGTGATATAATAGATACTGACATAAGGTTCCAGGTGGCTGACCGGGCAAAAGACGGATTGGAAGCATTCGATCTGTTGAGCCGAAACAGTTACGACGCAGTTGTCCTGGATGTGAATATGCCGCGTATGAACGGCCTGCAGCTTTTACAGGAGCTGCGTAAATACAAGATTCCCGCCCGTGTGATGATGGCCAGCACCGATACGAAGGAAGGCGCCAGAACCACTCTGGATGCTCTGGAACTGGGAGCGTTGGATTTTGTACATAAGCCGGACAGCGCAGTAGACTGTCGTGGTGAGAATTTCCGCAGAGAATTCCTGCGGACACTGAATGTGGTAGCGAACAGCAAACTGCCGGTATTTGCCGAGGAAGCGAAGCTTACCGAGGAAAAAGGCACGGTAAAAGAGATGATGAAGATCATCAATCATCATCCGGTCAGCGTGTCGGGCAGCAAGGTCGTAGCCATTGCCAGTTCCACAGGAGGCCCGAAATCTCTCCAGTCGGTGATTCCCTTATTGCCGGCGAATCTGGATGCACCGGTGCTGGTAGTACAGCATATGCCTGTGGGATTCACAGCATCCCTTGCAGAACGGCTGGATAATTTGAGCCAGCTTCATGTAAAGGAAGCAGCAGAGGGAGAAGAACTGAAAAAGGGATGGGTCTACATCGCCATGGGCGGCAAACACCTTAATGTTGTCACATCCCCGGCTGGACGCCATACGCTGCATCTGTCGGAGGAACCTTACAGGGAAGGTGTCAGACCCTGTGCCAATTATATGTATGAGTCCCTGCAGACCAGCCGCTTTGATTCGGTAGTCTGTGCCGTTATGACGGGAATGGGAGCGGACGGAACGGAAGGAATCGGGAAACTGAAAGCTTCCAAAAAGTCCTATGTGATCGCACAGGATCAGGATACCAGCGTAGTATTTGGAATGCCTAAGAGTATCATCGCAGCCGGGCTGGCAGATCAGGTAGTACCGTTAGATCAGATCGCCCAGGAGATCATACTGCATGTAGGAGTAGTAAAGTAGCAAGCAATATATGCCGTTTCCGGCAATACCGTGACCGGCAGAATGGAGGAAGAGATGGACGTAAGCCAATATCTTGAAATTTTTCTGGATGAAACAAATGAACATCTGCAGAACTTGAACACACAGATTCTGGAACTGGAGTCAGATCCTGAAAACATGGACAATATCAATGAGATATTCCGTGCCGCGCATTCCCTGAAAGGAATGGCAGGAACCATGGGCTACAAGCGTATGCAGAACCTGACCCATGACATGGAGAATGTGTTCTCGGAAGTACGTAACGGCAATATTAAAGTAAAACCGGAAATGATTGATGTATTGTTCCAGTGTCTGGATGCTCTGGAAGAGTACAAGAACAATATTCAGGAGACCTCTGATGAGGGAACCAACGACAATGAGAATCTGATCAAGGCCTTGAATGATATTTTAAACGATGGCAAGACGGAGGAGGCTCCCGCTGCCAAGGAAGAGGCTCCCACTGCCACAGCACCTGCAGCTGAATCCGGCGCAGACGGTGGTGAAAAATGGAATGACATTGCTTTTGATGACAGCCAGATCCGTGTGATCAAAGAGGCTATGAAGCAGGGTAAAAATGTATACGGCATCAATGTAGTGGTACAGGAAAGCTGTATCCTGAAGGCCGCAAGAGCATTCCTGGTATTCAAGGCCGTGGAGGAAAAAGGTGAGATCATCGTATCCATGCCCAGCGCACAGGATGTAGAGGATGAGAAGTTCGACAAGGACTTCACACTGATCGTTCTGTCTGATTACTCTCTGGATGATATTATCAAGTCCGCAGAGAGCGTATCTGAGATCGCACAGGTAACCGGTGCGGTACTGGAACTGGAGAAGACCAAGAATTACCATGCGGAAGAGGAAGCAATCGAACCCGCAGAAGAGAAGAAGGAAGCAGTGGCAGAGGTCAAGGCTGCAGAACAGCCCAAGAAGGAAGAAAAGAAGCCTGTAGCCGCAGCCAAGGCACCGGAAAAGAAACCCGCCAATAAGCCGGTCGTCAACCGTACCGTGCGTGTAGATATTGAAAAACTGGATTCGCTGATGAATCTGGTAAGTGAGCTGATCATTGCCAAGAACTCTCTGGTAGCTGCGTCCAGCAATGACCAGGGCAATAATTCCGCATTCAATGAGCAGATCGAGTATCTGGAAAACGTAACCACGAACCTTCATGAATCTGTAATGAAGGTACGAATGGTACCTATTGAGAGCGTTGTTGTGAAGTTCCCCAGAATGATCCGTGATCTGTCCAAGAAGCTGGACAAGAAGATGGAATTGTATATGAGTGGTGAAGAGACCGAACTGGATCGTACCGTAGTAGACGAGATCGGAGATCCTCTGATGCATCTGCTTCGTAATTCCGCAGACCATGGTCTGGAATCCGCAGAGGTACGTGCACAGCGTGGCAAGCCGGAACAGGGATCTATCTTCCTGGATGCTTATCAGGATGGTAATAACGTAGTCATCGAAGTAAGGGATGATGGTAACGGTATTGATGTAGAAGCTGTTAAGAATAAAGCAATCGAACGTAATCTGGTAACCACGGAGCAGGCTGCTAATATGTCTGAGAAGGATATTATCAACCTGCTGTTCCAGCCTGGATTCTCTACTTCTGAGAAGGTGACCGACGTTTCCGGCAGAGGTGTAGGTCTGGATGTTGTTAAGTCCAAGATCGAATCCTTAAGCGGTGAAGTGGAAGTGAAATCCAAGTGGGGAGAGGGAAGTACCTGGACCATTCGACTGCCTCTGACCCTTGCAATTATCCAGGCACTGATGGTAGTCGTAGGAGGAGAAAAATATGCGATCTCTCTGGGATCCATCCAGACGATCGAAGATATCTCTCCCAACGATATCAAACTGGTAGAGAACAAAGAAGTGATCAACTTGAGAGGAACCGTGATTCCTCTGATCCGTCTGACCGAGGTACTGGATGTAGAGAGTACCAGATCCCCTGAGGACAACCTGATCGTTGTCATTGTCAAGAAGGGCGATAAGATGGCAGGTCTGGTTATCGACGAACTGATCGGACAGCAGGAGATCGTTATAAAGTCTCTTGGCAAATACATCAAGCAGTGCAAATTCATCAGTGGTGCAACGATCCTTGGTGACGGCGAAGTAGCACTGATCCTGGATGCCAACGCATTACTGTAAGGAGGGAGATGACAGTTATGGAAGAACTTAGCATGAAAGAAACTTTAAAGGCCGGAGACGAGCGTAAAGTTGAGGAGGATTTTTTCCAGTATATTGTGATCCGCCTCGGAGATGAGCAGTACGGCATCGATATCCGATACATTGACAATATTGTAAGAATGCAGCATATCACCAGAGTGCCCAAGGTACCCGCATATTTAAAAGGTGTCATCAATCTGCGTGGTGAGGTTCTGCCGGTCATGAGTCTTCGCGTGAAGATGGGACTGGAGGCAGACGAACTGACCCGTGCTACCAGAATCATCATTCTGAAGCAGGAACAGCAGGGCAGTGTAGGAATCATTGTGGATGAAGTAAGAGAAGTAGTGACTCTGGGAAGCAGTGAGATTGAGAAATTATCACAGAATACCGCTGAGAGCAAAAAGAGCTTTATTACAGGTGTAGGCAAACACAATGGGGAACTGATCTCTCTGTTGGATCTGAATTCCATCACATTGGAGGAAAATGCATAAAGGAGACTGATCCATGGGAGATCTGAGTTTAGAGAAAGTTTCGGAAACATATCTGGACGTTTTAAAAGAAATTGGCAACATTGGAGCGGGCAACGCTATGACAGCACTCTCCCAGATGCTGAACTGTAAGGTAGATATGAAGGTACCGCAGGTAAAGCTTTTGGATTTCAACGAAGTAGGAGCATTGATGGGAGGAGAAGAGCAGGTAATGGTCGGTGTCTTCCTGGGAGTGGAAGGAGATATCACCGGCAGCATGATGTTTCTGGTAGAACAGGGCAGCGCCAAGCATCTTCTCCATAAGATCATGGGAGACATGGTACAGCAGGAAGGGTTCTCCGAGATCGAATTTTCTGCCATGCAGGAGATCGGCAACATTATTACGGGAGCTTACCTGAATTCCCTGTCCATGATGACGAATCTGACCATTATTCCTACCCCACCGTCTCTGACACTGGATATGGCAGGAGCTATTCTCAGTGTTCCAGCCATTGAATTCGGAACATTGGGAGACAAGATTCTGCTGATACAATCTCAGTTTTATGACGAAGTTGAGATCGACGGATATTTTATTCTGGTTCCCGATATTGAATCCTACCCGAAGATTCTGACATCTTTGGGAATACCTATAGCATAGATTCAGAAGCGCAGAAGAAGGGGAGCAGAATGAGCGAGATTATTAAAGTAGGGATGGCGGACCTGAAGACCTGTGTAAGCCCAGATGGAGTGACAACTCTGGGACTGGGCTCCTGCGTGGGAATCGCAATCCGCGACCCGGTGACAAAAATAGGCGGTCTGGCACATATTATGCTGCCGGACAGCACTACGATCCGTAACAGCAGTCAGAACATTGCAAAATTTGCAGATACCGGAATCGATGAACTGGTACGACAGATGGAGAAGCTGGGAGCCAAAAAAGCGAGAATGGTTGCCAAGATTGCTGGCGGAGCTACTATGTTCACGTTTCAGGGGAAAAACGACATGATGCAGGTGGGGGACCGTAACGTGGAGGCTGTGAAGAAGAAACTGAAAGAGATCAGTATTCCTATTTTGGCACAGGATACAGGTAAGAATTACGGAAGAACCGTAACTTTTTATCCGGAGACCGGAGAGTTCCATATTCGTGCGGTAGGAAAGAGTGAGTCCATCATTTAAGGATGGATGACCGGATGGGTAAATTATGAACAGAAAGAATATGCCATTGCTTTTGATGCTGATCGCAGGTGCGTGTACCTGGATCGTAACGCTGGTGAGAAGTTATTCGTTACTGGCAAGTCTTGTGGCACTTTTTACTGTTATGCTGCTGTTTTATTGTCTGGGAAGTGTGATCCGGCTGTTGCTGGACCGGTTCGACAGACAGAATGAAGAGAAGGCAAAACAGGAGCAGGAAGAAAAAGAGAAGGCTTTACAAGAGGAAGAAGCTGCTGGGTCACAGGAGGACACAGCGCAGAAGGGTGTAAGCGATTCGAATGGATGAAGCCGGTAAGAAAAGGTTATTAGAAGAATATGCTGCTAATAAACGACCGGAGACCAGAGAACAGTTGATACTGGAGTATGCTCCGCTAGTCAAGGCAGTAGCGGGACGGCTGAGTATGTATCTGGGCTATAATGTGGATTACGAAGACCTGGTCAGTTACGGGATTTTTGGACTGATTGATGCCATTGACAAGTTCGACTGCCTCAAAGAGGTAAAGTTTGAGACTTATGCCAGTCTGAGGATCCGGGGAGCCATTCTGGACCAGATCCGTAAAATGGACTGGATTCCCCGAACGATAAGACAACGGCAGAAGAAGATCGACGCGGTCATCAAGGAAGTGGAACAGACCACGGGACGCAGTGCAACGGATGAAGACATTGCAGCGGGACTGGGAATTTCTTCAGAGGAATATCTGGACTGGCAGTCCCAGATGAAGATCACCGGCCTGATATCCCTGAACGAGTATATGGATCAGGGAAGTGATGTCTCACAGGATTATAGCAGACATATGACAGCACGTTTTGATGGTCCGGAAGAAAGTGTGGAAAAAGAAGAACTGACCAAGGTTCTGGGAGAAGCACTGGAACTTCTGACGGAAAAGGAAAAGAAAGTAGTTACGCTATATTATTATGAGGATCTGACATTGAAGGAAATCAGTAACATTCTGGAGGTGTCGGAGTCCAGGGTATCCCAGCTACATACCCGTGCTTTACAGAAAATGAAGACAAAAATGGGAGACTACATGGGACTTTTGTAGAACCTCGTTGACCCGTAATGGAATGCGGGATGGGAAGGCAGAGGAAAAGGCGTATGCAGAATGGCTATTTTCAAGTGGTGAGAACACCGGGAGGTTATGGATTACAGATCTTCCAACCCAAGGATGGAGGAGAGGACGTAAGACTGCAGGAGGTAATGGATTATCTGGACAGACAATCCATACCTTATGATTCCATGTCCATTAAAAAGGCGATACTCGCAGAAGAAGACGCGGTCTGCTTTCTGGAACGAAAGGATTGTCCGGAAATCGAGGAATCCTGTCGTATAGAAGTCAGTGAGGACAATTTGCAGGCAATCGTACGGTTCTATCCGGCTTCACAGACCGGGAAACGGGCAACAATGGACAGTGTGATCAAAGATCTCCGGTTCCGGAATATTGTCTATGGAATCCAGATGAGTGTTCTGCAGGATCATTTTATGTCTGACGGAATTTATTGCACCGATCTGGTAGTGGCCCGGGGAAAAGAACCCAGACATGGCACAGACGCCTATATCAAATATTATTTTAATACGGATGTCCATGCACAGCCGACGTTAAAAGATGACGGAACGGTGGATTATTTCCATCTGAACATGATCAACCCCTGTAAAAAGGGACAGCTGCTGGCAGAGGTCATTCCGGAGGACGAGGGAGAGTACGGAACTACCGTACAGGGTGCCAAGATCCGGCCCAGACAGGTGAAAAAAGCCCATCTGGAGTTCGGTCATAATATAGAGATTTCCGAAGACCGGAGAAGACTCACTTCCCTGGTAGACGGACATGTTTCCCTGGTAGAGGGAAAGGTGTTTGTATCGGATGTTTACGAAGTGGAAAACGTGGATTTATCTACCGGAAATATTGATTTTGAGGGAAGCGTACAGGTAAATGGCAATGTTTCCTCCAATTTCGTCATCCGGGCAGGCGGCAATGTGATCATAAGCGGTGTCGTGGAAGGTGCCTACATTGAGGCTGGGGGCAATATCATCATTGCCCGCGGAATGAATGGTATGGCAAAGGGTACGCTGAAAGCTGGGGGCAATATTGTGGCAAAATTCCTGGAGAATGCTACAGCCAGTGCCGGAGGCTATGTCAGCACGGAGTCGATCCTGCACAGCAATGTGATAGCGGCAACAGAGATCCAGGTAACCGGCAAGCGAGGATTTATCACCGGCGGTCATGTACGTGCCGGACAGAAGATAGAGGTTAAGACGCTGGGGGCAATGCTGGGAGCGCCGACGGTAGTGGAAGTTGGTGTGGATCCGGAGAAAAAGGCAGAATATATGAAGATGCAGAAGGAAGTCTCCGAGATTGTGAAGAATATCCGCAGTCTGCAGCCGATCCTTGCGAATTTTGCAGAAAAAAAGAGCAAGGGAGTCCGTTTTACACCGGATCAGATCAACTATCTCAGAAACACTGCAGCTTCCATGGAGACACTCAATAAGAGTCTGGAGGAAAAGAACCGGCGTATGCAGGAACTGCAGCTGGAGTTCAATCCGCAGGAGCGGGCCATGGTGCAGGTACGGGGAGAAGTGTACCCGGGTACTACGATCATCATCGGAGATTCTTCCATGCAGGTGAAGAGTACCTATCATTATTGCCGGTTCGAGCGCATTGACGGAGATGTGAAGTCCACACCACTGTAACCGGCAGCAGATTGTTGCAGGAACAGAAAATGGCAGAAAAGAGGAATGTCTTATGTCGTTTGGATCTTTGGAGGTTGCGTCGATCCCGCGAACGCAGGATTACACGACGATGAAGCAGAATGAAGACAATAAGGGTGCATTTCAACAGATGACGCTGGGAGAGCATGCACAGAAACAGAGTGAACAGCGGACCAGAGAAGTGCACAGCAGTGATAATGCAGACTGGTATACGGGGCAGTATGATGCCAAGGAAAAAGGAAAGAATGAGTATGCCGGTAACGGTGGTAAACACCGGAAAAAAGAAAATTCCGAAAAAGATGGTGTGGTGGTGACGAAACAGCATCAGGGATTTGACATTAAGATCTGAGAATACAAAGGAAAAGCAGTATGGGTATATTAGAAGTGGTTCTGCTGATTGCAGGAATCGTAATATTTATAGGAAGTTTTTTATTGCCTTCCGGAAAAGAAAGCGGAATCAATAAAGAAGCAGCAAAAGAAGAGATCAAAGGTCTTATGGAAGAAGAAATGCAGACAGTTCGCAGTCAGATGCAGGATAAAATGGTCGAGACCTCGGAAGATGCGCTGGAGAAGGCGGAACGTTCCCTGGAACGTCTGACCAATGAAAAGATCATGGCAGTGAGTGAATATTCCGATACGGTATTGCAGGAGATTCACAAGAACCATGAGGAAGCCATGTTTTTATACGATATGCTGAACAATAAGCATGCCAATATCAAAGATACCGTATCCAAAATGGATAAGGCAGTGAAGGCGGCAGAAGACAAGGCTAAGGTCAAAGCGGAAGAGAACGTGAAGACACAGAAGGAGAATGTGACGGAAGAACAGCTGATAGAAGTACAGGAACCGGCAGAGACGATAGAGCCGTCCGGCTCCCCGGAGATCGGATTCATGGGGGAGACTGCAGAAGAAGGTCAGAACAATAACGAGAAGATTCTGGAAATGCACAGACAGGGCAAATCCACAGTGGCGATTGCCAAGGAACTGGGGCTGGGTGTCGGTGAAGTAAAGCTTGTGATCGACCTGTATAAGGCCTGACAGTAATCGTGTGAATTAAGGACGGAGATATCGATGAAATTAAAATATTATCTGCGAGGTCTCGGAATCGGTATGATCGTGACGGCATTGATCCTGGGAATCAGTTTTTCCAACCGGCAGGATCAGACATCCCAGATCATGACGGATGACCAGATCAGAGAGCGTGCGGCAGAACTTGGAATGGTGGACAGCAGTGAATTGACGCTGGCGGCACTGCAAAACAGTGCAAAACAGCCGACGGAAGGCACACCGGAGGAAACCACACAGACACAGGAACAGAACAATATAGAAGCGGAACCGGAGACCACGGTTCCCGCAGAGACACAGGCTACGGTGGAACCGGAGACAACTCAGGAATCGGAAGCTACAACAGAGCCTGAGAAGACGGCGGGACCGGAGACAACCGCAGAGCCGGAAGTAACCGAAGCACCACAGCGGACACAGACCGCCAGCATAACAATCCAGAGAGGCGATGATTCCGGCAGTGCCAGCAGACGGCTCTATGAGGCCGGACTGGTGGAGAATGCAAAGGCATTTGACAATTATTTATGCAACAACGGCTACAGCCGCAGTATCAATCCCGGCACATATGAGATCGCTCCCGGGACTTCCGAAGAGGAAATTGCTAAAATAATCACAGGAAAACATTAAAAACCCCTTGTCATAGGGGTTTTCCTATGTTATAATCGCACTGTTGTGACAAAAAACACGCCTTTCGATTTGACGATGGTGCTCCTGCCAAAATGCAGAGGTCTTCGCCAGAGCTAACCGGGTTCTTAACGCGTCCCGGCAGAAAAGAAATGCGGAAGATTTTAACCAAATGGAGGTAAAGACATGAGCGTTATTTCTATGAAGCAGTTACTTGAAGCAGGTGTTCATTTTGGACATCAGACCAGAAGATGGAACCCTAAGATGGCTCCTTACATCTTCACCGAGAGAAACGGTATCCACATCATCGACCTGCAGAAGTCCGTTGTAAAGGTTGACGAGGCTTACAAGGCAGTATCCGAGATCGCCGCACAGGGTGGCACTATTCTGTTCGTTGGTACCAAGAAGCAGGCACAGGACGCTGTAAAGGTTGAGGCTGAGCGTTGTGGTATGTACTATGTAAACGAGAGATGGTTGGGTGGTATGCTGACCAACTTCAGAACCATCCAGTCCCGTATCGCAAGACTGCATGCAATCGAGACCATGTCTCAGGACGGTACTTTCGATGTACTGCCTAAGAAGGAAGTTATTCAGTTAAAGAAAGAATGGGAGAAGCTGGAGAAGAACCTGGGCGGTATCAAGAACATGACCAGAGTTCCCGACGCTATCTTCGTTGTAGATCCCAAGAAGGAGAGAATCTGCGTACAGGAAGCTCATGCACTGGGCATCACTCTGATTGGTATCGGTGATACCAACTGTGATCCTGAAGAGCTGGATTACATCATCCCCGGTAATGATGACGCTATCAGAGCCGTTAAGCTGATCGTTTCCAAGATGGCTGATGCTGTGATCGAAGCAAAGCAGGGCGAAGCTGTATACAGTGACGCTGACGTTGCTACCGAGGCTGAGGATATCGAAGAGGTTGCAGCTGACGCTGAATAATCCGATTCCATAAGAAAAGCATAGGAACCCAGATTGCGATGCCTGTCATTACGGTCTGGGTTCTTGAGGATAATATATTAATTAAGAAGAGAGGATAAAAAAATGGCAATTACCGCATCTATGGTAAAAGAGCTCCGTGAAATGACCGGCGCTGGTATGATGGATTGTAAGAAGGCTCTGAACGAGACCAATGGAGATATGGACGCAGCTGTTGAGTTCCTGAGAAAGAACGGACAGGCTAAGGCTGAGAAGAAAGCAAGCCGTATCGCAGCAGAAGGTGTTGCTCGTGCAGCTATCTCTGCAGACGGCAAGACCGCTTGCGTAATCGAAGTAAACTCCGAGACCGACTTCGTTGCAAAGAACGAGACCTTTACTTCTTTCGTAGAGGCTGTTAATGCAGCAGCACTTGCTTCCGATTTACAGGGTGGCAAGGATGGCGAAGATATCGAAGCACTGTTAGCAGTTCCTTTCGAAGGCGCAACCGTTAAGGATGTTCTGGTAGAGAAGACTGCTACCATCGGTGAGAAGCTGTCCATTCGCCGTTTCGAGAAGGTAGCCGGAGATGTAGCAGTATCCTACATCCATGGTGGCGGACGTATCGGTGTTATCGTTGCAGCTAACGGCGCATCTGATGACGCAGCAAGAGAAGCACTGACCAACATCGCTATGCAGGTAGCAGCTATGAATCCTACCTACATCAGCAGAAATGATATTTCCGCAGAAGAGCTGGCTAAGTTACAGGAGATCACTGTTGACGCAGCTTTGAACGATCCTGCATCCCTGCCTAAGCCCATTCTGAACAAGCTGATCGACAAGGCTATGAACAGTTCTGCATGGAGCGATGAGGACAAGGCTATCTACGAAGAGAAGAAGAGCAACATGAACTACCTGTTCAACTTTCTGTCCAAAGAAGCTGCAGCTGCTCTGGCTGAGCTGGCTATGGCTGACAAGGACGCTATCGTATCTGACAAGATCTTCAAGGGTCTGGCAGACGGTCGTGTATCCAAGCAGCTGAAGGAGATCTGCCTGTTAGATCAGACCTACGTTAAGGCTGAGGATGGCAAGCAGACCGTAGCTAAGTATCTGGAGAGCGTTAACAAGGCTCTGACCATCGCTAAGGTTGTTCGTTTCGAAGTTGGCGAAGGCATGGAAAAGAAGAACGAAGACTTCGCAGCAGAAGTTGCCGCTCAGATGAAAGGTTAATTATAGGATGATACGATAGAAAAAGGCATACGCGAGTATGCCTCAGACTGTAGACAAAGCTCCTTCCTGTGAGGGAGCTTTTCTTGTGTCATGACTGCAAAAATTATGTACTTACAAGCATATAAGAAGTAGTGAAAATGCCGTATTTACGGGACTTTTCACTACTTTTTTGGTATAATGAAAGTATCAAAATAAAGGCGGTGTTTCCTATGATGACACAGAATGCAGATAAGAAAAGAGAACAGATTCAGATGTTCTGCATGGATGACCTTGTTCCGCAGGATCATCTGCTGCGCCTGATTGACCAGGCAATCGACTGGAGTTTTATCTATGAACTTGTGATCGATAAATACAGTGCAGACAATGGCCGTCCCAGCATGGATCCGGTCATGCTCATTAAAATTCCATTCATCCAGTATCTGTACGGCATCCGAAGCATGCGCCAGACAGTAAAAGAAATCGAAGTCAATGTCGCATACCGATGGTTCCTCGGTCTGGAAATGATGGACAAGGTTCCCCATTTCTCTACGTTTGGAAAGAATTATACCAGACGCTTTAAGGATACTGATCTTTTTGAACAGATCTTTTCCCGTATCCTGCAGGAATGCTATAAATACAGACTGATTGATCCTTCCGAGGTCTTCGTGGATGCCACCCATGTAAAAGCACGGGCAAACAGCAAAAAGATGCGGAAACGGATTGCAGATGAGGAAGCACTGTTCTTCGAAGAGCAGTTAAAGAAGGAAATCAATGAAGACCGGGAAGCGCATGGGAAAAAGCCTCTGAAAGAAAAGAAGGAAGATCCCAAAGATCCCCCCTCCTGTGGTGGCAGCTCTGATGGAAAAGAAGAAAAAACGGTCAAGGAAAGTACAACGGATCCGGAAAGCGGATGGTTCCGAAAGGGTGAACATAAAAATGTTTTTGCGTATTCCGTGCAGACAGCCTGTGACAAAAACGGATGGATTCTGGGTTATAGTGTAAATCCCGGCAACCAGCATGACAGCCGGACATTTAAATCCCTGTATGATAAGATAAAAGACATTGGCATTCAGACACTGGTAGCCGATGCAGGATACAAAACACCAGCGATAGCAAAGTTACTTCTGGATGATGGTATCACACCGCTTCTGCCGTATAAACGCCCCATGACCAAAGATGGTTTTTTCAAAAAAACCGAGTATGTGTATGATGAATATTTTGACTGCTATGTATGCCCGAACGATCAGGTGTTGGCTTATCATACGACGAACCGTTCCGGATACCGGGAATACAAGAGCTGCGGAATCGTCTGTGAAGGATGTCCATATCTGAAGCAGTGCACAGAAAGCAGGGATCATGTGAAGGTAGTGACCCGGCATATCTGGGGGCCGTACATGGAAAAGTGTGAGGATATCCGGCATACGATTGGGATGAAGGAAGTGTATGCGCAACGGAAAGAGACCGTAGAGCGCCTCTTCGGAACAGCAAAAGAAAACCACGGATTACGCTATACACAGATGATAGGAAAAGCCCGGATGGAAATGAAAGTCGGGCTTACGTTTGCCTGCATGAATCTGAAAAAACTGGCAAAGATGATAGCCAGGAAGGGAAAAAGGGGAACCCAAAAGTGTTTATTATTGATCAAGTACACACTTTTTGAACCCAAAACAAGAAAAACGCTTCTGGAGTGCTGACCAAAAGCGTTTTGTCTACAGTCTGAGGCTGTCTCCGAAGAGACAGCCTTCCATATTTGCATTTGTCTGTAAAGTAAGATTACAGCTGAGGACCAGCAGCAACCAGAGCCTTACCAGCATCATTTCCTTCGTATTTAGCGAAGTTCTTGATGAATCTCTGAGCCAGATCCTTTGCCTTCTCTTCCCACTGGGAAGGATCAGCGTAGGTATCTCTGGGATCCAGAATACCGGTGTCAACACCAGTCAGCTCGGTAGGAACTTCGAAATCGAAGTAAGGGATCTTCTTGGTAGGAGCGGTCTTGATAGCGCCATCCAGAATAGCATCGATGATACCACGGGTATCCTTAATGGAGATACGCTTGCCGGTTCCGTTCCATCCGGTGTTAACCAGGTATGCCTTAGCACCGTTCTTCTCCATCTTCTTAACCAGCTCTTCTGCATACTTGGTAGGATGCAGCTCCAGGAATGCCTGACCGAAGCAAGCAGAGAAGGTAGGGGTAGGCTCGGTAATACCACGCTCGGTACCAGCTAACTTAGCTGTGAAACCGGACAGGAAGTAGTACTGGGTCTGCTCCGGAGTCAGAATAGATACAGGAGGCAGTACACCGAATGCATCAGCAGACAGGAAGATTACGTTCTTAGCTGCGGGTGCGGAAGAAATAGGACGTACGATATTCTTAATATGGTTGATAGGATAAGATACACGAGTATTCTCGGTAACGCTCTTATCGTTGAAATCAATCTTGCCGTCAGCATCAACGGTTACGTTCTCAAGCAGAGCATCTCTCTTGATTGCGTTGTAGATGTCGGGCTCGGAATCCTTGTCCAGGTTGATAACCTTAGCGTAGCATCCACCTTCGAAGTTGAATACGCCGTTGTCATCCCAGCCGTGCTCGTCATCACCGATCAGCAGACGCTTAGGATCGGTAGACAGAGTGGTCTTACCGGTTCCGGACAGACCGAAGAAGATTGCGGTGTTCTCACCGTTCATATCGGTGTTTGCGGAGCAGTGCATGGAAGCAATGCCCTTCAGAGGCAGGTAGTAGTTCATCATGGAGAACATACCCTTCTTCATCTCTCCGCCGTACCATGTGTTAACAATAACCTGCTCGCGGCTGGTGATATTAAATGCTACACAAGTCTCGGAGTTCAGACCAAGTTCCTTGTAATTCTCAACCTTAGCCTTGGATGCGTTGTAAACTACGAAATCAGGCTCGAAGTTCTTCAGCTCTTCCTCAGTGGGTTTGATGAACATGTTGGTTACGAAATGAGCCTGCCAAGCTACCTCAACGATGAAACGGATAGCCATGCGGGTGTCCTTATTAGCACCGCAGAATGCATCTACAACGAACAGTCTCTTGTTGGACAGCTCCTTCTTAGCGATATCCTTTACAGCAGCCCATGTTTCCTGAGACATACGATGGTTGTCGTTCTTGTACTCATCGGAAGTCCACCATACAGTGTTCTTGGAGTTCTCATCTTCAACGATGAACTTATCTTTGGGAGAACGTCCTGTATATATACCGGTCATAACATTTACCGCACCGAGTTCGGTCTCCTGACCTTTCTCGTAGCCTTTCAGTTCAGGCTTCATCTCTTCTTTGAATAATTCTTCATAAGAAGGATTGTAAACGATTTCTGTGGTTCCAGTGATGCCGTACTTGCTTAAATTGATCTCTGCCATCTTACATTAACCTCTTTCCTTTATTCTTTATATGTGTCTTTATCTTCTGCCACATCGTGTGTATTATCTCAAACCCCAGTAAAAAAGTCAAGAAACCGTTAAAAATTTTATACCGATTTTATATTTTCTTTACTTCACTCCGGTTTCTGCCGCCAGCCATTCTTTTTCTTCCTCATTCAGATAGGGAGAAATCTTCTCGTATACAGTCTTCTGATACTCGTGCAGATACTTTTTCTGGGTATCGTTCAGATACTTTTCATCAATGGCTTCTCTGTCGATGGGTACCCATGTCAGGGTCTCGAAATGCATGAACTGACCATACTCGTTCTTCACATCATTTTTCGCCACCATAACATTCTCGATGCGGATACCGTGGCTGCCCTGAATATAGATGCCGGGCTCATTGGTGATATCCATACCATCCTCAAACACTGCCTCCACCATACCTCCGGTGAATCTCCAGCGCATGTTCTGGGGACCTTCGTGCACATTCAGAATATAACCTACGCCGTGTCCGGTACCGCACTGGTAATCAATGTCCATATCCCAGATAGGCTGTCTTGCCAGAATGTCCAGATTCCGTCCGGTACAGCCGTAGAGCCAGTGGGCATGGGTCAGCTGCATCACTGCCGCTGCTACCATGGTGTAATGCTTTTTGATCTCTTCGGAAATGGGACCTAAAACGATGGTTCTGGTCACATCGGTGGTACCTCCCAGATACTGTCCGCCGGAATCTACCAGAAGCATTCCTTCCGGCTCCAGAGTCGCACAGTTGTCCGGGGTTGCTTCGTAATGCATCATGGCTGCATTGGACTTGTAACCTGCGATGGTCGGGAAGGACAGATCTAAGAATTCCGGGATCTCCCTTCTCTTCTGTTCCAGATAGTCCGCTGCGGTCACCTCAGTGATCTTCTCTTTGCCCACATGGGTCTTCAGCCAGTAGATAAATTTCGTTACGGCCACGCTGTCCTTTAAAAAGATCTCCTGCATTCTCGCAAGCTCTACCGGATTCTTAATGGCCTTTAACAGTTCGGTGGGGTTCTTGCCCTCTACTAACTTCTGATTCTTCTGCAATGTCTTGTATAAAGTATAGCTGCAATATCTGTTGTCCACGAGGATCGCATTGCCCGCAGGGAGTGCCTTCAGGAAATCTACGACGGTGTCGTATTCCTTTACCTCGATACGATGAGCTGCCAGGTATTCCGTCACCTGTGCATCCAGTGCTTTCTGCTGGATAAACAGGGTTGCGGACTCTTCTGTAATATAGGCATAGGACATTGCTACCGGATTGCATTCCACATCACAACCGCGGATATTGAAGAGCCACATCAGATCATCCAGTTTGGTCAGAAGCAGTGCATTGGCACCGTCCTTCGCCATCTTTTCTCTGGTCTCTGTCAGTTTTTCCTCTACGCTCTTACCGGCGATTTTCTCATCCAGTACGGTTACTTTTCCGGCAGGAAAATCCGGTCTGTCTGTCCAGATGCTCTCTGCCAGATCCTTCTCATAAGCGATGCGGATCTGCTTCTTTTCTAGTACCTTTTCGTATTTTTTGCCGTCCATGGCGGCGATAACTCTGCCATCAAATCCTAAAGTCTGTCCCTGCTGCATGTTCTGCTCCAGGAATTCCTCGATGGTAGGAACTCCCTCCTGTAACATACGGAACAGTTCTACGGTCGTTCCTTCCAATTCTGCTTCTGCCTGGATGAAATATCTGCCGTCAGTCCACAGTCCCGCGCCGTCTTTCCAGACTACCAGTGTGCCGTTGGAACCGGTAAAATTGCAGAAATATTCTCTTACTTTAAAATAATCGTTTACATATTCGGAATTATGAAAATCCGCTGTGGGCATCATATAGAAATCAATGCCCTCTTCCTGCATCTTCTTCCGAAGAAGTGCAAGTCTGTCCTGAATCACTTTGTTTTCCATGTTATCTCCATTCTATATATCAGTTAATCAATACCCTTCCGTAAGTTCACCCTTGCAGAGTCCTACAGCTCTGGAAGTACCAATTCTTTCACAGCCAAGTCCTAAGAACATTTCCAGATCTTCCATGCTGGATACGCCGCCTGCCGCTTTGATCTTTACGTTAGGGCCAATGTATTTCTTGAACAGTTCCACATCCTCCTTCGTGGCGCCGCCGGTTCCGAAGCCGGTGGAAGTCTTGATAAAGTCCGCTCCGGCATTGGTCACTGCCTTACACATGGCAATCTTCTCTTCCTCGGTCAGATAACAGGTCTCAATGATCACCTTGAGGATATGATGTCCGCACTCTTTCTTCAGTGTACGGATTTCTTCCTCCACCTTGTCAAGCAACCCGTTCTTCACATCGCTGATATTCACTACCATATCGATCTCGTTGCAACCATCCTCCAGTGCCTTGCGCACCTCGGCCACCTTGGCTTCCGTCACACTGTATCCTAAGGGGAATCCTACTACGGTGCAGATATTGATTTTGTCTCCGTAAGTGTCATGGATTCTCTTGATATAGCAAGGGGGCACACATACGCTGGCGGTATGATACTGAATCGCCTCATCGCATAATTTCTGGATGTCCTCCCAGGTAGCAAAGGCTTTCAACTGGGTATGATCCACTTTTCCAAGCATTTCTTTTGCAGTCATGTTGTTCTCCTTCCGGTATCTATTTTCATATTATTGTTACAGTCTGCTAACCTTACCTATTATAGCAAAGAACCCCCGCAAGATAAAGGATAAAGTTTTTACACAAAAACAATACCGCCCAGAAAGCCGTTGACGTGACTTGGGCGGTATCTCACTAATTTTTAATTCTTAACTACATTCCAAGAAAACTCTTCACCGTGTCTTTCATCTTGTCCACGTCACACTGGGTATCGTGCAGCACCGGTGCGGTACGGATTTCTTCGATGGCATTGGGTACTTTCACCTTGGCGATCTTAGACAGTTCATCCACCAGTTCAAAGTCACCCATGGCATCATACTTGATGTCAATGGCATCCATAACGCTTCTGGTGAACTTGAAGGGGCTTGCGGTGGAAGCGATCACGGTGGTCTTGTGATCTCCGGTCTCAGCCACATACTTGCCGTACACTGCGGAAGCTACTGCGGTATGGGTATCGATGACATAACCGCATTTTTCATACAGACGGCGGATCTCTGCGGCGGTCTCCGCTTCGCTTGCAAAGTTGCCGTAGAAGTCAGCCAGCTGTGCCTTCATCTCTTCGGTAATCTCGTATTTGCCGTTGCCGGACAGAGCGCTCATCAGCTCACGGTTCTTGTCTGCATCATTGCCTGCAATACGGTAGATCAGACGCTCCAGATTGCTGGAGATCAGAATATCCATGGACGGTGAAGTGGTCAGTACGAATTCTCTGTTGCGGTCATAGGTGCCGGTGCGGAAGAAATCATACAATACCTTATTGTCATTGGAAGCACAGATCAGCTTATCGATGGGCAGTCCCATATTCTTAGCATAAAATGCAGCCAGAATATTACCGAAGTTGCCGGTGGGAACCACAACATTGATCTTCTCACCCTCTGTGATCTTACCATCTTTTAATAATTGTGCATACGCATAAACATAATAACAAATCTGAGGTACCAGACGTCCGATGTTAATGGAGTTCGCAGAGGAAAACTGGAAGCCCTTCTCATCCATTTCTTTTGCCAGTTCCTTGTCGGAGAAAATCTTCTTCACACCGGTCTGGGCATCATCGAAATTACCGTGAATGCCTACCACAAAAGTATTGGCACCCTTCTGGGTCACCATCTGCTTCTCCTGAATCGGGCTGACACCGTTCTTCGGGTAAAATACGATGATCCGGGTACCCTTGACATCGGCAAAGCCTGCCAGAGCTGCCTTACCGGTATCACCGGAAGTAGCAGTCAGGATCACGATCTCATTCTTGATATTATTCTTACGGGCGGAAGTGATCATCAGGTGAGGTAAAATGGAAAGTGCCATATCCTTGAACGCAATGGTGGAACCATGGAACAATTCCAGATAATAAGCATCATCCGCCTGTACCAGAGGAGCGATCTTCTCCGTATCAAACTTGGAATCATAAGCGTTGTTGATACAATTTTTCAATTCTTCCTCAGTAAAGTCTGTCAGGAATAATTTCATAACTTCATAAGCTACCTGCTGATAACTCATTCCGGCCAGTTCTGAAAGACTCTTGTCCAATGCAGGAATATGATCCGGTACAAACAGTCCTCCGTCATCGGATAATCCCTTCAGAATTGCCTGGGATGCGGTTACCGGTTCGCTGTTGCTGCGTGTGCTGCGATAAATTACTTCCATTTCCTCTCCTCCGTGTCTATGTATGAATGTATGCTGGAATATCTCCCTAGCATCTCCATCTATATTTTCGAAAAGTATAGCATACTTTAAACACTGTTGCAAGGTGAATCATTGAAGCGTTTTTTCATCCGAAAAAAATTCATGTCCGCCATGTCGGAATAATAGCGTCAATTTTTCATCGAACCAGCGCATACTTTCACTGTCGGCATATTTTCTGGCGGCAAAATACAATGCTCCCCTGGAAATGTCCTCGCCCGCCAGAGCCCGTCCGACAGCTTCTACCGTCTCTTCACTGACACTTACTTTGTAATAACTGCCGTCGGCAATGGGAGAAAACTGTGACACCCCGTTTTCCCGCTGGAATACGATCTCCGTAATGCTGTCCGGAAATTTTTCGGAATTCAGACGGTTCAGGATCACATTGGCCACCAACAGCTTCCCATCCTCGTCTTCGCACCCGGCTTCCGCTTCCACGATCCGAAGCAGCACTTCCAGATCCGCCTGTTCCAGCTGGTACTTACTCTCCCGCTGTAATTCACTGCAATCCACTACTCTCTGTCCGGAAGAAGTCCGGGAAGCAATCCCCATCATGATGCTTTCCTTGTCCGCCAGCAGGCTTTCTTCCATATGTACCTCCGACACCGTCTGCTGCAATTTCCTACAGATTTCTTCCATGCGGCAGAGACTTAAAACACCGATCAGAAATATCAGATTTATTGCAAGTAGTCCGCTTAATGCTCTTTTATACATACAGGCTTTGTTCCTTTCCCCAATTCTCATTTTGGCTCTAACTTCATTTTATGCAGCTCGTCCGAAAAATATATCTGTTGTTCTCCGGAGAAAAATGTTACTATAGAAATATGAGTGAGCAAAACATTGAAAAAGAACAATTATATAAAGGAGTCTTCCGGGCCGAAAAAAAAGACGGAACTGTCTATTACCGTGCTTCTCTGACCAAAAACGGCAAGCATATCAGTCTTGGCAGTTTCCCCGATGCCTTACAGGCCCATCGGGCCTATGAACAGGGGCTTCTCCTGCTGTCCGATCCTTCCCTGACACTGCAGTCCTACGAGAAGGTGTCCCCTTTGTCCTTCGAAAAATGGGTCAGTCTGATCAATCTGCGGGACAACGGACTATACATCGGCAATCCGATCTATCTGGGACAGCAGCTCTTCTATTATTATTTGTCCCCCCACCATGTCTTAAAATTCGACATGGAAGACCTGTTCTATTATTCTTCCCATAAGATCATGTGCCGGGGAAATCATTATTTTGTGGCCGACTACGGAATGCAGCAGACGCTGACCTCACGCTATGGCATCAAAAGCTACGGAGTTACCGGCGTGGATTATTGTTTTGTCAACGGAGATCCTACGGACTTCCGCAGGGAAAATCTGCAGATCCACAACATCTATCACGGTGTCCGGAAAACGGCAGCAAAAAACGGACAGTACGTTTATACTGTCCGCATTCATATCCGTGGTAATTATATTGTGGGGCGCTACGCTACTGATATCGAAGCAGCCATTGCCTATAACAAGGCCATCGATATTTTGCATAGCAAAGGAGTCACCAGTAATTTTACCCCCAACTATGTGGAAGCCATCACTCCCCGCCGTTATGCCGAGATCTATTCTACGCTCGACATTGCACCGGGAATCCTGAATTATGAGCCTATTTCTCCGAATAATCAATAAAACTGATATTCATATTGGCATAGCCTGCAATGCCGTCGATGGTGACATCATTGGCATATTGCCACATGGTAAAACGATAAGGATAATCCGGCACGTCTTCCATCTGGGAAAGCCATACGTCATATGCCGATAATTTTGACAGGTCAATCTCTTTGATCAGCCACTCCTTGTCTCCGTAAATCAGGGGCTTATATCCGGCTGCCTCTATGGTATCCAGGAAAGCCTTGGTGATCTTCGTCTTGTCCGCACGACTGACAGTCTCGATTCTCGTCGTATCATTGTCCACAAAACTCATATCAAAAGCCACCGGATAGGTGATCTTGTAGTCTTTGATATTCTCCAGAACGATATTGGATTCCTCCACCGCCTCTTCTTCCGTGATGGCCTGTGAGGTAAAATACACCCCGATCTGTAATCCAGCATCTGTGGCTCTCTTGATATTGTCTACGAAATAATCATCCAATACGATCTGTCCGCTGCCATAGCCTCTGGCACCTACCCGCAACATCACAAAATCCACTCCGGCTTTTTTCAGTTTCAAAAAATCCACATAATCCTGATATTTGGAAATATCCACCCCGACATAGGAAGTCAGTTTGCCGTCCTGATAATATTTCATCAGGTCGGACTGGCACACCAGTTTGGTGAAATCGTATTCGTGCTTGGGAAGGTACGGGCTGATCAGCACCCATTCTTCCTTGCCGTCCCGGTTGGTCACCAGGGTATGTTTTCCATCGGTGGAGGGATCCGCTTCCGCTGTTTCCTTTTTGTTATCCTTTTGGGAAGGATCCGCAGACGGCAATGGTGTTGCCGTAGTCTCCGGGTACATGTCCCAGAAATCCAGATCCGAAGGAGTCAATGTGCTTCCGGTGATCAGGTCCTGCGTGTCCGGATATTTGTCTGTCTGATTATTTCCTGCCTGTTGTACATTCTCCGTCTGTGCAGCCGTATTGTTCTGTTGGTGGGAAGTGGGCTGTCTGTTCATGATCAGCACCACCGTAAGGATCACTGCCACGAAAATTGTAACAGCAACGATGGCACTGATCACCGTAGGTGTCAGCCCTCCTCCGTGATCTTCATAATCGTCCGGAAGACGCATATCTTTTCTCCTCTTGTACTTTCTTTATGCTTTTACAATACATTTCTTCGGGCATTTCTCCATGCAGGCACCACAGCCCACACATTTCTCCGGATCAATGATTGCATGGAAATTCTCGACCTTCACAGCATCGTGCTGGCAATTCTTTACGCAGATACCGCAGCCCACACAGCCGGTCTTGCAGGCCTTCATGGTAACGGGGCCCTTGTCCGTAGAACTGCAGGCTACCTGTACCGTATTGGAATAAGGCCGTAAGCTGATCAGATGCTTGGGGCAGACCTCCACGCACTTTCCGCAGGCCTTACATTTTTCCTTATCTACTACAGCCACACCGTTCTCTACATGAATGGCATCAAAGGGACAGGCCTGTTCACAGGTTCCGAATCCCAGGCAGCCACTGTTGCAGGATTTCGGTCCGCCTCCGGGCACAAAGCTCATCATACGACAGTCCTTGATGCCATAATAATCATAATCCGTTGTGGTCCGCTCGCAGTCACCCTGACAATGCACATAGGCTACCATGCGCTCGGAAGCCTCTGCTTCTACACCCATGATGGCGGCGATTTTTTTGCCGACTTCCTCTCCGCCTACGGGACAGGTGTTCACCGCAGCCTCTCCCTTTGCAATGGCAGCTGCCAGACCGGAACATCCGGCGAAGCCGCAGCCACCACAGTTATTTCCGGGAAGGGCAGCTAACACCGCCTCTTCCTTCTCATCTACTTCTACTTTGAATTTAATGCCGGCCACGCCAAGGAACAGTCCCACAAAGATGCCGACGATTCCGACACAAGCCGCAGCAATCAGAATTCCTGTTATACTCATCTATGTTACTCCTTCCTAGATCAGACCGGAGAATCCGCAGAAAGCAATGGCCATCAGTCCTGCTGTCAGCAGTACCATGGGCATTCCCTTGAAAGATTCCGGCACTTCATTGTATTCCATCTTCTCACGCAGTCCTGCCAGGATCACGATGGCAATGGTAAAGCCAAACGCTGTGGCAAAGCCATTTACGATACCGGTCAGAATACCGTATTCCTTCTGCACGTTGGTAATGGCTACACCCAGCACCGCGCAGTTGGTGGTAATCAGAGGCAGATAGACGCCCAGTGCCTGATACAGGGAAGGCATTGCCTTTTTCAGGAACATTTCCACGAACTGTACCAGTGCAGCAATGACGAGAATGAACACTATCGTCTCCAGATACTCAATGTGTAACGGCTGTAAGATAAATTTGTAGATCACACCCGCTACCGCACTGGCCAGCGTAATAACGAAGATAACCGCCGTTCCCATGCCGCCCGCCGTCTTGATCTTGCGGGACACGCCTAAGAAGGGGCACAGTCCCATGAACTGGCTTAATACGATATTGCTGACGATGGAGGAACTGATCAGTAACAGAAGCATATCTTTTACACTATCCATTTATTTGTCCTCCTTATCTAAATCGATGGTCTCCAGATCATCCTCTGCCGTCTGAGGTTTTGCTGCCGCTTTTACCGCATCCTTCACAGCCTCTTCCGTGGTATTGGTATTGTCATAAAACCGCTCCGAGCAGCCGCTCTCGCCACAGTGCAGACAGTCATGTCCGCAGCCGGACTGGATCTTCTCGTAATCCTTGCCAGCCAGCTTTCTCTTATTCTTGATATAGTTCTGCAAAGCGGTCAGTGCAGCCAGTACGAAGAACGCACCGGGAGCCAGTCCGAAAATATTGATCGTCACATAGGAATCCGGCATGATCCGAAATCCGAAGATGGATCCGGCCGCCAGGATCTCACGTACTGCACCGATACAAGTCAGTGCCAGAGAGAAACCAAGTCCCATGCCAAGTCCATCGAACAGGGAAGGAATGGGCGGATGGGAATACGCATAGCTCTCTGCTCTTCCCAGAATGATACAGTTTACAACAATCAGAGGAATATACACACCCAGAGCATCGTTCAGTGACGGCAGATACGCCTGCAACAGCAACTGTACCGCAGTTACGAAGGATGCAATGATCACGATAAATGCAGGGATTCTCACCCGGCTGGGGATCACTTTCCTAAGCAGCGAAATGATCAGGTTACTCATGGTAAGTACCACTGCCGTGGTCAGGCCCATGCCCAGTCCGTTCATGGCCGATGTGGTCACCGCCAGAGTCGGACACATTCCCAGCATCAGTACAAATGTAGGATTTTCCTTGATGATACCGTTATAAAGTCTTTCACCTGCTTTATTCATTGCCAGCACCTCCCTGTACATAATCATTAAATGCCAGAAGGCTTCCGTTGACAGCGTTGGTCACTGCTTTCGTGGTGATGGTCGCACCGCTGATGGCATCGATCTCACTGTCAGAAGTGGATCCGGTCTTGGTGTAGGCAAAGCTCTTCACGTTCTTGTTGTGGAACTGCGGCACCAGTACATCTCCCGCTTTCATGCCCAGTCCGGGAGTCTCGGAAATACTTAAAATAGAAATATCATTGACCGTACCATCCAGACGGATTCCCACATACAGCACAATATTTCCGCCATAGCCTTCGGAGGTCGTGGTCTGGATCACATAGCCCAACTGCGTTCCGGAGGCATCCTGCGCTTCATAGACGGTACCGATGGTGATTCCGGTATCTGCCAGCTTCTGCGCCGTATCCGCAGAAGGTGTATAAGCATCCAGTTCTTCAAAATGCTCCGCATCCGCAAAGACCGTCTGACAGGCTTCCTGCACCGCTTTTTCCTCCTGCTGACGGATGGGCTCCTTGGTCAGTTCATAGACAAAGCCAAGCAAAAGTCCGGCAATCAGAGTAATTGCGAACAAAATGCCCGCTTCTTTTAACATTGCCTGAATATCATTCTTATTTTTCACGTTTCGCACCTGCCTTTCTGCCAAAAGCCACCGGCATGGTGAATTTTTCAATCAGAGGTACCAGAAGGTTACCTAAAATGATGGCATAGGACACTCCCTCTGCTCCCGGTCCGAAGATACGGAAGATTCCGGTAAGAAGTCCCAGTACCGCACCGTATACATACTGTCCCTTGATGGTAATCGGTCTGGTGACATAATCCGTTGCCATGAAAAAGGCCCCCAGGATCAGGCCGCCGCCTGCTAACTGTGCAGACAGATAGGCAGGATCAAAGCCGTGCCCGCCGAAGATTCCCGCAAACAGGATCACGGTCACAATATATGTACCGGGGATCCGAAGGTCGATCACACCGATCAGGATCAGGAAACAGGCACCGATCAGCAGTGCGATCACGGAAGTCTCGCCGATGGTACCGGCGGTCTTACCTACGATCATGTTCATGACATTGACACTCTCTCCTGCCTTCAGTGCTGCCAGCGGTGTAGCCCCGGTATAGGCATCACAGGCAAAATTCGTCATCTGGGACGGGAAAGAGATCAGCAGAAAGCATCTGGCTGCCAGTGCCGGGTTCATAAAGTTCTGACCCAGACCACCGAACAACAATTTTACCACAAGGATGGCAAACACACCGCCCAATGCCGCCATCCACAGCGGAATGCTCACCGGCAGATTCAGCGCCAGCAGCAGTCCCGTTACCACTGCTGACATATCGGAAATCGTGATTTTTTTCTTCCAGAGCCAGCCGAATAATAACTCCGTCAATACTGTACTGGCAATGGTCACAGCCATGACTGCCAGTGCTCTGGGGCCAAAGTTATAGATTCCGAAACCGGCAGCCGGCAGCAGTGCGATCACCACGGCTGTCATAATGCTGCTGGTCGTTACTTTTGACCGGATATGAGGATTTGAAGATACTTTTAAAAGTCCGCTCACTGTTCTTCCCTCCTACTTCTTTTTCTTCTTGGCAAGCTGGATCTTACGCATGGATTTGATCTCCTGCGTCAGAGGACGTTTTGCCGGGCATACAAAACTACAGCAGCCGCATTCACAGCATTCCATACCGTTATGTTCCACGAAAGCCTCTTCATCAAAATGCTCCGCATAGGTTGCCAAAAGGCTGGGAACAATACGGCCGGGACATGCTTCCACGCAACGTCCGCAGTTGATGCAGGGACTGGGCTCCATAGCGGATACATCGTCCTGGGTCAGTGCCAGTAATGCGGTAGAGGTCTTTGTGGTGGGTACATCCAGCTGGAACATACCGAATCCCATCATGGGACCTCCGCAGATGATCTTCTCCGGCTCCTGCTTAAATCCACCGGCTATATCCAACAGTTCCTGATAACTCATACCGATAGGTACACGAAAATTCCGGGGATTGGCCACAGCATCTCCGGTAACAGTGATGATACGTTCCATCAGAGGGCGTCCTTCCGTCACCGCTCTGTAAATGGCAACCACGGTATCTACGTTATCTACAATACAACCTACGTCCGCAGGCAGCATGGAGGAATTGATCTTCCGTCCCGTTGTGGCATAGATCAGCTGACGCTCCGCGCCCTGAGGATACTTGGTCTTCAGTGCCTTCACCGTGATCTGAGGATCGTTCTTAGTCATCTGTTTTAACAGAGAGATACAATCCGGCTTATTGTCCTCCACGGCCAGAATACCGTGGGCATTGTCAAACAGCTTCAGCATGATCTTCAGACCACCGATCAGCTTGTCCGGCTCTTCCATCATTCTGCGGTAATCGGAAGTCAGATAAGGCTCACATTCCGCACAGTTAGCAATTACATATTCAATTTTGTCAGGATCCTTGGGAGACAGCTTGACATGCGTAGGAAATCCGGCACCACCCATACCTACGATACCGGCTTCCTTCACAATGTCGATGATCTCTTCCTTCTGCAGTTTGTCCACCGGTGCATAAGGATGAAATTCTTCGCTCTCATACAGGCCGTCATTGTCGATCACGATACTCTGTATCAGATCTCCTGTTACCACACGTCTCGTCTCAATGGTTTTTACCGTACCCGACACAGATGCATAGATGGGTGCCGACACGAAGCCACCACTTTCCGCTATCTTTTGTCCCGCCAGT
This sequence comes from Waltera acetigignens, assembly GCF_025567015.1. Taxonomy (NCBI): domain Bacteria; kingdom Bacillati; phylum Bacillota; class Clostridia; order Lachnospirales; family Lachnospiraceae; genus Waltera; species Waltera acetigignens. The sequence goes on along the minus strand of NZ_JAOQJO010000001.1, from coordinate 348,407 downwards.
ACCCGGTCTCCTTTTGCCACGATGGGCTTCGCCGGAGCGCCGATGTGCTGGGACAACGGATAGACCATTTCCCCTTTGGGCAGGACATCCTGGATCGGTTTGTCCTTGGACAGATCTTTTCCATCATAGGGATGTATTCCGCCTACAAATGTCAACTTTGCCATTTCCTAACATCCTTTCTAAATAGTTACTTGTATTGCAAATCACATTATGATAATTGTACTATTTTTATCAACTTTTATCAACAAAATGCTACTGCAAATTCTAAAATTATGGTAAAATAAATTCACCCATAGAAAGTCTGTGTGACTGCTTGCAGGCAGCACAGATTTTCTATGAGGTGAATAAACAAACATAAGTAAGTAGGGTGATAGCCCGGATTACGCATGTTTGTTACGCTTTCGAGAGTTCGAAGAACGAAGAAAGCGTTTATTAACTTGCCCACACGGCAGAAAGAGGTCATACATGAAAAAATCAGAAGAGACTCTGGAGGATTTCGCGATCTCCTATCCCTTGGATAAGCTGGCGCCTCTGGAACAAATCCTTTTTCTCGATATTGAGACCACGGGATTCACTTCCCGTACTTCTTATTTATATATGATTGGCTGTGCCTACTATCAGGCCGGCAAATGGCGGACCATCCAGTGGATGGCGGATGACTATTCCCAGGAAGGGGATATTCTCACTGCTTTCTTTGATTTTGCAAGAGACTATCGCTATCTGGTACATTTCAATGGCAATAATTTTGACCTTCCCTTTATCACCCAGAAATGTGCGCAGTTAAAGCTTCCGTTCTCCTTTGACGGATTTCAGGGTATCGACATTTACCGCCGGATCTCCCCTTATAAATTCTTCCTAAAGCTGCCGAACTGTAAGCAGAAAACTTTGGAGCAGTATCTCGGAATTGCCCGGACCGATGTTTTCTCCGGCGGAGAACTCATTGGTCTATACCATGATTATGTAAAAAATCCTTCGGAATTCACAGAAAAAGCATTGTTTTTGCATAATGCGGACGACCTGAAGGGAATGTTGGAAGTTCTTCCGATTCTGGCCTACTATGATCTGTTCAACGAGAATTGTGTGAAAGCCAGAAAAGTACAGGCCAACTATTACAAAGATGTCAGTGGCGCACAACGCAAGGAACTGTTGATCACCCTGCAGATTCCCACTTCCCTGCCCAGACTGGTAACCGCTTCTGCGGCCAACTGCTATTTCCGTGGAGAAGGAGAATCGGCTACTTTAAAGGTTCCCATTTACGAAGAAGAATTAAAATATTTCTATTCCAACTACAAGGACTATTACTATCTTCCTACGGAAGATGTGGCATTGCACAAATCTGTAGCCGGTTTCGTGGACAAAGAGCACAGGCTCCAGGCCTCCGCAGCGAACTGTTACACCCGGAAATTCTCCTGCTATCTTCCCCAATGGGAGATTCTGTTCACGCCATTCTTCAAGAGAGATTATAAGAGCAAGGAATTATTCTTCGAGTTGACGGATGAAATGAAGAAAAACAGAGAAGGATTTACACAGTATGCCAATCATGTTTTGTCCATGATCGCATCTACTTACTAACCGGAACGAAATGAGGCATCGTCCCTTAGATGTACTTATAGCACAGAAAGCACAAAAAGAGGAAAGCAAAACTGCTTTCCTCTTTCTTATTTTGTCATTTTCTGTACTCACTACATCGGTTTCACATAATAGAAAGAACTCTTTCTGTCAAATCCGATTTCGCGATAATTCATAATCTGTTCGGTACTTCCGATAAACAGCATACCACCCTTGGCCAGTGACTGGTAATACTTACGGAATACTTCATCCTTTGCTTCTTCTGTAAAGTAAATCAATACATTTCTGCACACGATCAGATTACAGTCGGTAGGATAAGTATCCTTCAGTAAATTGTGCTGGTGAAAATCCACTCTTGCCTTGATCTCATCTGCGATCTTGTAAGAAGGACCGATCTTCGTGAAGTATTTCTTCTTCAGATCCTCCGGCACACCTTCTATGCTCTTCTCTCCATACAGGCCGGTCTTTGCCTTTGCGATAACCTGTTTGTCCAGATCTGTAGCATAGATACGAATCTGCTGTAACGGAATGTGCCGTGACAGAGCCATTACCAGAGAGTAAGGCTCATCTCCCGTGGAACATGCCGCACTCCAAACCTTCAGGTTCTTGCCGAAGCGTTGAATCAGTTCCGGGATCACGGTCTCTTCCAGATATTTCCACTGTTCAGGATTACGGTAGAATTCTGAAACATTGATAGTAATGTATCCTACAAATTCCTCAAAAAGTACTTTATCCGTCTTCAGTGCCTGTACATACTTGTCATAACCTACGATCTTATGCTTGGCGATCAGAGTATCGATACGCCGTTTCATCTGCTTCTCTTTGTAAGCATTCAGATCGATCGTAGTCAGAGAATAAATCTCCTTTTTAAAATACTCATAATCATATATCATGAATATCTACCACCTAACGGTTGATTATTTCTCAGAGTTCTCAGCCTCTGCAGCGATAACAGCGTCAATATCTACAGATACAACATCTGCATCGGACTCTTCCTCTGCCTCAACGGTTTCTGGAGCTGTCAGAGCTTTAACGCTCAGGGAAATCTTGTGATCAGCCTCATTGAAATCTACAACCTTAGCTGTAACTTCATCGCCAACGCTCAGTACATCGGAAGGTTTCTCAATGTGCTCCTTTGCGATCTGGGATACATGAAGCAGAGCATCTACACCGGGCTCTAATTCTACGAAAGCACCAAAGTCGGTCATTCTTGCAACCTTACCGGTTACAACATTGCCTACAGCATACTTCTCTGCTGCATTCTTCCAGGGGTTAGCATCGTCGAATTTCAGGGACAGTGCAATCTTATTGCCGTTGATCTCTTTGATCAGGACTTTCAGCTTATCGCCAACCTTGAATACCTTCTTGGGATGCTCGACTCTGCCCCAAGACATCTCGGAGATGTGAAGCAGTCCGTCTGCGCCGCCAAGATCGATAAATGCGCCGAAATCAGTTACGTTCTTAACAACACCTTCTACGATATCACCTTCTTTGATCTTCTCAAAGAGTTCCTTCTGCAGCTCAGCCTTCTTGGCTACGATCAGCTGTTTGCGGTCACCAATGTATCTTCTTCTCTTGGGATTGTACTCGCTGATCACGAATTCAATCTCCTGTCCTGCATACTTGGTCAGATCCTTCTCATAAGTATCGGATACCAGGCTTGCGGGGATGAAGATTCTTACTTCGTCCACGATCACACTTAAACCACCGTCCAGTACCTGGGATACGGTTGCCTTAAGTACCTCGTGATTGTTAAATGCTTCTTCAATTCTCTTGTTGCCTCTGTCTGCAGCAAGACGCTTGTAGGTAAGGAGAACCTGACCCTCACCGTCATTTACTTTCAGAACCTTGACTTCCATGGTGTCACCAACCTTGGCAACCGTGGTAAGATCCACGCTGGAGTCGTTGGTGTATTCGTTCTTGGTAAGAATACCGTCAGATTTGTATCCGATGTTCAGAATGATCTCTTCCGGTTTCACATCGATGACTGTACCTTCGACTACCTCTCCTGCATGTATTGTCTTTAATGATTCTTCCAGCATTTGTTCAAAAGTTAATTCTGACATAATTTTGAACCTCCTCAATTAATTTATTTGGGGTGGAAGCCCCCGCGGTAATACCCACTAGTCGAACAGCTTTAGGTAGATCTAAATGCAAGTCATCCAGTGTCTGTATAAAATAGGTGTGCACACATTCCCTTTGGCAGATTTCGTAAAGCTTTCTGCTATTAGAACTGTGCTTCCCTCCTATTACAATCATAACGTCAGCTTCCGCTGCAATGGCCTTTGCCGATCGCTGTCGCTCTTCTGTAGCATTACAGATAGTGTTCACAACACTATCATTGTAACCTTTTTTTTCAAAAATTTCAACTATATATTGAAATTTATTGTAGTTATATGTCGTCTGAGACACAATACAGAGCTTTTCACCTTCTGTTTTCACAAAATTTTCTGCCTGTTCGGGAGTTTCCAGAACGGTTACCGGGCCCTGACACCAGCCGACGATACCCTCTACTTCCGGATGTTTCGGGTCCCCCACGACGATCACATGGTACCCTTCTGTGCTCTTTTGTTCCACGATACGATGGATCTTTTTCACAAAGGGGCAGGTGGCATCAATGCACTCCAGACCATTCGCTTCCATGATATCATAGATTTCTTTTGCCACTCCATGGGCACGGATGATCACAGTGGGAATGGTCTCCCCGGCTTTCAGGTTTTTTAGTTCTTCTTTGCTTTCCAGAACTCTTACTCCTTTTTCCGCCAGTTCCCGGACCACTTCCTCATTATGCACGATGGGGCCATAGGTATAGATAGTCTTCCCGTTTTTTAATTGTTCATACACAGTATCTACGGCGCGCTTTACGCCGAAGCAAAAGCCTGCGCAGTCTGCCAGTCTTACTTCCATATCAGATCTCCTGTTTAACCGATCAGTTCCACGATCCGGTCGATGACCTGCTCGATCGTCATATCGGAGGTATCCACCAGTACCGCATCCTCAGCCTGTTTTAACGGAGAGGTCTCTCTGTGCATATCTCTATAGTCTCTGTCTTCGATATCCTGACGGATCTTCTCCAGATCACAGGTCTCTCCCTTGGCGGTCAGTTCATCATATCTTCTTCTGGCTCTCACCATACTGCTGGCGGTCAGATAGATCTTCACCTGAGCATTCGGAAGAACCACTGTACCGATGTCACGGCCGTCCATGATCACGTCGCTTTTAGCTGCAAGTGCCTGCTGAAGTTCTACCAGTTTGGTGCGTACTGCGGGTTGTGCACTGGTATTGGATGCCATATTGCCGACTTCTTCGGTACGCAGATAAGCATTGACGTTCTCTCCGTTTAATAAAACGACCTGCTCACCGTCCACATACTGAATGGTGATATCCGCCTCCTTGCATTTATCGGCGATGACCGCTGCATCCGTGGGTTCCACGCCCTCTCTTAACATAAACAGTGCCATGGCACGATACATTGCTCCGGTGTCCACATAGATAAATCCTTTTTTCTTTGCCACAGCTCTTGCAATGGTACTTTTTCCGGCACCTGCCGGGCCGTCGATTGCTACGTTAAAACTCATAGTCTAGTCCTCTTTTCTTTATTTCTATTAATTATAATTGATTTCTATTAATTATTATTTTTTCACAAATCTTCCGGTTTTCATTCGTAAAATCTCTCTCCGGACTTTTTTGTGCGCGAATTTATTGTATGCTGTCGCCCGCCAGATGTCCCGTAGACCAGGCGATCTGCAAATTAAAGCCCCCGGTCATGGCATCCAGATCCAATACTTCCCCTGCAAAATACAGATGCCGTACACGTTTGGATTCCATGGTGGAAGGATTGATATCCTTTACCGAGATTCCCCCCTGAGTGATGATTGCTTCCGCAAAAGATCTCGTCCCCGTCACCGTCATGGGTAGTTCCTTGATCAATGAGCCGAAAGCTTTTCTCTCTTCCCGGCTGATCTCGTTCACTTTCTTCTCCGGGGAAATGTCGGACAACTCTATCATAACAGGAATCAGCTTTGCAGGGAACAGGTGGTCCAGCGCATTTTTAAATTGTTTGTTCTTTGCTTCCTCAAAATCCCGAAGCAAACGTTTGTCCAGCTGTTCCGGTGTCAACGCCGGTTTCAGATCCAGGAAAAGTTTTACCTCATCGCCGCCTTTACGTTTCGAAAGATTTTTCGAATAAAAGCTGCTGGCTGACAGGATCAGGGGGCCGCTGACGCCAAAATGGGTAAACAGCATCTCGCCGAACCCTTCATACCAGGTCTTTTTCCCACACTGCATCCGGATCTCCACATTTTTTAAGGAAAGGCCCATCAGTTCCCTGCACCAGTTTTCCCGGATCTCCAAAGGCACCAATGCCGGTTTCCTCTCCGTCACCTTATGCCCTGTCTCTTCCGCGAAACGATACCCGTCCCCCGTGGATCCGGTGCTGGCATAGGAACAGCCTCCAGTACAGACAATGCAGTCATCCGCCGCGATTTTCTTATGGTCTGCACATTCCACGCCACAGAAAACAGGATTGCCATCCGTTTCCTTCGTTAGGATCTTTTTCACCTCGGTATGCAGATGAACATCCACCTGATATTTGCGAAGTTCTCTCTGGAGGGCGGCGATCACGTCCGAAGAATGATCGGATACCGGAAATACCCGGTCTCCCCGCTCCGTTTTCAGCGGGCAGCCTGCCTGCTCCAGCAGATCGCATACCTGTGTATTGTCAAAGCCGTAAAAAGCACTGTACAGAAACTTTTCATTGGTACAAATATTCTGAAATAGGACATCCATGTCCGCCGCGTTTGTCACATTGCAACGGCCTTTTCCAGTGATGAACAGTTTTTTCCCCAGCTTTTCGTTCTTTTCCAGAAGTATTACCTTATGCCCTTTTTGCGCTGCCGCAATGGCAGCCATCATGCCGGCAGCACCGCCACCGATCACAATCACCTTACTCATTTCTATCCTCTTTTGCCGATCTGTCCGTCCATCATTTTTCCTTGCACCGCAGGGAATAGTCCAGCATCGGTTCATCATCTATAAAGTCGATCTCATCATTCAGATATACCTGATAATTATTCCAGGTCTCTTCCAGTGTCTCCAGATTTTTACGCACCTGCTCCGGACATTTCAGGCACAATGCCACTACCAGCGCATTGATCACGCTTAAAGGTGCCACCAGAGAATCCACCACCGACACCATGTCGCTTCTGGCCAACAGATTGCAGGAAGAATACAGATTCATGGGGGAATGGATGCTGTCGGTAATGGCGATCACCTTGGCATTCCGGTCATTGGCAAACTCCATGGCCTTTAACGTCCGCATGGAGTATCTGGGAAAACTGATACCGATGAAGCAGTCCTTCGGGCCAATATGGATCATCTGTTCAAAAGTCTCACTGACACTGGTGGTATTCAGCAAAAAGACTTTGCCACGGATCATATTCAGGTAAAAATGCAGAAACGCTGCCAGCGGCTCATTGCTGCGAAGTCCCATGATATAAATGGTCTCTGCCTCCAGAATCGTGGCAACGGCGGATTCAAAGGCCGCCGGATCCAGATTGTCTATGGTATCCTGGATCTTTTCGATATCTGCGCTGAGTACGGAGGTCAGGATCTCCGACTGGGAGCTTCTGCCGTATTTGGCATCCATTTTCTGAATGCCGTTGAGCTTTCCCTGCACGCAGCTTTCCAGTGCCTTCTGGAATTTCGGATAACCGTCATAACCGATTCCCGCTGCAAAACGCACTACGGTAGATTCACTGATTCCCAATGTCTCACCCAGCTTTGCTGCGGTCATAAATACTGCCTGATCGTAATGTTCCGATATGTAATCCGCAATGGCTTTGTGGCCTTTGCTCATTTTTGCATAATGTTCGTTGATTCGGGTAAAAACATCATATTCTGCCACGGTTCTTAACCTCGCGTTGTCTCATTGTAAAAAGCGTAATAGGAATGCTCTAATAGCTGCATTGTCTGTAAGTCTGTCAGATCATAATCTCCGGTCAGAGACATGCAGGCAGCTCCATGAATGAAAATCCACATTTTCATGAACAGATCACCGGGATCCGGGCAGCCCGCCACTCTGGCCAGGTTGATCTCGTAGACCACGTTTCCGGCATCACCATTCAGGATCTCATACATACTCTTTTTCTTATGTTTGCCATCCTGGTTATCCGATACAAACAGAAGCTCGAACAGGTGTCTCTCTTCTCTAGCAAAAGCTATGTAAGCCATGCCCAGATTGGCGAAAGGTGTCTTGCCGGTACGGGGATACAAGCTGTAATAATCCAGAAAATAAGCTGCAGCTCTCTCATAGACCGCATCCCACAGTTCTTCCATATTCTTATATACTCTGAAAATAGGCTGTGTAGAGCACCCTGCTTTCGCCGCTACCCTTCTGGCTGTCACATTGGCAAATCCCTCTTCCCTTGTCATGGCAAATGCCGTATCCAGGATTTTATCAATTGTGATCATCTCTTTACGAGCCATAATCCCTCTCATTCCGCTGTATTTACAGCAAACAATGTGTTCTTCTATAACACTTGTTATTTTAGTGGGTGAAGAGGTGATTTGTCAATATGTAAATAAACTCATTCGCATATCGGGCTGACTGGGGGCTGACCAAGGGCATGTCTAAATAACGGCTTCTACGCGCTTCGAACTCTCGAAGCCGCAACCACATTCGCAATCCGGGCTATTGCCCCGGTTCGACCGGGGACATGTCTAAATAACGGCTTCTCCGCGCTTCGCGCTCTCGAAGCCGCAACCACATTCGCAATCCGGGCTATCGCCCCGGTTCGACCGGGGACATGTCTAAATAACGGCTTCTCCGCGCCTCGCGCTCTCGAAGCCGCAACCACATTCGCAATCCGGGCTATCGCCCTACTTGCTCATGTGGTTTTGTTCGTCTAATAAAAAAGCCGCACTGACTGCGAGCAGTCGTGCGACCTTTTTATTGACGAATTATTTAGACAGGGTATGCACCGTTCTTGGTGTCAGCCTGGGTCATATCAACCTTTTCCTGCTGTGCCTGACGATACTTGAAGAAGTCGGTAGCAACCTGAGGGAACAGAGCGTAGCTCAGAACGTCCTCATCCTGCTGTTTCCATTCCTTCATTTCGCCTTCCAGCTTATCCATCTCATTGTCGAGCAGATCAGCGTAACGGCAGGTAATTCTCTCCTCACCGGGGATAACCTTGTCGATAACTTCCTGGCTCATGGGCTTAACGGTCTGACCGTACTCACCACGAAGAACTGCCTTGGTCTCCTTGGTAGCCATCTTGTAACGCTCACCAAGCAGTACGTTGAAGACTGCCTGAGTACCAACGATCTGAGAAGAAGGGGTAACCAGAGGGGGCTCACCCAGATCCTTACGAACCTTGGGGATCTCCTTCAGCACATCGTAGTATCTGTCTTCTGCATTCTGCTCCTTCAGCTGGCTAACCATGTTGGAAAGCATACCGCCGGGTACCTGATACAGCAGAGTCTTGATATCAACACCCATAACCTTGGGATTCAGCAGGCCGTTAGCCAGGCACTCATCTCTGTAAGGTCTGAAGTAGTCAGCGATCTCAGCTAACAGGTTCTGATCCAGACCGGTATCGTAAGGGGTTCCCTTGAAGGTCTCAACCATAACCTCGGTAGCAGGCTGTGAAGTACCCATAGCGAAGGGGCTCATAGCGGTATCGATCACATCAACACCGGCCTCTACTGCCTTCAGGTAGGTCATGCTTGCAACACCGGAAGTATAGTGAGTATGCAACTGGATGGGAAGCTTGGTAACTTCCTTCATCGCCTTGATCAGTTCAGCAGCCTTGTAAGGTACTAACAGACCGGCCATATCCTTGATACAGATGGAATCTGCACCCATCTCTTCGATCTTCTTGGCCATGCTGGTCCAGTACTCCAGAGTGTAAGCATCACCCAGAGTGTAAGCCAGAGCAACCTGTGCTTCACCTCTGCCTTCCTGTGCCTTGAACTTGTTGGTAGCATTTACCGCTTCCTGTAAGTTGCGCAGGTCGTTCAGACAGTCGAAAATACGAATGATATCAATACCGTTGGAGATGGACTTCTGTACGAAGTAATCTACCACGTCATCTGCATAAGGTCTGTAACCCAGAATATTCTGTCCACGGAACAGCATCTGTAACTTGGTGTTTTTGAAGCCGTCACGCAGCTTTCTCAGTCTGTCCCAGGGATCTTCCTTCAGGAAACGAAGGGATGCATCAAAGGTAGCACCTCCCCAGCACTCTACGGAATGATAACCAACTTTATCCATCTTGTCAACGATGGGAAGCATGAATTCGGTCGGCATTCTGGTAGCGATCAGAGACTGATGTGCATCACGTAAAACAGTTTCCGTAATCTTAATCGGTTTCTTTTCAATTTCTGACATTACGAATATCCTCCATAATAATATTTTCTATAGTTAGTATGACGCGATGCCATTCATAAGTCCTTCGGACTTATTTCATCGTGCATCGCTTTAAAATACACCGAAGATAGCCATGAATGTACCGGCTGCTACGGCAGTACCGATAACGCCTGCTACGTTAGGACCCATAGCATGCATGAGCAGGAAGTTGGTAGGATCGGATTCTGCACCAACCTTCTGGGATACACGTGCTGCCATAGGAACTGCGGATACACCTGCGGAACCGATCAAAGGATTGATCTTGCCACCGGAAAATACACACATCAGTTTACCAAACAGAACACCTGCGGCGGTACCGAACATGAATGCGATCAGACCCAGAGCTACGATCTTCAAGGTATCTGCATTCAGGAATGCTTCTGCGCTGGTGGTAGCACCTACGGAAGTACCCAGCAGAATAACTACGATGTACATCAGAGCATTGGATGCTGTCTCAGTCAGCTGACGAACAACACCGGACTCACGGAACAGGTTACCCAGCATCAGCATACCTACCAGAGGAGCTGTGGTGGGAAGGATCAGACATACAACGATGGTAACAACGATGGGGAACAGGATCTTCTCCAGCTTGGATACGGGACGAAGCTGACCCATCTTGATCTTTCTCTCTTTCTCAGTAGTGAGAAGCTTCATAATAGGGGGCTGGATAATGGGAACCAGTGACATATAGGAATATGCTGCCACTGCGATAGGTCCCAGGATCGCCGTCTGTCCCAGCTTACCAGCAAGGAAGATGGAGGTAGGGCCGTCAGCACCACCGATGATGGAGATTGCTGCAGCTGCCTTGTCGTTGAATCCCAGCCAGATTGCTCCGAAGTATGCTGCGAAGATACCAAACTGCGCAGCAGCTCCCAGAAGGAAGCTCTTGGGGTTCGCAATCAGAGGACCAAAGTCTGTCATGGCACCTACACCCATGAAGATCAGGGAAGGCAGGATTGCCAGTTCATCCAGCTTGTAGAAATAATACAGTAAGCCGCCGGCACCGTTTGCTGCATTTTCAGGGTGCAGCATGATATCGGGATAAATGTTTACCAACAGCATACCGAACGCTATCGGGAGTAAGAGCAAAGGCTCGAACTCATGACGGATAGCTAAATAAAGGAAAAAGCATGCAACCAGAATCATGACATAGTTTCCCCAGGTCAGGTTAAAAAACGCTGTCTGATGAATCAGGTTGTTAAGCGTACTAGCTATATATTCCATTTGATGACCTCCTGTTGTTTATAGAGCTGATGTAAAATGCCTAGTTCAGAGTTGCCAGAACTGCACCAGCCTCAACAGTATCACCAACTGCAACGTCAATGCTTGCTACAGTGCCGTCTTCGGGAGCTACTACAGGGATCTCCATCTTCATAGCTTCCAGAATGATGACAGCATCACCCTTCTTAACAGCCTGTCCAACACTTGCCTCTAACTTGAAGATTTTACCAGCTGCACCGGCCTCAACCTTGATGCTGCCTGCTGCGCCGCTTGCCTTGGGAGCTGCTGCGGGAGCCTTGGGTGCTGCCTTGGGAGCTGCGGGAGCCTTTGCTGCTACGGGTGCTCCGGTAGATGCGCCCTCTTCTACTACTACATCATATACGTTGCCATTTACGGTAATGGTATAATTTTTCATTTTAATATCCTCCTAACGTTTTTACGATTATCTTACTTTGCGGATAGAACGAACTACAAATCCGTCAGTGCTTGCCGCACCTTCGCTTGCTGCGATCGCAGCTGCAATAACAGCGACCAGCTCAGTGTCATCTGCCTCGGGCTCTTCCTGTGCAACGATCTGAGTTACAGCCTTATCAATACCTGCGTTCTTTGCTTCTTCCTCCTTATCCTTCTTGCTGAATGCAGCCTGGATCTTCGGAATGAAGTTGAACAGGGAAATGATCAGTGAGATCATGATCAGCATTACGAATACAGTTCCCATACCGATCAGAGTGTTCAGTGCAGCTTTGGTCATCAGGCCACCCATGGACTCCACGGGGTTCAGCGCTGCAGACTCCATGCTCAGGAACATATCGTTGGTGAAGATCACTTCTGCCTGTGCATTCTGTTTGGCACCGGTCACATCTACATGTACAATGATCTGATCATCATCGATGGCAGCTTCTGCATCACCGACTGCGGTAATGCCGCCAATGGACTTTTTAGCGGAGTTGAAGGACTCGATAGCAGTTTTGTATGCATAACCATCAACGGTGATACCTACATTTTCCTGTACCATATATGCCACTTCATCAGCGGTATACTCAGAGAAGCTCTCCAGTGCAGCTTCGTCTTCAAAATTCTCCAGAGAAGGAATCACATACTGGGTAGCTATCTGGATTGCAGTGTCCATCTTGCGCTGCTCATAATCCGTATAGGTCTCCTCACTGCCGCACGCGGTCAAACCAAAGATGCAGGTAATCATACATACTAAGCTTAAAAATTTCTTCATTTTACAATCACCCTTTCTTATACAGTTCCGTGTTTCTTGGCAGGACGGTCTTCACTCTTGGTGAATAGCATCTCGAATGCGCCGATCACATATTTTCTGGTATCAGCAGCATTTACGATCTGGTCCACATATCCTCTCTTGGCTGCGCTGGTTACATTCAGAGTAAGTGCTTCGTACTCAGCAGCCTTTTCATTAATCACATCAGCACCCTGGCCATCATACATGATCTTGGCAGCCAGTTTGCCGTCCATAGCACCAATCTGTGCATCCGGCCATGCCATGGTGATATCTGCACCGATTGCCTTGGAGTTCATTACCACATAAGCGGTTCCCAGAGCCTTGCCGATCACAACGTTCACCTTGGGAACGGTAGCGTTGGCAAATGCGTAGGTCAGCTTTGCAGCAGCCTTTGCGATAGCCTTCTCGGAAGCCAGAGTTGCTTCGTAACCCTTTACATTGGTCAGGGTCAGTACAGGAATGCCGAAAGCATCACAGAAATTTACGAACTCAGCAGCCTTCTCACAGCCCTCTGCAGTCAGAACTGCATCCAGCTTCTCTGCTACCTTGCCTTCTTCGTCGCAGATCTCGGAACGGTTAGCTACCGCACCAACGGTAACGCCATCCAGACGTAAGAAACCGGTTACCATGTTCTTAGCATATCCGGCCTTCACCTCGAAGAAGTTGTTGTCATCTGCCAGAATAGACAGAGCAACGGATGTGTCGCCGACGCAACCTGCGATCTCAGGATTTACACGGTTCAGATCATCAGTGCAATCCTCTAAGAAGCTTGCATCATCCTCGTTGTTGGCAGGCAGGAAGCTTACCAGCTCTCTTACCTTCTCCAGAATGGTTGCTTCGTCAGCTACTACGTCAACAATACCGCTCTCTTCTGCCTGGAATTTAGCGGAAGAAGAATCACACTTGGTGATCACATTACCGTCCAGAGCGTTAGGAGCATTTACGAACAGCTTGGCATTCTTCTCTTCCATGAAAGTGAAATCGGTCATGGTAGGGAACAGTCCTAAGCCACCGCCACAGGTTCCGAATACAGCAGTGATCTGAGGGATCACGCCGGAAGCCATGGTCTGCTTTAAATAGATCTCACCAAATGCAGCCAGTGCATCGGTTGCTTCCTGCAGTCTTAAACCTGCAGATTCGATCAGTCCGATCACAGGTGCTCCGGTCTTCATAGCCAGATCGTAGAGATTGGTGATCTTCTTTGCATGCATCTCGCCGATGGTTCCGTTCAGTACGGAAGCGTCCTGGCTATATACATATACAAGATTACCATTGATCACTCCGTAGCCGGTAATACAACCGTCAGAAGGAGTTTCATTGGGTTTCAGATTGAAATCCGTAGCTCTTGCGGTTACAAGTCCGCCGATTTCAACGAAACTGTTGTCATCGAGTAAAGCTGCTATTCTTTGACTCGCTTTTGAAGTAGTACTCATATGTTTTCAGCCCTCCGTTGATAATATAATAAAATATAATAGAAAACGTTTATTAATATAGAAGCACAAATGCCCCCATGATTAACAGTTTGTAGTATAACATAAAATCTGCAACTCGCAAAGAACGAATTGCAGATTTTTACATTTTTTATATATTGTACCTCATTTTGAACAATTTCCCCGTCATTTTTTCCATTCCATTTTTCTGCAATCCCTACGGGAATGCTACAAGAAAACGTTTCAGGATCTGTCTGCCGCACCAGGAAAGATTCACGGCCTCCACTGTCCAAGCAGCATACAGCCGCTCCCTGCGCCAGATTTCGCCATCCACCAGATAACAGATTTCTCCCACCGTCGTTCCTTCCTTTACCGGTGCCTTCAGTTCTTTCTCTTTCCGGTAGAGAATCTCCACTTTCTCGTCTGCGCGCATAAGCAGGCCTTCCGCTCCTTCCGCCTCCGGATCCAGTTCCACCGCCAGCTGCACTTCTCCTGTCAATTCCTCATCCTGTGCCTCCGTCACCGGGATCGGCATAAGGTACTGTTCCCGTCCGGAAAATTCTTCCTCTCCGAACTTCCGGTAAACAAAATTTTCCAGTCCATATCCAAACAACTCTCTGCTGTCACTCCATTTATAGGTCTTATGATTCGGCCACCCACAGGCCAGAAGTGCCACAATCATACATTTTCCATCCCGTTCCAGTGCTCCCACATAGCAGTACCCCGCCTTGTTCGTAAATCCGGTCTTGCCGGTAAAAGCTCCGTCCATCATCTGCAAAAAGGCATTGTGGTTGTGGCACTGAAAGGAGCGTCCGTTTTCCGTGAAACAATACTCCTGTGTCCGGGTGATCTCCCGGAACAGATCTCTCTGGGAAGACTCTCTGATACAGTACCGTAAAATACAGGCCAGATCCTTTGCTGTGGTATGGTGCTCCTTTTCCAGAATACTCCCGTCAGGTAATGTCAATGTCTCTGTGGCATCCAACCCGTTGGGAGTGATAAACCAGGTATCCTCGCAGCCGATCTCCACCGCCTTTTCATTCATCGCCTGTGCAAATCTATGTAATGCTGCCTTACTCTCTTCTGTAGTATGCTCCGAAGCCTCTTTCGTCTCACCCAGAAGCTTTCCGCCGATATCTTCCGCCAGTGCCGCAGCAGCATCATTATGGCTTTCCAGCATCAGGGAAAACAGCAGTTCTCTTACCGTATAATGCTCCCCCTTTTTCACATAGAGCTTTACCTTGGGCATAGTGGCTGCATAGGCGGAAATACTGACCTCTTCCTCCACCTTTGCATTTTCCAGCACCAGAATGCAGGTCATGATCTTGGTGGTGCTGGCCATTGCCATGGGAGTCTCTTCATTTTTTCCATATAGTACCCGCCCGGAGTCGGCATCCAGAAGCACCGCAGCCTGTGCATACAGGTGTAAATCCTCCTGCAGCTGCCCGGCTTCCTTTTCCGCTGTTTCATTAAAAAGGTGCGTAGCCTGTTCCCGGATTCCCTCGCTGACATACCCCTGCCGACAGAATCCGCCTATACTTTCCAGACACAGAATTCCGGCGAAAAGGGCACAAAAAAAGCCTCGCATAATCATCACTCCCAAAAGAGTCCCTTATTACTATGATTATTATGAGGCTGATTCTTTGTCCTATTCTATTATATGTTTAATGTGAGCTGTACTTCCTGCTCCGCCTGCTGTTTGAATTCCTCCACCTGCACCGGGTTCAGTTCCGGCAGTTCCTCCAGGCTCTTCACACCAAAGCAGCGAAGGAACTGTTCCGTTGTGCCGAACAGCAGAGGTCTTCCGGGAGCATCCAGCCGCCCTAACTCCGTGATCAGATCGTATTCCAACAGCTTATTGATGGCATGATCGCAGCTGACCCCTCTGACTCTCTCGATCTCCAGTCTTGTTACCGGCTGCTTATAGGCAATGATGGACAGGGTCTCCAGAACCGTATCCGTCAATGTCATCTTTCGGGGAGTCTTGGCGATCTTGATCAGGTATTCATACATATCCGACTTGGTACACAGCTGTACCGAATTGTCAAACTGTGTCAGTCCGATGCCACGGTTCTCTTCCTCATACCTCGCCGCCATATCTTTTAAAATGGATTTTGTGGTCTTCACATCCTCTTCGATCACTTCCGCAAGTCTGCTGATCTCCACGGAATCCCCCATGGTAAAAAGGATGGCTTCTATTACTGCTTCTGCTTTACTGCGTTCCATGTTCCGACCTCACTGTATCTTAAACGTTAGATGTAATCATAATATCATCGAATATATTTTCCTGACTGATGTTGATCTTGCCGGTCTTCATCAGCTCCAGAATGATCAGGAAAGTAACGATGACCTCCATTTTGCTGTTCTGCTTCTCCAGAAGCTTTCGGAAACTGAAGGTCTTATGTTCTCTGGCATAAGCTTCCACATACAGCATCTTGATGTCCATATCCACCTCGTCCTTTTCGATATTGCCATACTGGCTGCGGACAGGGTCGATCTTGTCCTCCTGTTTCTTCACAATAGATTTGAATATTTCATGAAGCTTGTTCAAGTTCATATCGCCGATCAGCTCTTCGTAATCGATGGGCTGTCTGTAGGCTTCCACTTCCTTCGGAAGTCTCTGTTCTCTGTACATATTTCTGGCAGCATCCACCTGCCGGTCTCTGAGTTCGAAGGACATATATTTGTACATCTTGTATTCCAACAGCTTCTGTACCAGCTCCGCTCTGGGATCCTCTTCCTCGCCGTCCTCGTTCACTTCCTTGGGCAGCAGCATTTTGCACTTGATATCGATCAGTGTTGCCGCCATTACCAGGAATTCACTCATGACGTTCATATCTTCCCGTTGCATCTGCCTGATGTAATCCAGATACTGGGCCGTGATCTCCACAATAGGAATATCATAGATGTCTATTTTGTTTTTCTCGATCAAATGAAGCAACAGATCCAGAGGACCTTCAAATGCTTCCAGTTTTACAGATATTGCCATGTAATAAAACTCCTATTTCCCCTCATCACTCCCACCGGCCTCTTCTCCCCCCGGCAGCAGATCCACTTCCAGGACCTCTCCAGGATTGAACAGCCGGATTGGAATCGTATGCATTCCCAGTCCTCTGCTGAGCAGCATTCTGGTTTTCCCCAGTGTGAACTCTCCGCCATCATATTTTGGAAAAAGTCTCACATTGGGAGACACCACGCCTTTTCCCCAGATGGGGACTCTCACCATACCGCCGTGGACATGGCCGGCCAGCACCAGATCTGCTCCCCAGTCCGCGTATTTCGGAAAATAATCCGGATTGTGGGCGATCAGGATCGTATACTTTTCTGCGGAAGGTTGTCCCAACAGACTTTTCAGATACTCCGGATCCATGGGTTGGATCCCGAAGCGCTTGTAATACAGCTTGTCGATCTCCGATCCGTAAATGCAGATCCCGGATTCTTCCAGAACGGTATGTTCATTCACCAGCCTCCGGATTCCGATCTTCTGCAGGGCCTCCTCGTACCGCTCCGCCATATCTCCGTAGTTCTCCGGGTACAGTTTCAAACGGTGTTCATGATTGCCGTTGCCATAGTAGATCGGATATTTCCCGGCAAGCTTCGTAAGCAGGTCCACCGCCGTCTCCAGACTTGCCTTCGGCTTTGCCGTCAGAATATCTCCGGCGATCAGGATCATGTCCGGCCTTATCTCATCAATGGCCTGCAGCAGGCGCTCATTTTCTTTTCCGTATCTCTTATTGTGCAGATCCGCCAGAACCACTGCCTTAACAGGCTTTTTGATTCTCTGATCCCGCAGGAAATAATGCCGTACCACAAAACGATTGCTGTCGTACAGCATTATCCATACAAGAACCACCAGGATCACTGCGATCACGGTAATCACCACATCCAAATTCTTTGCCCCCATGGTCTATTTCCAGTTAATTGCCAATATGTTCTATAGTATAACATATTTTTCGGGCTTACAAAAGATAAAATTCCATTATTTTAAAGAGGTAGTCCTTGTATACCGCTTTCGCCACATCATTTTCATACAGGATCGGAACGCTTCCGATCTCCACTCCGTTCAACAGATAGACCGCTCTGCCTGCCTCTGCCCCCTTTGCGACAGGTGCCTGTGCCTCCTCCGGTAACTCTATGGTTTTCTTCACTCCGTCCAGCGAATTGCCTTCCGTATCCAGATACCGGAATTCGCTCTGGTATCTGACAGGTACAGTATCTTCCACGCCACCTTCTATCCGAAGGTCCTCCAATGCATCCGTATTCTCATCCAGATACAGGTCACTGACATTGAAACCGTAGCTTAACAGTGTCTGAGCATCCTTAAAACGTGCCTTGTAGTCCGGGGCTCCCATGACCACGGCAATCAGGTCAATACCATCCTTCGTGGCAGTGGCTGACAGGCAGAATTTAGCCTTGGAGGTGGATCCGGTCTTCAGTCCCGTAGCCCACTGGTACTGTTTCAACAGCTTGTTGGTACTGTTCAGGGTAAATGTAGAGCTGCCCTGTCTGGTCTCATGGGTGATGTCTTCCATCCAGATACCGGTATACTCAAAGACCTGGGGATATTTCACCGTAAGCTCTCTGGACATAATGGCCACATCCATGGCTGTCGTATAGTGTCCGTCGGAATCCGTCAGTCCGCAACAATCCTCGAAATGTGTATCCACCATTCCCAGTTCTGCCGCCTTTTGATTCATCTGATCCACGAAAGCCTCTTCACTCCCCGCTATGTATTCTGCCACCGCCACACTGGCATCGTTGCCAGAAGCTACAGCAATACATTTGATCATGGTCTCCAAGGTCTGTACCTCGTTCTCTGCCAGGAATACCTGGGAGCCTCCCATGGAACTGGCGTAAGCACTGACGGTCACCGGATCCTCCAGTTTTATCTTCCCCTGATCCAATGCCTCGAATGTCAATAGCAATGTCATGATCTTGGTAATACTGGCGGGACTTCTGCGCTCTCTGGCATTCTGTTCAAAGATCACTTTCCCGGTAGAGCTCTCCAGAAGCACGGCACTGGGAGCTTCGATTGCCGCCGGCTCCGCAGATACACTGATCCCGTCCCACCAGAATACCTGTATGCTGACCGTAAAAAGTAAGATCCATGTGAAAATCCTTTTCCTGTTTTTTTGCATAAAAAAGCCACACTCCCTTATCCTTTCTTCTAAAAGATATGGTCGTATGGCCTTGTATATACCTGTAATCCAACCGTCCGGAACACTACAGTCTGGTGATCAGTGCCTGACAGCGTTCCTTCAGGGCTTCCCCCTTGCCACGCACATCGATGTGAAATACTTTGATCAGCTGGACCACATAATCCACAGCTACAATCGCCAGAATTACCTGAATCAAACGGATGCCCACCTGGATCTGTACTCTGTCAATAATGTGATACATGGCATCGTGAACGAACTGTACGATTCCTATTGCATAAAAGCCCCAGGCAACAGTACTTTCCAGGCAGATGATACCACGGTAATTGAAGGGCTTGTTATTATAATCCCACCAGAGCTCTCCGAGGAAACGGATCATACCGATTCCCACCAGATATTCAAAAGTGGTGGCCAGAATGGCTCCAAGAAAATACAGCTTTACCAGTTTCCCGCGCAGGGGACTTAAAATCAGATATCCCAGCACTCCGCCGAAACCGTAGATCGGGCAAAAGGGGCCTTTGCCAAAGCCACGGTTGGTCAGCTTGTGATTGCAGAAAGACATATAGGTAGATTCCAATGCCCAGCCAAGAATACTGTACAATACAAACGCTGCTAACAGATGATAGATATCTGTTCCCAGTATTTCATAATTCCACATTTTGTTTCCCTCATAAGTACAAAGTCCCCGGTGATTACGCCGAGGACTGTTGTTTTGCATTAGTTATATTTACGTTTTCTTGCTGCTTCAGACTTCTTCTTACGTTTTACGCTAGGCTTCTCGTAATGCTCTCTCTTACGAATCTCCTGCTGGATACCAGCCTTAGCGCAGCTTCTCTTGAAACGACGTAAAGCGCTATCTAAAGTCTCGTTCTCTTTTACGATTACGTTTGACATCTTACACCCGACCTCCCTTCAGTCCCTTCAAGTAACATGACTGACTGGGTTATTCTAATGCGCAGTTGTTCTACACACATTTGATATTATAGCATAAAAAATACATTCGTCAACTACTTTTTTAATTTTTTATTATATTATGATGCCAGGGTCAAAGGTCTAAGCCCATATGAGCTTGCTCATAAGTGGGTGAAAGACCTTATGACCCGCCCCGATATGAGCATAAAAGTGGGATGATAATCCCACGATATGCGAATAGAGGGTAGGATTGTGGGAGTGCGTAGCACGGAACAATCCGTAGGCATCAAAGTCGGGGGGGGGTGATTCCGACATCATATTATAGTCTTATTTAAAAAACTTATCATAAATTCCAAACAGGAAAATAAAGATCACGATCAGGGGCAGTCCATAGGTCAGATAACCGCGCATCCAGTCGTGGACTTTTAAGCCTTTGCCGGTATTTACTTCTGCCTTATAGTTCTCCCATCCCCAGCCGTATCTGGTCACACAGAACAACAGATATACCAGAGATCCTAACGGCAGGAACAGATTACTTACCAGGAAATCTTCGAAATCCAGTACTGCTCCGCCGAAGATGGAGAAGCCGTCCCAGCTCCATACATTGTAGCCCAGTACGCAAGGTACGGACAGTACGATGATCAGGAACAGGTTCACCATGGAAGATTTCTTACGGCTGGCACCGGTCAGTTCCATACCACAGCAGATGATATTTTCAAATACCGCCAGTACTGTAGACAGAGCTGCGAACGCCATGAACAGGAAGAACAGGCTTCCCCACAGGCGGCCGTAAGGCATATTTGCGAAAATATTCGGCAAAGTAATAAAGATCAGGCTGGGCCCGGAAGTCTGATCCACCCCATAGGTAAAGCAGGCGGGGAAAATGATCAGTCCTGCGGTAATTGCCACGAAAGTATCCAGTACCACAACTCTGACGGACTCACCCATCAGGGAATGATCCTTGCCGATGTAGCTTCCGAAGATCGCCATGGCACCAATGCCAAGACTTAAGGTAAAGAATGCCTGATTCATGGCACCTACCAGTGTAGATACCACACTAACCTCCTGCATACGTCCAAAATCAGGTACCAGATAGAACTTCAGACCTTCCTTTGCTCCCGCCATGAAGAAGCTGTTGATGGCAAGTACTACCATGATGGCAAGCAGTGCGATCATCATGACTTTCGTCACACGCTCCAGACCGTTCTGCAGGCCACCGGCACATATGACGACACCGATGACTACCACCAGTACCATCCAGAACATCATGACCCCTGGATCTGCCAGCATCCGGGTAAACTGATCCGCTACCGCATCTGCGGAAAGACCGGAAAGTTTACCGGTAGCCGTCATATAAAAATAGTGTAACATCCAGCCTGCTACGGTAGTATAGAACATCATTAACAGATAACAGCCTGCCAGCGTGAAATACCCGTGGATATGCCACTTCTGTCCCGGCTTCTCCAGTGCCTGGTAAGCCTTTACGGGACTTTTCTTACTTGCTCTTCCCACAGCGAACTCCATGGTCATAATCGGCAGACCAAGGAGCACCAGAAAGATCAGATAAAACAATACAAATGCGCCACCGCCGCCCTGACCGGCCATGTACGGGAACTTCCATACATTGCCGATACCAATGGCACAGCCGGCAGACAGCAGTATAAAGCCTAAACGGGATTTCAGATTCTCTCGTTCCATTATGCGAGCTGACCCTCCAGTACTTTGGACGCTTCCGCAATCGCTGCGGGAATACCTGCGGGATTCTTACCGCCAGCCTGCGCCATGTTCGGACGTCCGCCGCCGCCACCGCCAACCAGTGCGGCAATTCCCTTGATCAGGTTGCCTGCATGGGCACCGGCCTTTACAGCACCGTCTGTTGCCATGGCGATCATATTGACCTTGCCATCCTGTGCAGAGAGCAGTACGACAACGCCTTCGCCAAGCTTATCCTTGAGCTGGTCGCCCAGGTCTCGCAAGCCATTCATATCCACACCGTCTACGCTGGTTGCCAGAAGCTTTGTTCCCTTGACTTCCACTGCCTGATCCATGACATTGCCCAGTGCGGACTGTGCCATCTTGGCTTTCAGGGATTCGTTCTCAGCATTCAGAGCCTTCAGTTCTGCCTGCATATGCTGGATCTTCTCGGTCAGAGCTGCCGGAGCTGCCTTTGCGGCTGCGGCTGCCTTATTGAAGTTCTCTTCCATAGCCTGATAGTATGCCATCACGTTGGCACCGGTCAGTGCTTCGATTCTTCTGACGCCGGCAGCGACACCGCTCTCGGACAGGATCTTGAAGTAACCGATCTCACCGGTATGCTTTACATGAGTACCACCACACAGTTCCTTCGAGAAGTCTCCCATGGATACCACGCGGACAGTATCGCCGTATTTTTCTCCGAACAGAGCCATAGCTCCGCTCTTCTTCGCATCCTCGATGCTCATGATATCGGTAACAACTGCAATATCCTCTGCGATCTTCTCGTTGACCAGAGCCTCTACTTTAGCGATCTCTTCTGCAGTCATAGCCTGTCCGTGGCTGAAGTCAAAACGGGTTCTTGCGCCGTCCTGGTAAGAACCCTGCTGTTCTACATGATCACCCAGTACGATCTGCAGTGCCTTCTGTAACAGATGGGTTGCGGAATGGTTCTTACATACGCTCTTTCTGTTGTCGGTATCCACTGCCAGCTCTGCCTTGTCTCCCACAGTAACTGTTCCGGATACGACCTTACCCACATGTCCGATGCGGCCGTCTGCGATCTTCACGGTCTCGGTCACTTCAAAAGTACCGTTTTCGGTGCGGATCACACCAAAGTCACCCTTCTGTCCGCCCATGGTAGCATAGAACGGGGTAACATCTGTGATCAGGGTACCGGTCTCTCCCTCATTTAAGATATTCACCAGTTCGGTCTCGGATGCCAGTCCTACTACTTTACCTTCTGCGGTCAGCGCATCATAACCTACAAATTTGCTGGTGATCTTGTCATCCAGTCCATCGAATACACCTGCTGCAGTGGTAAGCTTCTGGGAGAAGTTCTGTCCTTCTCTTGCCTTCTGCTTCTGCTCTTCCATGGCAGCGGCAAAGCCTTCCTCATCTACGGTCAGATTCTCTTCCTGTGCCAGCTCTACAGTCAGCTCCAGAGGGAATCCGAAGGTATCATATAAGTAGAATGCGGACTTGCCGTCGATCTCCTTTTTACCTTCACTTCTCTTCTGCTCCAGAATCTTCTGCAACTCCTTCATGCCGTTCTCCAGAGTGCTCTCGAAACGTGCGATCTCCTTCTGCAGTTCGCTCAGAATGAACTCTCTGTTCTTTTTCATCAGAGGATAACTTTCTGCATAGATCTCATCAATGTACATGGCAGCAATGTGCAGCAGCTGCTCTGTAGTCATATTCAGGGTACGTCCGTGTCTTACCGAACGACGGATCAGACGACGGAGAATATAACCGGCACCGGTATTGGAAGGAAGCAGCTTTGCTTCGTCACCGATCAGCATTACACTGGTACGCAGATGGTCTGCCAGAATACGCATGGATCTGGTCAGCTTTTCATCCGCATTGTATTTCACACCGGAAGCCTCTTCAATGTAAGCGATCACCGGGGCAAACAGGTCTGTCTGGTATACATCTCTGGTACCGTTTAAAAAGGCCAGAATACGCTCCAGACCCCAACCGGTATCCACGTTCTTCTGCTTTAAGGGGGTCAGATGACCGTCATGATGCTTCTCATACTGCATAAATACATCATTACCCAGCTCCGTGTATTTACCGCAGTCACAGCCGGGTCCGCAGTTCGGTCCGCAGTCCGGTCTGTCTGCAATATAGAACATCTCACTGTCGGGACCGCAGGGGCCGTATTCCAGTCCCCACCAGTTGTCATCGGCAGGCAGATAATATACATTCTCCTTCTTGAAACCGGAAGCGATACGGTAGTGTGCGCCTTCCTCATCTCTGGGTGCATTCTCGTCACCGGCAAATACAGTAGCAGCCAGATGGTCGGCATCAAATCCGAATACCTGTGTCAGTAGTTCGAAACTCCACTGGCAACGCTCTTTCTTGAAATAATCTCCCAGGCTCCAGCTTCCCATCATCTCGAAGAAAGTCACATGGCTCTTGTCACCTACGGAATCGATATCGTTGGTACGAACGCAGCCCTGCACATTGCAGAGTCTGGTACCCAGAGGGTGCTTCTGTCCCAGCAGATAAGGCATCAGAGGCTGCATGCCCGCTACGTTGAACATAACACCGGTGGATCCGTCAGATACCAGGGATACTGCTCCCACATCCACATGGCCACGGTCTATATAAAATTGTTTCCAAGCTTTTCTCAGCTCATCAGAAGTGAATTGTCTCATTCTCTCGGTCTCCTTGTCTAAAAATTACACCTTTCGGAAAATAAACCTACATTTCTACATTATAATGTTATCATTTCGCCGCGTCAAGGATAAAACATCACTCATCCTCGTCTTCCAGGATCTCGTTCAATGCCTCTCTGGCCTCCTCGATCTCCTCTTTTTTGCCCTTTTTCAATGCAGCCTCGAAAACAGTGATATAACGATCCAGTTCTTTTCTCCGGTCTCCCAGTGCTTCCTCATACATCCGCTCCGCTCTGAGAAGCACCAGACGGTTCTCCTCCAGGTCTCTGGGCTGGATCTTCAGGTAGGACAATTCTTCCATTCGCTTCTGGATCTCATCATCCGTCATCTGGTTGTCCTGTCCCTTGATGATCATTTTCTGGGTCAGTCCGGTGGATACCACCTTGACTTCCACTTCCAGCAGGGAATTGATGTCATAGGTGTAAGTCACATCCACGGCTTCACTGCCTCTGGGCCCCTTGGGAACATCAATGTTCAGTTCTCCCAGAAACAGATTATTTCTGGCGAAACGGCTCTCTCCCTGCAGTACCCGGACGCGCACCTTGTCCTGATTGTCTCTGACAGTGTACAACCGCTCCGTATGACTGGCGGGGATCACGGTGTTGCGCTCAATGATGGGACAGAAACGGCCGTCTTCAAATTTGCCTTCCTCGTATTCCACCACGACTTCCGTTCCCAATGTAAAGGAGCATACATCCGTCAGAATGACTTCCTTTACCTCCGCCCGGCGTTCCTTCATGGCCGCCTGGATCGCCGCGCCCAGTGCCACGGCTTCGTCCGGGTTCAGTCTTGTATCCGGGAATTTGCGGAACAGCCTGATCAGGAAATCCCTGACCACCGACAGTCTGGTGGCTCCGCCGATCAGCAATACCTCATCGATGTCCGACAGCTTCAGTCCTGCATCCGCCAGACTCTTCTTCACCGGTTCCCTGATCTTCATTAGCAGTTCTTCGCACTCTTCCTCATATTCTTTTAAGGTGATCTCTGCCGTTTTGTTCTCTTCACCCAGCATAAGTTCCATGGTCACCGCAGTCTGATCACTGATTTCCCGCTTGGCTTCTTCTGCCTTTTTATAGAGACGCACCTGTTCTTTCTCCGACAGATCCTTATAATGCAGTCCTGTCTTTTGCAGAAAAAGCTTCGACATCACTTCCGTGAAATCTTCACCGCCAAGATAATTGTCTCCGGCTACCGCCCGCACCTCCAGAATATTGTGATACAGCTCCAGAATGGAGACATCAAAAGTTCCGCCGCCCAGGTCAAATACCAGAAATCTGGTGTCTTTTTCTTTTTCGTACAGGCCGTAGGCCACCGCCGCTGCAGTAGGCTCCGAGATCATACGCTCCACCTTCAGCCCGGCCAGTTCTCCGGCCCGCTTGGTGGCTTTTCTTCTCTTGTCGTCAAAATAGGCCGGTACACTGATCACGGCCTCTGTGACTTCTTCCCCCAGATAGGCTTCCGCATCTTCTTTCAGATAACGCAGGATCATGCTGGACAATTCTTCTGGGCGGAACTTTTTGCCGGACAGGTCATAAGTGCGATCCGTTCCCATGCTGCGCTTAAATGCCTGCGCCACACTGTCGGGATAGAGGTTTCTGCGTTCCTGTGCCGTCTCCCCCACATAGACATTGCCGTTCTCATCCACGCTGACCACAGAGGGGGTCAGATGTTTTCCCAGACGGTTGGGGATGATCACAGGTCCTTCCTCCGTAAATACTGCCACCAGACTGTTGGTGGTTCCCAAATCGATTCCGACTATCATATGTTTTCTTCTCTCTTCATTTTAATTTTTTACTTCTTCCCGAACAGCCTCTGCCAGAATCCCCGTTTCTCCGGCTGCGGCTTTTCCTTGTGAAAAGCGGCTACGGCAGGATCCGTATCCTTCGTCACCTGTTCCGAATGATACCGGTGCCAGATGGCCTGCAATCCCATTCCGGGATGTTCCTGCATCTGCTCTTTCAGCCGCTCCAGTGCTTCTTTCTCCCGGCCCTTTTTCAGCATCTGCAGTATCCGTACCATCTCCAGTTCCTCGCAGGCGGGATGTACACAGCCATGGCAGAAGGAACAGTCTTTGTCCAGTTGCAGGAGCGTATCCTGTTCCTCATCGGTGGCCGTATAATATCCCGCCAGATATTCGTGTACGATCCGAAGCTTCGGATATTTCAGATACACATCCTTGCCGCTTTTATCTTCTCTTTCCATGCAGGCTTTCAGCGCCTGTGCATAGTCAGCACCTTTCTTCTTATCTCCGTACAGGATGCATGCCAGGATCAGGTCCGCAATGTCATCCTTTTTGCTGAGATCCTCCTTATTGAAGATCAGTGCCTTATCCATATTCTCGATGGCCACCTTTCCGGAACCACAGATCAGCCCATACCATCCCAGATGGAAAAAGTAATCTTCGAAATACTCCTGGGTATTCCCGGTATTTTTCCCAAGCAGTTCGATCTTCTCCGGCCACGATGTCAGAATATTTCCGGCGATCGTCTTTTCCCCGCACCAGACACACAGATCCAGCTTTTCTCCTGCCGCATCCAGTACATTGACGAATGCCTTCTCCAGAACTTTTAATCCCTCCGTAGTCTTGTCATTGCAGGCCAGACATCTGGCGAAATCCCTCATACGGTTCCGGTCCCGGTCTCCGGCACTTCCCGTCATCTCACGGTATCTCCGGTAAAACTGTTCCGCCATTTCCGTATTACCCAGCAAAAAATAAATTTCTGCCTGTTCCGCAATCAGTTCCGGCCAGGCATGATTCTGTGTTCCGCTCTTTTCATAGAAAAATACACATTTTCTCAGGCAGATCATGGCTTCATCGTATTTGCCGCGGCATCTGTGGATCCGTGCCAGTCCCTTCCAGGCAAAAGGATTGGCCGGGTTCGTGGAAAGCGCCTTTTCATAATCCGCTTTTGCCGCCTCCAGACAGCCTGCCGCATTATGAAAATCTCCCCGCTCCACCAGTAAAAATTCACAAGGGTAGGCATACAGATATTCCGTAATGATCGGAAGTCCTCTCCGGTAAAATATGGTCTTGCCCGCTTCCAGTTTGCTCAGATATTCCTTCCGGAATTTATCTATGGCGTCGTTCATCTGTTCCTGGGGAAGCCCCGTATTGGTCAGCTGCCATTCATAGGCATCCAGGATCACACTTTTGACATTATTATCCTTCGCCTGTTGTAACAATTCCTTCAGTTCCTCCGGATGTGTCAGATCCATGTACACCTTTGCCATCATTTCATAGGCCTTGACATAGGTTGGAAAAAAATTTAGACAGGCTCTGCCGTTCTGGATCACCCCTGCTGCATTCCACTGCCTCTTCGCCGCTTCCAGTTCGTTGGCATATGCAGCGTAAACCTGATAATCCCCGATCAGTTTCTGGGATATCTCCGCACAGCGTTCATACTCTTCCATCTCCACATAGATCTGTGCCTTTTCGATCAGCATACCGATATCCTTCGGTGTTCCGGTCTCGGCTTTTTCCGCTTCCGCAATGGCTTCGGCGAATTTTTCCGGCTGTACATAGCCATAAGCCCGATAGCACTGCATCCGGATCATATGTGACTGTCGGATCCGGTCTCTGTCTTTTTCCTCCTCTTCGGCATCCGTATCCCGGAGGATCTTTTTCTCCAGGCTTTCTTCCCATTGGGCTGCCGTGGAAATTGCCTTCTCATATTCTGCCGCTTCTGCCAGCAGTTTTGTCATAAGTCCCAGATATTCCTCACGCCTGTCCGCAGAAACTTTTGCTTCCAGCTCCCTGACCGTGCGGATTCCCAGATCGGTCCTGCCATCCTGCAGATAACACCAGCCCAGATCCAGTCCCAGACCGGGATCATGGTTCTGCGCATATTCCCGTTTCATTTCCCGTTCCAGTTCGGTGTTGATCTTCTGCAGTGTCTCCAGAAATGTGTCGTCTCCGCCTACGGAAAGAATCTCTTCCGCACATTTTTTTGCCTCTTTATAGTTCCCCTGCTCATAATACCAGTCCGTCAGACGCAGGTTCGCCATATAGTGTTTCGGCAGCTTCTCCCGAAGACTCTCATAAATAGCAGACGCTTCTACGCGCCCTTCATTTCTCCACAGTATTTCCGCCGTATTGTAAGCGATCAGATCATCCTCCGGATATTTTGCAGACAGTTTCTTTAACAAAGTAATGGCTTCTGCGGTCTGTCCCTTTCCTTCATAGAGGGACGCACGGCAGATCTCCATAACAGGGTGGGTAATCCCCAGAGCATCCCCACATCCGATCATCTGCTCCGCTTCCTGTAATTTTTTCTCCTGCAGCGCCTGATAAGCTCTGTCATAATATTGCAGAAACTGATCGTAATCCGCATCTTCCGCACCACGGAACTCGGAAAAATCCACTTCTTCCCCGGATTCGCACTTATGTACCATATAGCTTACAAACTGTGCCGGAAAACGCTCTCTGAAGGCCCCCGCATTCTGTACAATGTGGATTTTCTCATCCAGAAGCTTCCAGATTGCGGTCGGCAGCTTATAATGTTCCATCAGAAAACGAAGCAGATAAGTGGTGCAGTTTTCCTCTTCCTCCAGAGAAAGAAAGTCATCCGCCTCAAAAAGCGCTTTCCATTTTTCCACATCACAGCGGTCCGTAATATTCTCATAGACCTTCCGAACACCACGTACCCACTGTCCAGCCGGAGTATCGTCCTCCAGCGTCGGTTCCGCCTCCTCGTTCTCTTCTGCATCCGGCGTTCCGGCATAGCGGCAGGCCTCCTCATAAGCCATCCGCAGTCGCTTGAAGCCTTCCGGATCATCCTCCGGATTCGTTACCGTCAGCTTGTCACGATAGGCATTCTTCAGTGCCCTTTCGTCTTTTGTCTGTTCGATTCCCAGAATCTGAAACACTTCGATCGGTTCCACGCTGTCCCCTCCACTGTAAGTATCAAAGTTTTCGTACCAATAGAAAAAGATATTGAAAAGGAGCAGAAAAATCTTTCTGCTCCTGAATAGTGATCTTAGAATGTAAACTTATCTGCAAAGTAAGCATCCAGATCTTTGATAGCAACACGCTCCTGCTCCATGGAATCACGGAAACGTACGGTAACGCAGCCATCTGTCTCGGAATCAAAATCGTAAGTTACGCAGAAAGGAGTTCCGATCTCGTCCTGACGACGATATCTCTTACCAATGTTTCCTCTGTCATCAAATTCACAGTTGTATTTCTTGGAAAGCTCTGCGTAGATCTTCTCCGCACCCTCGTTCAGTTTCTTGGACAGAGGCAGCACACCAATCTTTACCGGTGCCAGTGCGGGATGGAAATGAAGCACAGTACGAACATCGCCGCCCTCTAACTCTTCCTCGTCGTAAGCTGCACACAGGAATGCCAGAACCACTCTGTCTGCACCAAGAGAAGGCTCAATAACGTAAGGGATGTATTTTTCCTTCTTCTCATCATCGAAGTAAGTCATATCCTCGCCGGAGGTATTGGCATGCTGGGTCAGATCATAATCGGTTCTGTCCGCAATACCCCACAGTTCGCCCCATCCGAAGGGGAACAGGAACTCAATATCGGTGGTTCCCTTACTGTAGAAGCACAGTTCCTCAGGAGAGTGATCACGAAGTCTCATCTCGTCTTCCTTGATGCCAAGAGACAGCAGCCAGTCACGGCAGAAGCCTCTCCAGTACTGGAACCACTCCATATCGGTGCCGGGCTCGCAGAAGAACTCCAGCTCCATCTGTTCAAACTCTCTGGTACGGAAAGTGAAATTGCCGGGTGTGATCTCGTTACGGAAGGACTTACCGATCTGTCCGATACCGAAGGGAATCTTCTTGCGGGAAGTTCTCTGTACATTTTTGAAGTTAACAAAAATACCCTGTGCGGTCTCGGGTCTTAAATAAACCGTGTTCTTGGCATCCTCGGTAACCCCCTGAAAGGTCTTGAACATCAGGTTGAACTGACGGATGTCGGTGAAGTTGTGCTTGCCGCAGGTAGGACAGGGAACATTGTGCTCCTCGATGAAATTCTTCATTTCTTCCTGGCTCCATGCGTCCACACTGCCTTCAATGGCAATGCCGTTCTCCTCACAGAAATCCTCAATCAGTTTGTCTGCACGGAAACGCTCATGACACTCCTTACAGTCCATCAGAGGATCGGAGAAACCACCCAGATGTCCACTGGCCACCCAGGTCTGGGGATTCATCAGGATCGCACAGTCCACACCTACATTGTAAGGGCTCTCCTGCACGAACTTCTGCCACCATGCCTTTTTCACATTATTCTTCAGTTCTACACCAAGATTACCGTAATCCCAGGTATTTGCCAGTCCTCCGTAGATCTCGGAACCGGGATATACAAAACCTCTTGCTTTTGCCAGGGCTACGATTTTCTCCATTGTCTTTTCCATGTCAGTACCAAACCTTTCTTGCTCTATATTTGTATTACTGTAAAGCCTATTTTTTCATCAGTATCGTAACGACACCATCGGATTGGGAGGCATCCACATACCCATCCTCTCCCATGACCACACCCTCGCTGATATATAGCACCGGATAAGGACAGTATATATATGCGCTTGCATTTGTAATGATCAGATGATTCTTTTCCAACGCCTTGTCCAGCTTCTCAGAATCCGCCGGAGTGCCGTCCGCTGCGTTTACAAGTTCCCGATTCACCGTGAGCCCCTGTGCCAGCGCTTCCACTCTGGTCCCGTAGAACAGGTCCTGTTCGTTGTACTCGGCATAACTGTCTGTATCGGCGAACTCCTGTACCACCTGCACCATGGCTCCGTCTCCCAAAGCCTGCACCGTTTTCACATTCATGGGATTCTCTGTAGCCTCTGCATGTGTGGCATTGAATTCCTCAGCCTCTTCCTCCACCATCTGTGTAAGGCCGTCCAGATTGTAGAAGTCTTTGTCAAAAGTATTCACCAGATAAGAGGTCACTTTGCCGTCCTTCTCCACCACCAGAGAGGTATTCTCTACAGTCTCGGGAAGCTTTGCCGCCTGACCGCAGCCTGTGAGGGACAGTATCAAAAGCCCCGACAATCCTGCCGTAAGAAACTTTTTTATTCTATTCTGCCTCATAAATGAGTCTCCTTTTTTGGCATCAGCCATAACCGATTTTAACATAGAGTTTTCAGTATTTCAAGACTTTTGAATGACCTGTCCATGAAACGCTTCCGATATTCCGACGCGATCTGTGAAAGTTCTGCAAGAACCTTGTCCGATACGGTAAAGGTATATAACTTTTCCACAGAACTCTCCGCTATGTAATTCAGTGCATACCGTGTGGATTCTTCCAGTTTGCGCTCCTCCGGTACTCCCGGATATTCTCCGTTGACAACGATGGCCTTCAGTTCAAAAATACTGCGCACCAGTTCATTGGGAAGTGCCGGTGCACACAAAGCCCGCAGCGACTGGTAGACCAGTTTCATCATTTCTTTCTCATCGTTGTTCTCCCGGCAGTAAAAATCCGCCACTTCCGCGAAATACATACCGTAGCATGCCCCCACGTAGTCCGTCATCAGTTCCGGAAAATAGTTTCGGATCTCTGCTTCCGATATCGTATAAGAGTTCCGTCCTTCATACAGGCGAAAAGAGCCAAAAGCAAAAGGGTTGGTCGCTGCAGCCAGCCGGTTACCGGGCTTTCTGGCCCCTCTGGCAAAAGCAGTGATCTTCCCTTTTTCTCTGGTAAGCAGGCATACACGCCTGTCATATTCACCGAAAGGTGTCTGTTTTAATACAATTCCCGTTACATACAGGGATTCCTGCATGATCCATCCTCCCCTGCGGACAGGTCTGTACGCCCCTCCGCTCTGCAATCCACCAGGGGGCTTTTACATTCCGCACCAGCCAAAAGTTCCTCCTTTCCCGCGCTCTGCAGGTATTTCAGGTAATCCTCCACTCTGCCGGTATGTTCAAATTGCTGCCAGTAATTCGTGAATTGCATCTTACGCATCCCCCTCTTCTATCAGTGTATTATCCTCTGTAAAAATAGGGTCTGCAAATTTCGTTTTTCTATTCGCCCATCTCAATGTCTTTCGGATTATATCCGAAGTTTTTCAATAAGATGTCGCTGTCTCTCCAGTCCTTCTTCACCTTCACCCAAAGCTGCAGATTGACCTTCATTTCCAGCATATCCTCGATCTCCGGGCGGGCCTGGGAGCCGATCTTTTTCAGCATTTGTCCGCCTTTGCCGATAATGATACCCTTGTGGGAATCTCTCTCACAGATGATCGTGGCCTCGATGTCACAGATCCGGCCTCTCTCCTTCATGCTTTCCACCGTCACGGCAATACCATGAGGAATTTCTTCGGACAAAAGTCTCAGAGCCTTTTCACGGATCAGCTCCGCCACGATCTGACGCATGGGCTGGTCGGTGATGGTATCTTCATCATAAAATGCCGGGCCGTAAGGCAGATATTTTAAAATACACTGGATCAGCACATCCGTGTTGTCTCCCTTCAGTGCGGACACCGGAACGATCTCCTGGAAATCCAGTTCTTTGCGATAGGTATCGATGAACGCCAGGATCTCTTCCTTTTTCACGGTATCCGTCTTGTTGATCACCAGAATCACGGGAGTCTTGGTCTTCTTCAGCTGCTCAATAATATGACGTTCTCCGGCACCGATAAAGTTTGTGGGCTCCACCAGCCACAGGATCACATCCACGTCGTTCAATGTATGCTCCGCAACATTGACCATGTAATCGCCCAGCTTGTTTTTCGCCTTATGGATACCGGGAGTGTCCAGAAATACGATCTGTCCCTCGTCCAGTGTCAGCACCGTCTGGATACGGTTACGGGTGGTCTGGGGTTTGTTGGATGTAATGGCAATCTTCTGTCCGATCAGTCGGTTCATCAGTGTGGACTTTCCTACGTTGGGACGTCCGATCAGTGTGGCAAAGCCGGATTTGTATGCCGGATTTTCGTTCATTATTATTTCTCCTGTTCTTGTCTTTTTCCCTGACACTTTTCTGTCAGCCGCCGGTCCGTCCGGCTTATCTTATAGATTCTCACTCATTGCTGTTTTGTGTGGCTACCGTATTCTCTGCTGTATTCTCTGCCGTGTTCTGCAAAGTCTTCTGCATTCTTGCTTCCTCTTCGGCGAATTTTTTCTGTTCCTCCGCCCGGATCCGCTTCGTGCGCTTCTTGATCTTTTTCAGGATCAGTACAATGATCACGATCACGATGGCCCAGATCACCAGATAGGGGATATGGATCACGAACCAGATGGCTGCTTCCTTAATACCCTCGCCGATACTCTTTAAGCTGTCCATAAATCCTGCAGAAATACGTTCCCATGTGGTCTCTTCCTCTACCGGAGTATAGACCTCTACTTCATCAATATAGAGGTATACAGTGCTGTAGTCAACCTGATTATCATAACTTCTCAACTGGGATTCCATACTTTCCAGCTGGTATCTCACATCGGACAGGCGCTGTTCGATGGTAATGATGTCTTCGATGCTCTCCGCCTGTTCCAGCAGCTGCAACAGTCTCTCCTGTTCCGTCTGCAGGGCATCCCTGTGACTTTGCAGATCCACATAGGTCAGTGTCACATCCTGTACATTCTCCGAACGACTGGTCACATTGCCCAGCTCTGAGACCGTATTTTGGAACTCCTCCAGTCTGTCCTTCGGGATGCGGATGGTCAGATTGGCATTCCTTGTAGAACGATAACTATAATATGTACTGCCGTTATAGGCATCCAGACTTTCGATATAGCCGCCGAGCTCTGTTACTTTATTCTCTACCGCGCTTAACAGCTTATCATACTCCCTGGTCTCGACATCCATATTCACGGTCTTGATCAGTTTCCGGTCTGCTATGGCTGCAGTCTCCTCAGGCACTGTAGTACTTGTGTCCTGAGCATTTCCTGCGGAATCGTACCCTTCTGTCATGCCAAATCCATCTTCATAAGCGGACGCCTCCGGTGCAGCTGCCTCCTTGGAAGCAACAGCATAATCCGCATCCATGAGATCACTGATTCCGTAACTGCCGTTCGATGAGCTGCCGCAGGCGGTCAGCGATAATATCATGCCGGCAGTGAGCACCCCTGTAATGATCTTTGTTTCAAAATTTCGTTTTTTCATAACCCTCTCCGTTCTGCGGACGGCATCCTGACAGCCTGTCGGATCCGCCTGCTGTTGACTTTTTATTGTTCACCTCTATAAACGAAATAATATCACAAAAGTTCTTTATTTATTTGATCTTTTTACGATTCAGAACCACTTTTGCAAAATCGCAGCTTTCCTTTTGCCGTTTTAAAAAAGATTTTCCACTTTCAGGAATCTCTCCTGCTCTTCCTTTACCTTGGAAGCCGTACCTACCACACAGAGCAGATCCTCCTGCATAAATGCACGGATATGTGCGGACAATGCACGGATATCCTCTTCGGTAGCCGCCAGCAGTTCGTCGCGTTCTCTCTGTAAAGTGGCATTATCCAGTCCTGTCATATAGGCACTCAGGGAATACAGTCCCTTTGCCGCCGGATTCATGGGTACGTCCAGATCACTGACCGCACCGATGATATACTGGGTCATGGTACGTTCATCTGCTGTGAACTCTGCAATGGCATCTGCAGCTTTCTCGTAAGTTTCAATGGTCTTGCCCAGATTCGGATCTCTGTAGGAGACAAAGTAGCTGTCACCGGATCTGCCGAAGCTGCACATGCAGCCGTAGGCACCACCCTTGACACGGACATTAACCCACAGATATTCATACCCCATCATGACTTTGAGTACTCTTAATGCTCCCGTATATTGCAGTCCACTCTTGCGGAAATTACCGGCACGGCATACGTAATTGACCTGACCGGAGGTTAAGAAACCTTCGTTTTTCCGGGAGATTTCCGGAATGTAATGTTCTTTTTCCACGTTTTCCATATAAAGTGCTGCTTTGAAAGCTTCCACCGGAGCATCTAAAAGAGCCACGGCCTTTTCCTCACCTACGAAATCCACCATGAGGTTTTCCGGACGGAAGATCATTTTCACTAAGGTCTGTAAGATTTCCACCAATTCTTCTTTTTTCTCGTCAAAATGAGCTTCCAGATCCGTGATCAGACGATAGAACGGGATACCGGAAATCTCTTCGCTCACAGCTCCGGGAATACTGCCGTAGGATAAGGCTCTTCCGGCCGCCACACTGTGTCCTCCGGAGGTCATCTGTGCCTGCATCCGGGACTTGCCCTCCGCCAGAATCTCATACAGTCTCTTGGCATCCGTAAAATCACTGGTCATTACGATCTCACGCATCAGATCGATTGCTTCCGCAAGGCGGTCATAAAATACCTTCGTCTTCAGTTCCAGAGTCAGTATAAACTGATCCATATCCTGCAGCTTGCCATAGACATTATTTACCGCAGCCATGCCGCCGGTGACCAGATTCATCTCGTTAAACAGATCTCCATAAGCATAATGCTCCGTATTTAACAGTCCCAGGCAGCCCTTCAAAATGCCGATATACGGGAAATATTTACCGGGGATCTGATCCAATTTGAAGATCAGACGTAAATAGCCGATGCCGTTTGTAAACAGATCATGATACAAAAGTGTGGTATCTCCAATGCTCCGCACTTCGTTCACCGGCAGATTTGCCTCTTTCTTCATATCTTCCCGTTTTAACAGAGGGATTTTCTCCAGATCTTCCTTTGCGTCTTCGCTCTCCTGGAATTCGGTCAGCTTCTGGAAGGTCTCCTTCACGTTCTCGATCTCTTCCGGACTCATGGCAGCTTTCACCTGTGCCATCTTTTCCCGCTGTTTCTGCTCCTGCTCTTCCAGAAGTCCCAGCTTCGGCTGCAAGATCACCACGCTGCGATGGGTATTGTCCAGCAGATATTTCTGTACCAGACCCTCAAAATATCCGGTCTTCACTTTCCCTCGAAGTTCAGCGAAAGTCTCGTTGGCCTCGATGTGAATGAACGGCAGTCTGTCATCGTACAGCCAGCTGTCCAACACCTGTAAACCGTACATAAGTCCCTTGGGGTAGGAACCGAAATCCGCCTCTCTGTATTTGAATTCATAATAATTGATGCCGGCAAGCAATGCCTTTTCGTCGAAGCCGTCCTTTACCAGCTTTTTCAGCACTTCTTCCGTTACCTGTAAAAATTCCTGTTCTTTCTCTACGGAAGTGTCCTTCGCCACCACACTGAAATAGGGCTGGCGGATACCATTCTCATAGATGCTGTAGACATCCTTACCCACACCACAGTCCACCAGGGCCTGTTTTAAGGGTGCTCCTGGAGCGGAACACAGGGCATAGTCCAGGATCTGGAACGCAATGTAAAGCTTCGGATCCAGACTATTGCCCACGCAGAAGTTCTGGGACAGGTAGGTATTCTCCTCCTCGTCCTCTCCCTCGCCGATGGGACATTCCCTGACAATACGATTCGGCGTGGTAAATGCCGCCTCTTCCGTCACTTCGGAATCCACCTCAAGGGCATCGTAGACAGACAGATAATGCTCATCGATAAAGGTCAGTTTCTCCGCCATATCCATATTGCCATAGAGATAGATATAGCTGTTGGAGGGATGATAGAATTTCCGGTGGAAATTCAGGAATTCTTCGTAGGTCAGCTCGGGGATCGCTTCCGGATCACCTCCGGATTCGCAGCCGTAGGTGGTGTGAGGATACAGGGAATTCATGATCTCCCGCTCCAGCACATCATCCGGAGAGGAAAAAGCACCCTTCATCTCGTTATAGACCACACCGTTGACTTTCAGCTCCTCGTTGTCACCTTCCAGCTCATAATGCCAGCCTTCCTGTCGGAAAATAGATTCGTTTTTGTAAATATTCGGGTAAAAAACCGCATCCAGATAGACATGCATCAGGTTCTGGAAATCTTTGTCATTGCAGCTGGCCACGGGGTATACAGTCTTGTCCGGATAGGTCATGGCATTTAAGAAAGTGTTCAGAGACCCCTTTACCAGTTCCACAAAAGGATCCTTCACCGGGAATTCCTTCGATCCGCATAATACGGAATGTTCCAGAATATGGGCTACACCGGTGGAATCCTTGGGTGTGGTGCGGAAACCGATATAGAATACCTTGTTCTCGTCATCATTGGATACAAGTGCCACCCTTGCTCCGGTCTTCTTGTGACGGCACAGATAGGTCACGCTGTTAATGTCCGGGATCTGCCGTTTCTCTATAATCTCATATGTGGATAAATCTTCTACTCTCATTTCTGATGTGTCCTCTTTTATTCTATCTTAATCGATTTCTCCGTGCTACGCACTCTCGAAATCGTAACGACCATTCGCAATCCGGACTATCGTCCTTCTTGCTCATGTTCGTTTGCTCCCCTCATAGAAAGCCTTCGCCGCCTGCAAGCAGTCGCTCATGCTTTCTATGGGTGAGCTTCATCTGTCAAAACGCGGCCAGTGCCAGCTTGCTCATGGAGATTTCCTGAATCACGACACCCTTCGCCTCTTTCTCCTCCGGTGTCATGGCAACTAATTCCCGGATGTTCAATTCCTTCGTGACATAACGCTTTTTGCCTCTGCCGAAAATCCTTTTTTTCTCCTCGATGATATTGATCTTCACCCGAGCCTTGATCCGGTCGTAGATCTTCACAAGAAAACTGTCCGGCTTCAGATAATACAGATGAGTCTCCAGCGTATCCTGAGGATCCACCTCTTTTTCCGCTAAAATATAGCGTTCCACGATCAGGCGGAATTTAAACGCCACCTCGTCCTGATCCAGCAGCTCTGCAAAGGTATATTTTGCGCCTATGTAGACCTTTGCCGTATCCTGCAGGCTGTATTTATAATTCTCATAAACTGTCTTTTGCATTGTTGTCGATATCCTCAATCTTGAAACCGCTCATTCTTATGGCATCCTCGATCATCTTGCGGGACATACCGGTCTCTTCCATCAGTTCCTCCGT
The DNA here is from genome assembly GCF_025567015.1 of Waltera acetigignens. NCBI lineage: Bacteria > Bacillati > Bacillota > Clostridia > Lachnospirales > Lachnospiraceae > Waltera > Waltera acetigignens. Next base: position 310,242 of record NZ_JAOQJO010000001.1, on the reverse strand, counting down.
GGTCACCTTGCGGTGCAGTTCTTCCGCCAGTTCTCTGGCCTTATCCGCTACCTTGTTGACCTTATCTTCCACTCGCTTGTCGATCTTGGAATTTTCTGCATGTTCGGCAATGTATTCTTCCATGGCATCCATGATCATTTTGCCGAGCATTCCCTCGACTTCGTCCGGTTTCTCCAGACTGCCCAGCATGGTCACACCGAAGGAAAGCGCCAGATTGCCTTCTCCCACCAGATCTTCCAGCAGGACACCCTGTCCGGCATAGAGTTTTGCGATCTCTGCCACATCCGCCAGATGCAATTCGATCAGGCGCTGCTGCGCATCCGTCTCTCCCGCCATGGCTGCGATGGAAAATGCCAGTTTTTCACCGTCACTGTAGGTCGGTAATGCTGCTACTTCATCCAGATATTCCTGTAAGTAATCCTTTTCTTCCTCCGTCAGGAATTCATCGGGATCCATAGGCTGTCCAATACCGATTTTATGTTTTAACAGATAGTCAAATACCATCTGCAGCTGTTCATTGCTCAGATCCAGCTCGGCGAATGCTTCCTTTACCTGTTCTTCGCTGATGCAGTTGCCCTGCTCCTTGGCGGTCTTGCGGACCTGCTCTAAGGTCTGGGCAAATAATACTTCTTTGTTCATATAGGGTCTCCTTTATAATAACATCACTTTCTCCGCGCTTCGCGCATTGCCTGCAAGCAGTCATGCCATATGCCTCTTGCAATAATACACTTTCTCCGTGCTTCGCACTCCCGAAAGTGTACAGACATTCGCAATCCGGACTATTTTATGTGCTCATGGGTAAACAAATGATACTGGCAATATTCGTAGTTGCCGTTACATTTGGAGCAGAAACGGAACTCCAGATTCGGATCGTCCTCTTCTGTCCGTCCGCAGACGGCACATTTGTGTCTTGTGACTTTCGCCCGTCCAGCATTGGATTTTCGTTCGAACTGCGCCTTGCGGTGCATCTGTTTCGGCGAGATACGGCTGCGATGCAGTCTGTAAAAGTATAACACAAAGTTCAGCAAAGATGCCACTACCGCGAATTTAGTAAATAAGTTTCCTGCGATCACGGTATAGATCATCAGTACCGCATCCAAGATTCCCATCCATTTTACTTTCACCGGTATCACGAACATCAGCAACACCTGCATATCCGGATACGTAGCAGCAAAGGCAAGGAAGATCGACAGGTTGATATAATACGTGCTGAACGCATAAGAACCGCTGTAAAATACCAGGGAAGCCGCTTCCGTACTCATGCCGCCGGTGATCAGATATGCCACACCCATGCACAGGAAGCTTCCGATAATCGTAAACAGCATGCCGGAAAAGATATACACATTATAGCGATAAGTTCCCCAGGTACGCTCCAGCGCCGTACCCAGACTATAATAGAAAAACAGCATAATGATTGTGAAGATATCCAGACTTTCCGGAGGAACGATCACCCAGGTCACCAGTCTCCAGACTTGTCCGTGCAGGATCCGGTAAGGGTCCAGTGTCAGAAATCCCAGCAGATTATTGCCGGCTGCTTTTCCCATCAGTTCGATCACATATCCCGCCACATAACACATGATCAATACCATGGTCAGGTTATGGATCGCATATTTTCCAAACTTTTTTTCGAATTTGCTCATAAAACAATGTCTCCATAAATAGTTATATTTTGATTTTTCTCTATCGAGATTGTAACATCCGGAAGAGAATAAGTAAACTGCACGTTCTCTTTTTTCAGAGTTTTCCCGAAAAATTTAAGTTACATTTTACAAAACTTTAACAACTAAACTCCCCCATTATTCGTTGCATTGTGGTGTTTTTTGTCGTATAATTAGAATGTTTTGTTGATGAAAAAAATGCATTAAATAAGTAGATTTATTTTTATTTCAGGAAGGATGTATCACATGAATTCACAGGAAAAATACGCAACTCTCGGCATAGATATCGGTTCCACCACTGTCAAGATTGCTATTTTGGACGAAGAACACAATATTTTATTTTCCGATTATGAGCGTCACTTCGCCAATATCCGGGAAACTCTGTCTGAGCTCCTTAAGAAAGCTTATGACCAGCTGGGAGAATTGCAGCTGCACCCCATGATCACCGGTTCCGGCGGTCTGACACTGGCCAACCACCTCGGCGTTCCCTTTACTCAGGAGGTCGTAGCCGTGGCTACTTCCCTGCAGGAGCTGGCACCCAAGACCGATGTAGCCATTGAATTAGGCGGTGAGGATGCGAAGATCATCTATTTCGAAGGCGGTAACGTGGAGCAGCGTATGAACGGCATCTGCGCCGGCGGTACCGGTTCCTTCATCGACCAGATGGCCAGTCTGATTCAGACGGACGCTTCGGGCTTAAACGAATATGCGAAAAATTATAAATCCCTCTACACCATTGCTGCCCGCTGTGGTGTATTTGCCAAAACCGATATCCAGCCTCTGATCAACGAAGGTGCTACCAAGGAAGACCTGTCTGCTTCTATTTTCCAGGCAGTGGTGAACCAGACAATTTCCGGTCTGGCCTGTGGTAAGCCGATCCGCGGTCACGTAGCTTTTCTGGGCGGGCCTTTACATTTCCTGTCTGAACTGAAAGCTGCCTTTATCCGTACCTTAAATCTGGATGACGAGCACATCATTGACGTGGACAACTCCCATCTGTTCGCAGCCATCGGTTCCGCACTAAATGCGAAGGAGGAAGTCTGCATCAGTCTGTCTGACATGGTGAAAAAGCTGTCCTCCGACATCAAGATGGAGTTCGAAGTAGAACGTATGGAGCCTCTGTTTGCGGACAAGGCTGCTTATCAGGAATTCGTGGAGCGTCACAGCAAGCATCACGTGACCACCGGAGACTTACAGTCCTATCAGGGCAAGGCTTTCCTGGGTATCGATGCCGGTTCCACCACCACGAAGATCGCTCTGGTAGGTGAAGATGGATCCCTGCTGTACTCTTTCTATTCCAGTAACGACGGAAGCCCCTTGAAGACAGCGATCCGTTCCCTGAAGGAGATCTACTCTCTCCTGCCCGAAGGCGTGGAGATCGTACGCTCCTGCTCCACTGGTTACGGCGAAGCGTTGATGAAAGCTGCTTTTCTGCTGGATGACGGCGAGGTAGAGACCGTGGCCCATTACTATGCCGCTGCTTTCTTTGACCCCAGCGTAGACTGTATCTTAGACATCGGCGGTCAGGATATGAAGTGCATCAAGATTAAAAACCAGACCGTAGACAGCGTACAGCTGAACGAAGCATGTTCCTCCGGCTGTGGCTCCTTTATTGAGACCTTTGCCAAATCCCTGAACTATACCGTGCAGGATTTCGCTCAGGCTGCCCTGTTTGCAGAGCATCCTATCGATCTGGGTACCCGTTGTACCGTATTCATGAACTCCAAAGTAAAACAGGCGCAGAAGGAAGGCGCTTCCGTAGCAGATATCTCCGCAGGACTTGCTTACTCCGTTATCAAGAATGCTTTATTTAAGGTAATCAAAGTCTCCGATGCTTCAGAGCTTGGTAAAAATATTGTGGTACAGGGCGGTACTTTCTACAATGACGCTGTTCTGCGCAGCTTTGAGAAAATTGCAAACTGCCAGGCGATCCGTCCCGACATCGCCGGTATCATGGGTGCTTTCGGTGCGGCTCTGATCGCCAGAGAACATTACGAAGACAGTTATGTGACCACAATGCTGGATTATCAGAAGATCTGCGATCTCCAGTTCGAGACCAGCATGGCGAAATGTAAGGGTTGTACCAACAACTGTCGTCTGACCATCAACAAATTCTCCGGCGGCCGTCAGTTCATCTCCGGCAACCGCTGTGAACGTGGTATCGGTGGTCAGAAGAATGCCCACAATGTACCGAATTTATACGAATACAAATTACATAGACTGTTCTCTTATGAATCTCTGGACGCTGACAAGGCTCCCAGAGGTGTAGTTGGTATCCCCAGAGTGCTGAATATGTACGAGGACTATCCGTTCTGGTTCACCTTCTTCACCGAACTGGGCTACCGTGTTGTGCTCTCTCCCAGCTCCAACCGTAAGATCTACGAGCTTGGCATTGAATCCATCCCCAGTGAATCCGAGTGTTATCCGGCGAAACTGGCTCACGGCCATGTGACCTGGCTGATTCGTCAGGGAATCAAGTTCATCTTCTACCCTGCGCTATTCTATGAGCGCAACGAGTTCGAGGATGCCAACAACCATTACAACTGCCCTATCGTTACTTCTTATTCTGAGAATATCAAGAATAACGTAGAGGAAATCGCCGGCGGTGAGATCACTTTCCGCAATCCGTTCATGTCCTTTAGAGATCTTGGTACCGTGACGGATGCACTGACGAAGGAATTCACCGAGATTCCCGCCGCAGAGATCGCCGCAGCCTGCGAAAAGGGTTGGAAGGAACTGGCAAATGCCCGTCACGATATGGAGAAAAAGGGCGAAGAGACTCTGGAATACTTACGCAAGACCGGCAAGCGCGGTATCGTGCTGGCAGGCCGTCCCTATCATGTAGACCCGGAGATCAACCACGGTATTCCCGAGCTGATCACCTCCTACGATATGGCCGTACTGACAGAGGATTCCATCTCCCATCTGGCAAAACCGGAACGTCCTTTGATTGTATCCGACCAGTGGATGTACCATTCCAGACTTTACGCTGCCGCAAGCTATGTAAAGACGGTGGAGAATCTGGATCTGATCCAGTTGAATTCCTTCGGCTGCGGTCTGGATGCCGTTACCACCGATCAGGTGAACGATATCCTCTCCGGCTCCGACAAGATCTACACCTGCCTGAAGATCGATGAAGTCAACAACCTGGGTGCGGCCCGTATCCGTATCCGTTCCCTGTTGTCTGCAATCCGTGTCCGTGAAAAGATGGGCAAGCACCGCAACATCCGTTCTTCCGCTATCGAGAAGGTACCGTTTACCGAAGAGATGCGTAAGGACTATACCATCATCTGTCCGCAGATGTCCCCGATCCACTTTGAGATCTTGCAGCCTGCGTTCAATGCCTGCGGTTACAATTTCGTGGTATTGGACAACGATAACAAGCACTCTGTGGATGTGGGTCTGAAATATGTTAACAATGATGCCTGCTATCCTTCCCTGCTGGTAGTAGGTCAGATCATGGAGGCTCTGCTGTCCGGTAAATATGACCTGAACAAGACAGCCATCATCATGAGCCAGACCGGTGGCGGATGCCGTGCAACGAACTATATCGGCTTCATCCGTCGTGCCTTGAAGAAAGCAGACATGGAGCAGATTCCCGTTATCTCCCTGAACCTGGCAGGTATCGAGAGCAATCCCGGCTTCCATCTGAATGCGGATCTGCTGTTACGTGCCGCTGTGGGTGCGGAATTTGGTGACATCTTCATGCGTTGTGTATATCGGATGCGTCCTTATGAAGCAACTCCGGGTTCCGTGGATGCTCTGCACAAAGAATGGCTTGCGAAGGTACAGAAATTTGTCTCCGCGAAGCATATCAGCATTCCGAAGTTCCGCAGGATGTGTACCGAGATTATCCGGGATTTCGATGCGGTTCCGGTACTGGATATCAAGAAGCCCCGTGTCGGCGTGGTCGGTGAGATTCTGGTGAAATTCTCTCCTGCAGGCAACAATCATCTGGTAGAGCTGCTGGAGAGCGAAGGTGCGGAGGCTGTAGTACCCGACCTGATCGACTTCATGCTGTACTGCTTCTACAACCAGATCTACAAAGCAGAACACTTAGGTACCAGCAAGAAGACTTCAAAGATTTCCGCGCTGGGTATCTGGGCCATCGAACATATCCTCCGCGGCTCTGCCGTGAAGGCTTTTGAAGAAAGTAAGCATTTTGATCCGCCTACCAGCATTTACAAGATCGTCTCCTATGCGGAACCGATCGTATCCATCGGCAACCAGACCGGTGAGGGATGGTTCCTGACCGGTGAGATGGTGGAACTGATCAAGGAAGGCGTACCGAACATCGTATGTACCCAGCCCTTCGGCTGCCTGCCGAACCACGTGGTAGGTAAGGGCGTTATCAAGGCTCTGCGGAAGGCATATCCTTCCTCCAACATCGTAGCCATCGACTACGATCCCGGTGCCAGCGAAGTCAACCAGCTCAACCGAATCAAACTCATGCTCTCCACCGCCCAGAAGAATCTGAAGAAGGGCGAAGGAAGCGCGGAATAAAACATTTATAGTCTGAAACCACTGCCCGCGGCAAGGGATTCCATTGGAATTCCATGCCGTGGGTGTTTTGTATTCAGATCTCTTTTCCCAAACAAACATCTTTTCAGAATATCCCCTGTCATGTTATAATGCACTCAGATATGCTTGTGCCTTCAAAAGTGCCCGCTCTATTGCTTATCTGCATGTCCCACAATGTTCATTTATCTCCATTTTCGCTAAAAGCTGTTTTCTGGCTATTTTAGTACAAAATTTCTCATATTTTTTCTTTTTTTGTATCTATTTTACCCTTTTTCTTTATTTTGATACAATCATCCCTTTTTCCACTTGAAAATTAGACTTTTTTGTATTTTTTTCTGGTATTTTATCCTATTTACACCAAACCATTTTGAAAGGAGTTTTTTATGATTCAGAATTTAGACACTCGCCTTAATAAATTACAGACACAATGTGACTACCTACGCCGCAAAATTTCCGCCTTTCCAGAAGGAGAATTATCCATTCAAAAAAATGGATCTTACCAACGCTGGATTATCAGAAAAGAGGAACAATCTGTATATTGTCCTAAATCAAATCGTTCTCTTGCAGAGATTATGGCCTTGAAAAAATACTACTCTCTTCTGCTACTGGAAGCCGAAGAAGAATTTTCTCTGCTAAGTTCCTATAAGAAAATTTCATCCTCACAAAGCCGCTCCAGGAAATTATCCTCCTCTGACCTTCTAGAGGAATCTTCACCATATTATGAATTGCTGCAAAGTCATTTTGCGAAGGACAAGCTTCCGGTATCGATGCAGAAATGGTGTGCGGAAAGCTATGAAACAAACAGTTCTCACCCGGAAAATCTAATTCATACTACACTGGCGGGACATAAAGTCCGTTCCAAATCCGAGGTTATCATCGCCAATCTTCTGTACACAAATCATATTCCATATCGTTACGAGGCAGCTCTGGCCTTAAATGAGTTGACAGTCTATCCTGATTTCACGATCCTGCATCCCACCACGCAGCAGTTCTTCTACTGGGAACACTTCGGGATGATGGACAAGAACAATTATTGTGATGCTGCCTGCAACAAACTCAAGTCTTACTGCTACAACGGAATCTTTCCGTCCATGCAGCTGATCACCACTTACGAGACCGGCAAGGTTCCCATTCGTTCAGAACAGGTACAGCAGATTATCACGCAGTACTTTTTATGATATGATGAAGCAAAATCACTTGCTTGCAAGTGTGATTTTGCGAAATGCATTGAGTGAGCTGTGCTCACGATATAATGAGCGCAAGAGAGCCAACATGCTTGCATGATTGGCGATAACCAAACGGGCACAAAAAAAGACCGGGCGTGTATCGGCCTCCAGTCATTAGATTGATTCTGTTTCTAACTTTTGGGCGGTACAGCTCCGGTTCTTTAAGGTGAGCAAGCTCTCTTTCACCTGCAATCTCACGATGCATTTGCGCTGCGGTTCTCAATGTATTGTTGCAAGACTTCGGTGACTTCCTCCGGTGCCAGGCCGGCATCCTCGATCAGGTCACTTACTGCCTCCAGTTCTTTGCGCCTCTTCTGCTCATATAATTCTTCCAGTTCCCGTTCCTCGGATTCAATGCGGATATTCAGCGCATTGATCAACTCCTGTTTTGCCTGGATCTTTTCCTCCAGGGATTTTCTCTGTCCTCTTGGCATATACTGTGTGCTCCTTTCCTTATGGCAATACTATCGAAAAGGCCATTCATCAGGGATCACAAGCGTAGCATAAGCTGCCGTGATCAGTCATGAATGGCCTGATATGTTACAGTATATGGACAACATTGTAAAAATATACCATATGTCTGTTAATATTATACCGCTATAATTTTTGTCCTATCGGAACAAGCGTCCACAGATATTTTTCTTTGCTCACATCAAATCTGTCGGACCTAGCCCAGGTTGTCTACTGCCGCCTTCAGCTTGTCCAGTGCAAGCTCTAGAGTTGCTCTGGGGCAGGCAATATTCACTCGCTGGAAGTCTGCTCCACTGGGTCCGAACATTGCTCCGCCATCCAGCCAGAGTCCCGCTTTCTCTACGATAAACTGATCCAGTTCCTTGCCGGAAATCCCAAGTTCACTGCAATCCAGCCATACCAGATAAGTACCTTCCGGCTCTACCAGATGAATCTGTGGAATTTTCTCCTGCAGATATGCTCGCAGGAAGTTCAGATTCTCAAGCAGATAAGCTCTCAACTGATCCAGCCACTCCTGTCCGCCACGATATGCAGCCTCGCAGGCTACCGCTCCCAACGCATTCGGCTCATCGTATCCGGTCTTGTCGATTTCCTTCTGGAATGCTTCCCGCAATGTCTCATTTGAGATAAAAATATTGGAAATCTGTAAGCCTGCCAGATTGAAGGTCTTACTGGGTGCGGTGCAGGTCACGGTGAACTCCGCAAAACGGGGATCCACATTGGCAAACACCGTATGCTCAAATCCGGGATATACAAAATCATTGTGAATTTCATCACTGACTACGATCACATGATGGCGCAGGCAGATCTCTCCCAAATACTGCAGTTCCTCTCTGTTCCATACTCTTCCCACCGGATTGTGAGGATTGCACAGGATAAACAGTTTTATATTCTCCTGCACAATCTTGCGCTCGAAGTCTTCATAATCTATGCTGTACTGCGACTTTCCTTCAGTTACCCTTTTTTCGTATACCAATGTATTATCAATCACCCTACGGTCATTGTCCCTAATGATATTGGTAAAGGGATAATACACCGGATTTTGGATCAAGACCGCATCTCCCGGCTTTGTGAAAGCTTTTACCGCTGCACCCAGTGCAAATACCACACCGGGGGTCTTCATGATCCACTCTCTCTTCGTCTTCCAATTATGGTTTTTTTCCATCCAATTGGTTATGGCATTATAATAAGCATCCTTAGGCTGGGTGTATCCGTAGATTCCATGATCTACCGCCGCGTGAAGGCTTTTCGTAATCTCCTCCGATACTGTAAAGTCCATGTCTGCGACCCACAGTGGCAGCACATCCGCAGGCTTGCCTCTCTCCACGGCATAGTCGTACTTCAGGCAGTTCGTTCCCTTACGATTTATAATTTTATCAAAGTTGTATGTAGCCATACGAATCCTCTTACCTTTCGACAACCTGCAAGCTTTCTGCCTGTGGCCCCAAGTTGCAGGTTAAATTTTTCTGTCAATCGTACCTATTCTACCAGGACCTTCTGCACGTCCTGACTCGTTGCGTCTGTTGTGGGACTTCCGTGAAACTTTCCGCGGAACTGGCTAAATTACTATGTATACCAGTCAACCCCACTCAGGCAAAGGCCTGCTCCAAGTCTGCCAGCAGGTCATCAATATTCTCAATACCAACAGACATTCTCAAAAGCTTTTCATCCACACCCAGAGTTTCCCTGACCTCTACAGGTACATCTGCATGGGTCTGCTTCATGGGATAGGTCAGAAGACTTTCCACGCCTCCCAGGCTTTCTGCAAAACGGATCAGCTTTACGCTCTCCAAAATTTTAACAGCTTTCTCCGCAGAATTCAATCGGAAAGAAATCATTCCGCCATAGCCGCTGCACTGTCTGTCAATCAGCTCCTTATCCGGTCTGGAATCCAGTCCGATATAATAGACTTCTTCCACTTCCGGTCTCTGTTCCAGCCAGTGTGCGATGGCCAGAGCATTCTTCTGGTGCTGTTCCATGCGGACTGCCAGTGTCTTGATACCGCGGAGTAACAACCAGCTGTCAATCGCAGACAGACAGGCTCCTGTAGTCTTGTAGATATTATAGAGCTGGTCATACAGAGCATTATCCTTCACCACCAGAAAACCGGACAAAGTATCATTATGTCCTTCCAGATATTTGGTTCCACTGTGTACCACGATATCAGCTCCTAATGTCAACGGCTTCTGGAAATAAGGAGACAGAAATGTGTTATCCACGATCAACAGGCATCCATTCTCATGCGCAAGATCTGCAATTGCCTGAATATCCGCTACTTTCATCATCGGATTGGACGGTGTCTCCAGATAGATAGCTTTTGTCTCCGGGCGCAACGCTGCCTTCACCGTATCCACGTTGGAAGTATCTACACAATCCACGGAAATACCATTCTTGTGACTGATCATGTTCCACAGTCTCAACGTACCGCCGTACAGATCATCGGTAGCGATCAGATGATCTCCGGGAGAAAAGATTTCCATCATTGCAGTGATTGCCGCCATTCCCGTAGAAAATGCCAGTGCCTCTGTTCCCTGTTCCAACAGAGCAACCGTCTTCTGCACTTCGTCTCTGGTGGGGTTGCTGCAGCGGGAATAATCATATCCCGTACTCTTCCCCAGTCCCGGATGCGCATACGCCGCATTCTGATAAATGGGCATGCTGATGGCGCCGAACGGATCCTTTCTCTCATTACTTCCCTGGACACATATGGTCTCTGCTGCAAATGCCATCTTTTTCTCCTCCTATGTCTATGTATACTATATTATTCCCTTTATATTTCCTACTGTTCCAGTAGGTATAGTATATATTTATCATAGTACATAGAAAAAGTCAAGTTTCTATTCCATATTTACCAATAAAGTTTCATTTCTTTCTCAGCTTCCTGCTCTGAGATATTCAGTTTCAGTCTCACCTTTTGTAAAGTTTCTTCATAACTGGTATTAAAATCCTTGCACATTATAATAATCCCTTGCGCAACTCCCTGAGAAATCCCCTGCGAAATTCCCTGTGCAATCCCTTTTCTTGTATACTGATCAAATAATTCACACACCCTGATCTCATCCTCCTCTTTGATTCCCATTTCTTTTAATGCATCTCCGGTATCATCAACATTTGTATCTCCGGATAATACCCGTAGCATCTTAACTGTTGCTTCTTTATGAATCACTTTTCGGTCCGACCGATAGCTATCTCCCTCTGCAAGATAATCCACGATGATTCTCATATCACTTTGAAAAAGCTCTCGTATTTCTCTGGGTAAATGACGCATTTCCCAAACATGAAGTTGTACATCATCTACATACTTCCATATAATATCTGCAGTCGCCCCTTCTTCATCAAATAACCGGTGCAAACTGCATCCCCCTTTCCACCTGCTCTTTCCCCAGTATAACACAATTTCTATCACAGGATATAGGCTCGGATTTTGTTTTTCATATTGTCTGCGGTATTCTCCACCTGCATACCCGGCCTTGCGCAATACCATGCCCTTATCCACCTTTGTCTGATTGGCAAATAAATACAATACCTTAGGCACCCCATTTACCACATGGTACTTTGCTACATCTTCCAATTGATTTCGCAATCCATTTTCTTTATCCAAGTAAAGACTCTCAGTAGCCGCCGACAACATTTCATAATCTTTAACCCTTCTTCTCCCTTCATGTAACAGAACATTAATAATGTCCGCCGCCACATCCGCATAGCTTTCAAAATTTTTCGTCACAATATCGTTTGTTTCCAATAGTTTTCTCCCTGTCCGATTGTTCTGTCAATCCATGAATTTGCGGCGATCCGCCATCGACTGCACCTACGCATTAAAGCATTTTCAGAATATTGCCTATATAGACTTTCTTAAGATGTGATTACTATAGCACATGCATATCGATTCTGCAAGAAAATTGCAGGTAAAAAACCATACAAAAACAGAGCTGTGGAAATTGGTACTTTTCCACAGCCCTGCTCTTTGTGCAATTTGTCTTTTCTGCGTCGCCCGCAAATCCTTTAATCCAGCTCAAACAGCTCCGCTGCGCTGACCGTCAGGCTCTTAACAGCGCCTTCGGTCCGCTTGGCTCCGTTGTCGTAAACGGTTGTCGCCCGGATGTAGATGGTGGCGGCATCCTGATCGTTAAGCGTCATCTTGCCGCTGCCGGAGAACAGGCCCATCTCCGATGCAGGGAATGCCAGCGTGTATACACCGTCACTGGTCACAGAATAATACGACGTACCTGTGACATAATAGTCCTTTCCACCTTCCGTAAAGTGATTGTCTCCACCGGTGATCACATGTGCATCCACTGCTGTTCCTGCGGAATTCATTACCGTAAGCCCGGTCAGAGGCTTCACCTTCAGCTTGTCCTTGCCATATGCGATCTCTATGGCATCCGCATCCGTGGATTCCTTGAAGAACTCTACCCGGATCTCCGTTGCTGAAGACAGGATGTTGTAATCGGTAGCCTTGAAATCCACCTGAATCTTATTGCTTCGATCCAGGATCATCTTGTTGGCAGCATCATACATCATATATACGGAGTCAATGGTGTTGCCGTTGTCATCCCGGAAAAATACGGAAGGTGCCTTGGTTCCTGCATTGTAAGCCGCTACCATGGTGTTCACAAACAGCTTCTTCTCCGCCATTCCCGTGGGCTCCGTATGTCCCGCACCGGAATACGTGACATTACCCATGCTGTAAATATAATAATTATTTACCACATCTTTAGGGCTGACATTATACAGATTCACGCCATTGTCGTTGCCCCATCCGTTGTTCCACTCGGTCTGCGACTTTCTGGTCTTGGCATTGTCGGACAGGTCGGACAGACAATACCATACCACAATATCATTCTTGCCGTCTCCGTCCTTATCCAGCTCCATGTTCGGCTGCAGCCACTGATAATGTGTTGCCGCCACTGTCAGAGTCTGCTGTTCTTCTGTAGTGATCTGATAAGGATAATTAGTGATCTGTCCTTGATTTACCTGCGAAACGATCATATCAGGACCGGCACCGTCTCCGAATTCCTTGTAATCTCCCAGCACCGTGATCTGCCCCTGAGAGTTCGTTGTCTTATCCATACCCTGATAAAACAGAGAATTGCGAATCGGGAAACAGAAGCTCGTATAAGACGTTCCTTTCCGCAGGATCGCATTGATCCGATTCTGCACATAACGGACTGTCGTATATTTGGTCGTACCCTCGATATTTCCGACCGTCTGATCACTGCTCCGGTCCGTTCCCGGCTTCCATGCCGTATCGTAATTGTACTGCGTGTCCAGAATATTGTAATAAGCATCATAACGCTTTCTCTGGGCATCGGATAAACTGGAATTGTTCCTCTGGTCATCATAATATTCCAGCAACGCACCATAACGATCCAGCCCTACCGCCGCACGCATGGTCTTGTTGAACTCGTAGCCCCAGTACCAGCCTTTACCGCTACCGGCCTTACTGTTGATATAAGAACTGCTGTCATGGGTAAACAGGACACTCTTACCATCTTCGATATAATCACGGATGGCTTCGGATACTGCCATGTTCTTCAGGCTCTGATCCTTGCTTCCGAACTGATAGTTGTCTCCGAATCCCAGGATCAGCATATCGTACTGCTGGAAAGTATTGTATGCCGCATTGTAATAAGCCTCAGACTTCTGTTCATCGGTCTTAAGCTTTTTCAACTGATCGTCTGAAATCAATCCGTTGATAAAAGTTGAAGTCTTCACGGAATCAATAGATACATTAAATTCCCGGATACCGCTTAACAGTGACTTTACATCACTGTCACTTTCCAGATTCCACAGTGTCTTGTCATTAGATGCTTTTCTGTCGGACATCAGCTGCAATACCTGAATATCCACTCTGGAACCTCTGTCCACTGCCGTATAACCGGACACTGCGGTTCTCACCAGTGCATCAGAATTATCAAAGAAGATCATCTTCCAGGGCAATACTCCCTGATAATCATCCGGCAGCACTCTGACTACCTTATAGGTATATCCGGTGCGCAGCTCGTAATGGCCACCGTCATTCTTCGCCACTTCCTTCCATTCCTGCCCGGATCTGACATACAGATTCAGTCCGGCAAGCTCCTCTGTGGAGGAAAGTGTCTGCCCGATCACATCGGAACCGGAAAAGCGACCGTCGGAGTTCTTATCAATATACAGCTTGCAATCATACGTCGTGCTCACCTGGGAGGCAGCCGCATCATTGGACAGAGCAAAAATATACTGCAGATAGAACTTACCGTCCGTCATCTTCAGGAACGCATCGTTGATACCGTCCCCGTTGTAATGCAGCTCTGTAGGAATATAATCTTCCCCAAGATTTTTCACCCATTCGATCTGCAGTTTGGAAAGATTCAGATGGTTGCCAAAGTTTCTCTGTCTCTCTTCTCTTGCTTCCTTTGCCGCCTTTGCGGCAGCCAGCGCCTCTTTGCTGTCATCCGCCGCCTTTTCTGCTGCTCCGGGTACTAGCTGACTCTCCGCAAATACATTCTCCTGCCAGTATTTGTAATTGCCGCTTTCATCCGTGGACAAGGCAAACTGTATCAACTGGTAAAAATAGGAACTTTCGTCCACTGTTGCCGTATTGGCACTCACCTTACCGTCAATTCCCGTCAGAAGTGCATTCGCAAATACTACCGGATACCCGGCGGAAATATACTGCTCGAACTCCTTTTCTCTGGTGGAGTTCATATCGTTTCCCGGGCCACGGTACTGATTGGAAGTGTGACTCAGGGAATCATCCTTCAGACGGTTCTTGTTATCATCCGATTCATCCTTATAATCATACAGATCCCCGATATGCGTATAGATCAGCCCATTCATGGAACTGTCATTGTAAACGGTCTGATTGTTTTTCACATTCATGGTTCCGGTGCGGGCACCCACATAGATCATATCATATCGATCGTTGAGATCCTCTATCTTGCCAATGAACTCTGCGGAAGCCATCTGGGTAATGGAAATCCTTCCACCGTAACTGCTCTGCCCCAGAAATCCTTTCACGGAATCTGCAGATAAAGCTCCAGTTCCGAAATCATAACAGGGCTCCAGATCCAATATCGCAAGGCTGTCCTTTACCTGGCTTCTGTGCAGATACCAGTTCATAATATATCTGGTGATGGAAGCTTTGCTGATCTCTTCATTCAAAGTGACCGCCGTGGCATTTTCCTGTGTGATCAGAAAATTCTCGTAGCGGATCTCTTTCAGGACATCCGTGTAGATCCATGCTCTTGTCGTATCTGACTTCAGATCCGTCAGATAATCCTCTGCCGCATAAGCTTTGGAACTGTCGTTGTTCAGGTATACATTTTCGTTCAGGTATTCCTTCAAGGTATCCAACGTCAGGGTATCCGCATTTGCCGCCTGCATTGCAGACGCATAGGATCTGATATTTCCCTCTGCCGCGCTTTTCAGCGTATCGACACTTACATTTTCCCAATAGGAATCTCCCTGACCTGCGATTGCGGTTGCCACATTGTCATCCGACACCTGCAGCAGAGTCAATGCCAGTTTCGTCAACACTTCATTGCTCTGGGTGCTGTTCTTGGCATAAAAATTATAATCCATGATCACCGGCACTCTGGCTGCAGCGGTTCTGATCCCGCTGCCGTCCACGCCAAATGCCAGCTTTGCGATCACGGTTGCCGCAGAGACCATATTGGACGGCTCTGCCCCGTAATTTCCCTGACCGGAAAAATAGAACAGATCCACATCTGCCAGATCAATTCCACAATAAGAATCCTCCGCTGTAATGGAAGCATCTGCCAGATCAGCCAGTTCCTGCAGGGTAAGTGTTGTCACTTCGATCTTCAGTGTATCGATATCGTCTCCGGTGGCTGTACCACTCTCATAACGACTGGTACCGGACAGATTCAGGACATTTTTCTTGAACCATTCTTTGTTGTAGAAACCGCCGTTATAGGCAATAGTCTCCGTAGCATCCTCTCTGTCATCCCCTACAAAATCATAGCTGTTGGCGGTGTCAAAGCCCGCTTCCCCCTTGTAAGTAACCTGAAGGGAACCCGGTGTCACCATAGTGTAGCTGCCGGCCTCATCCTTACGATAGGTATCGATCAGACGGTAATCACCGTTTTTGTCACTTACTGTCATTGCAGATACATAATAGTCGCCGTTATCATTTGCTGTGAAATCCACAAGATAGGCACTGGCTATGGTCTCAAATGTATATGCCTTCGAAACATCATCCCATTTTGCCCAAAGCTGTGCGCTATCCGGCTGTGCATGATCCAGGATGTAGAGATTCTGGGTAATATCTCCGGCAGAATAGGCTGCTATCGCATCTCCTCCGGATGTCGTGCGTGCCTGCACAGCAGTACCTGCATCATTTCCGGATACCCCTCTGGACGTAGTCTTTAATCCATCCGGCAGTGCCGCATCGGTACCGTATACAATCTGTCCAAGATAGGTATAAACTGCAGTCTCACCCGTACCTATCTTCTGATAGATTGTCCTGCCCACATAATCTTTTGCCTGAAAACTCGTTTTATCAATAGCGGCCAGATCCGTCTCCGAAATTGCATATAAGCCCTGCGCATATCCCCTGGTGCTGTCTGAACCATTGATAATCGTAGTCTCCAGTCCGTTGCTTCCTCCGGTAGATCTATGGGAAAATACCGGGGTCACGCTTTTGGCATCCCGGTTACTGTCTCCGGCGGCCTCCAATGCACTGTATCGGTTATAACGTTCTCCTGCTGCCACCGTCTCCCCATTGGCAATCTCACGATAGACCGCATCGATCTGTTGGTAATTGTATCTGCCGGATCCGTCCTGTCGGAATACAAAGCGTCCTCTTACGTCCTCGGTTCTGGAAGCTCCGGTGCTTTCGCTGTAGGCAGAAAAAGTAACCGGACCTGTCGTCGGAAACTTTGCAGCATCCAGACTGTCCATAGCTGTCTGGCGCTCTGTGGCTGACGGCATCTCGGAAAGCTTTCTGCCCTCAGATACCGGCTCCTCGCCGCCTGCCAGATAGCCGATCGTGGCATTTTCCTTCGACGGAACGATCTCCAGAATATGGAAAGTACCGTCAGAAGAAGCTACCGTATCCTGTACCAGTTTTTCAATACCCGGAAGGGTTCTTTCCTGCGCACTGACCTCCATAGAGCCATAGCTCTGACCGGCTCCGACGGCCAAAGCTATGGTGAGGATTCCTGCTATGTACTTTTTTGAATTGCGTTTCCAATTCATGGTCATTTATTATCCTTCCATTCCCACCACTCCGGATTCTTCTCTACTTCCAGTAAAAGATTTCTCTTATGATCCGGATATCGTTCATCATAAATGGTCATAATTAAATAATCATTTTCTTCATGTGCGCCAATATCAAACTGTACCTGCGAAAAAGGAAGATGCATATTATCAATTTCTGCAAATTTCGTGTTGGAATCCAACGGCAGTTCTCCCTGGAAATATCCTGCCAGTTTTGCTGCTCTATGTCCTTTCTCTCTTCCAGACTCAAAACCATACGCATGCAGATCATAACGATTCGTCCAGGTAGGTCTCAGCACCGTAATCACATGCTGATCATTGGCAAATAAGATATCCACTACCGGCACCAGTATTACCGTTTCGGCCACTAATGTGGAATCATCCAGGCTCCATGCCTGAAGCTTCAGACGATATTCGGTATCCCAGGAAATATAGCTAAGTGCTCTTACCTCTGTAGATTCTCCCGTATTTTCTGTTGTCAGATAGGCTTCCTGATGAACATTATCATATGCTCCGTCATAGACTTCAAAACCGACCTGATATGATTTTTGTATTCCGTTCCATACCTTGAAATCATTATTCAGCTCACTGGGAATATCTGCAAATCTCCAATTTACTTCCCCTTTATAATTTCGAATCTCGCAATTAATTTTTCCATTACGGTTTAATACAAACTGACTGGAGTAAATATACGGTTCCTTCGCGTTTACAACCGTCTTCAGGGGAGGGATTGTAATATCGATTTCTCTGGTAATCTTAATATCTACTGATAAAGCTATCACCGCACGTACACGTACTACCGTATCCGTCATATTTCCACATTCCAGTTCTGCCTGGAACTGTCGACCATCAGAATCTGTCAAACCGGTTATTTTGTAATTATTGGCATAATCATCTACCACACTCCACTCAATCTGTGGATAACCATTTCTGTAATCCGCCCAGGACGGCAGACATTCAATCAATGCCTTATAACCGATCTTTTCCGTACTTCCTTCGGTAAAATCATATGTGGTCAGATTCTTGGCAATCAGTGTTGCATCATATTTTCCGTCAATGTTGGTATAGGGTAATACCGATACCTTTGTGGATGCAGACATTCCGGGATCCGCCACGGAAGTACAGGTTACCTGTAGCACAAGTGTTCCGGTCGGCTCATATCTGTCAGCCGTCAAAAGACCGCTCCCATTTATCGTGGTTCCTGCCTTAAGTCCAGTTGCGTCCACTCTTGCCACGCTCCAGGTCACCCCGGCATTTTTAGCCTCTTCTGTTCCTTCCATAGTATAAGAGTACTGCAGGCTGTCCCCCTGAATCACAGAAGCATCTTTCGGTTCTATATCCAGAGAATCCACCATATGCTTTTGTACCGTTACGGTAGCCGTTGCCGCTATGGTAGGATCCGCTACGGCGGTACAGGTTACTGTCAGAATATTCTCTGCTATGGTCTCATCCGCTGCCACACTCAGTTTACCGTTACCGCTGATGGTACTCTTACATGCGCTGCCATCCTGATAACTTACGGCCCAGGTCACGCCCTGAGCAATGGCTTCCTCGTCTCCGGTGATCTCGTAATCGAAGACGAAAGCCTGTCCCTGTTTCAGATCTGCGTGCTCGGGAATGATACGGATGCCGCTGATCCAGGAATAGATGCTGGACGGTTCGGAGCTCAGATCATTTCTTAACTTGATGGTCTCGGAAATATCATAGGATTTGTCCTGATAGGTAAAGGTCATATTCAGAACGACTTTCCGCTTATCCAGTTCACTGAGGTCCACGCTGAAACTGCTGACATGCTCTGCCATCAGTGCGGGCTTAGCCGCGTCAAAATCTCCTACCACAACTTTGCCTTCGCCGTCCTTAGTATTTGTTACCTCGTAAAGATATACCTGATTGGCATCGGCATAATCCGCTCCGGCACCCCCCTGCCAGCGGATCATATAGCTGTTGTCATTATTGATCAGACGCAGCTCGCTGACACTGGCATTGGTTACTTCCATGCCGTTAACGTCTTTTGCCACATTGCCATCAACATCAACCGCTTCCTGATCTGTCAGATTGGAAAAGCTGATACCCTTCTCCACATCAATGATCAGATCGATCATCTGGTTGGCGGTCAGCTGGGCTTCTTCCTGCAGGGTCAGTTCCTTGTTCCCCCGCATATAGGAATTGTTGCCGGCGACCACGAATGCTCCCACCGCACCAGCTACTATGGTCATGATGGCAAGAGATACGATGATCTCTACCAGAGTAAATCCTTTCTTTCCAATACCCATGGTCAACCTCCTTACTTCGTCAGGATCTTACCAGTCTTGCCGACCGTTGTGATTTCTATGTTTCTCGTTCCGTTGCTTACGACGATTTTCTGACAATATTCCTTCAACACATTGTTTGCCGTACAGGTATCCTTCTCAAAGGCCCCGGATGCACGGTTAAACACCAGATGCAGCCCATTTGAAGATGAAACATAAGGTAACAGGCTGTCGGATCCTTTCAGTTCCGTCAGGGAATATCCCGTGGAATCCCCCTCAAAATATACTTTGATATCAATAGGCTCTTTTCCCAGTACCCTGTTGGATACCTCCACATCTCCCTGCCGGATCTGTGCCGTATATTCCTTGGTCGTATCATTATAGCTGATAACGCACTCCACCTGATTCTGTTCTTTTCCGAGGGTCAGCACTCTGGTCCGCTCCAGTGTTGTCACAATTTCGTCCGCACATTTCCGGACTTTCCTGCCGGTCAGGGATGTAATGGATGTGGCCATCACACCCACCAGCACCGCCATGATCGCAATGACAATGATCAGCTCCACCAGGGAAAAACCACTGTTGTTATTCTTTCTGCCAGTTTTCATAAACTATCAAATCTCCCAGATTTATATCACTGTTCTTATAGGACTTACCGTTACTGCTCAGGTAACCGTCTCCGCCATTTAAAAAATCTACCACATGATATTCCTGTGTCTTACCGGCAGCATCTACGATCGTTCTGGAATAGGTCAGGGCATGAAGCACCGCATCCCGGTCAGGTTCCACATTGACATTCTGATCCAGCGTGATCGTTCCGCCGGACAGGATCGTTCCCTGGAATTCCTTTGTCACTTTGACATCTCCGGTAGCAATGATCAGTCCACTGAACTCGCCGAATCCGGCTTCCGGATAGGTATAATCACCCTTTACAATAACTGCCTTATATCCCTGCTCCGCAAGGCTTCCTGTGGTATTGCCGAAATATTTTGACTCCACCTTATTTCCGGTACTGCCGTTTAATACAGCATGGAAGGTCGTTATCTCCCCTTCATTTACCAGATTGGTATAAGCATTGGCTGCATCCGTCTTCTCCGAAGGAAGCAGCTGCTCATAGACATCGATCATCTTCTTGGACAATGCCTGGAATTTCAACTGATCCGATGCCAAAAGTGCCTGATATCCTGCATTGGCACCATCACTGGTCAGTGTGGCATCCAACAGCTTCTCCTGACTTCCCGCAGCCGCACTGCTGTCATACATGGCCACATTGCCTGCCAGATGCATGATGTACGCTCCGTTCTGCTGTCCACGCACCTGAATGGCTTTGGTATACAGACCGGTATAGGCTTCCATGGTCTGCTGGTTGGCACCGTAATAATCCTGAAAATACCGGTTGGCATTAGCTCTCGCGGTATCAGAGGTGCTGTCAAAGCTTACATAATAATACACCAGCGTGATCTTGCTGTTGATCCGCTTGAAAATCTTCTGGATATTGTTCTGGGTCAGTCCGTACTCGGCCAGCGTATGACCATTCAGGGTAGCGGACGGAATATTCAATGCCACTTCCGTAACATCCGCCTGGTCCCTGATCTTGTCCTTATACTGCTCCAACGTGATCGGGTTGCTGGCACCGTTTAACACGGTCTTGCCGGAAGCATCCACGCCGATACACTGCGCCGGAACGAGGTAAGCCAGCTGGTCACTCTTCACAGCGATAGACTGTCCCATCATCACATCCTGTACTCCGGTGTTGCTCACACCATCCTCACTGGTAATTCCATCCTTGGCTTTCGTCAGAGAAATGTAAGAATTTCCCGCCAGCGTAAGATTCTTCAATTCATTCAGATAGATCTCCGTATCCGTGCCGTTGACCAGAATGGCGCTGCTGTCCACGCCCTTTCCATTACCGAAGCCGATATACTGTCCGGCATATTCTCCGTCGATCTGTGCTCCGGCGGTAAATACATTCCGTTCCCCGGTCATCCTGAGGTCTCCGGCCACATATACGTTGTTTCCCTGAAAGCTCAACGTTCCGTTGCTTCCCGTATTGCCCGGAATCCCTCCGTTCATGGCAATGGAACCGGCCCATACTTCACCGTACTGATCTGTGGTAAGTGTGGCTCCTTCTCCCAGATATAAGTCGGAAGCCATCACCATACGCTTGTCTTCGTTTTCATTGCCGGTGGTCTCTTTCCATTCCACCGTCACACCGTTACCCTTGCCGGACTCTTCGCTGCCCACGATAAAACGTTCCGCATAAAAGCTGCCGCCAATGACATTTTTACTGATCAGCGTGGAATCAGAAGGAAGTGCCTGAATATTCTCCTGCGCCACCATGGAGATCCCCGTAATGGAGGGAAGTGTCACTGCCTGTGCAAAATCCATATCCGGCATCTTCACCCGGATATCGGTCTGGATCACGGACACATAGCCATCGGTATCCGTATAAGTCACTTTCAGACCGCAGAAGGAAAGTCCATCGGTGTACAACTGAAAACGTCCGGTAGGAATATCCGTGGTCTCCACTCTCTCCTTGTTGCCCGTCACCGGATCCGTTGTCATTACATATACCTTCAGACTGCCGCTGCTGTCCAGAGCCATCCGGTACACTACTTCCCCGGAGTCATTCAATGTCTCTAGCACCGTCCCCCGCTTTATCTCCGAAGACAGGCTGTTGAACAGCTTGGTCAGATCATAGTTGTTGATATTCATACTTCCTGTCACTGCATAATAATCCTGCATATCCTTCAGGAAATAATATCTCAGTTTGTTCTGCTTCTCCTCTGCGGAGGTTGCCTCATAATTTTTCAGGACCAGTTCATAGGCACTTCCGACAGAAGCGGACACCCGCTCTCCCATAGCCGTCCGGATCTCATCCAGCACAGTCTCTGCGGAGTAAAAGTTGTCCTTCGCCTTGAGATTGTTCACCTTCATCTGATAGTTCAGCAGTGACATATACATCAAAACACTGGCTAAAATGCCAATAAAGGCCATGGCAATGATCACAACGACCATTGCTGAGCCCTTATTGTCCGTTCGTCTGTGGAATTGTCTTACCCTTGAAAATATTTTGGGATTTCTTCCGCATATCTTCATTTTTCTCGTCTTCCTTCCGGTATCTTCTCTGTCCTGTGCCTGACGGATCACTCGATCACGGTTCCCGTCATGGTAAGCACAGGGGACTGTACACCGATCGTATCCCTGCTGTACACCTGTACCCGCATGTCATAGATACGGTTGCGTCGCTCCGTCGGTGTCAGACCGCCGTCCGCACCCATAATATCCTTCGCCACGTCTCCGGTAGCATTTCCTGCCGCACCGGACACGCTGAGATCATTGAAAATGTATTCCGTATTGCTTCGCTTCACCAGATTCGTCCGCAGTCTACAGGCGGAATCAATGCTGGCTCCCGCAGAGGACATCCAGCCCGGCCAGGTCTCCCGCAGTTCAAATGCCGCTTTGTAATTGTTGTCCCAGGAGGAATACGGGTTAAAGCCGGTACTCTCATCCGCAAAACTGTCTATTCTCTCCGCTGACGGAGTCTGCTCCACCAGGAACAGATTCGTCTGTACATTCTTCGGGTTGTTCACGATCACTTTATCGACTGCAGAAGTCACTATGCTCTGGGTAGCCTCCACTCTGGGCTGCAGGCACACAATAATATTGGCCAGCTGGGAAATGATCTCCTCACTGTCCACCGGGTTCCCACTCTCCTTCTGTTTCTTAAGTTCCGCCGCTTTGGCTCTTACCGCCTCTTCGTTGGAAAAGATCACATAATCCGTACCGTTCTGGGGGTAGTCTCCGCTGATGCCTGTAAGGATGGCGGAATTGCAATGATAGACTGTGGAGGCCGTCACCAGATACACATCTGTCTCTACGTTCTCTCCGTCTCCCAGATCCAGCAAAATACGGCTGCTGTCTATGGATATTTCGATGGTCTTGGTAGTATTCCTGGCAATCTCCATAACGTCTCTGCCGCCGGAATACGCTTCAAAATAACCGTAAGCCTCCTGTGCTGCATCTTCGGATTCGGAGTATACCGCATTCAGATTGCCTGCCAGGTTCTGGATATTTACAATATCCTTCTCATTCAGTGCCGTGTAACCGTTAGGATCCAGCGTTACTACCACATCATAGGTGCCCGAAGTCGTCTTCTCATCCCGGAAGGTATATTGCCAGATGCCATCTTCTGCTGCGCCGTCTCCGTCCACATCCAGAGAAGCATCCTTCTGCACGCTGTTAGTAAAGCCGGTAGGGGTTGCCGCCTCATAGGTGTCTGCCATCTCCTCCAGTGTATGTGCTTCGAACTGCTCCATGACATCCTCTGCGATGGCCGTGGCATGCATGGTGTTGCGGGACTTGGCATTGGTTCTGGCAGAAGTCACAAAGCTGTGCAAAAGCGGCACAACGATGATCGACAGGATCACGATGGCGATCAGCAGCTCGATCAGAGAAAAGCCTTCGTTATTCAGTTGTCTTCTCTCCGTGCGCTTCTGCATGTGAGGCATCCTCCCTGCTCTGACTAATACCGTTTTCTCCGCACTCCGTGCTCCCGAAACCGGACAACCATTCGCACTCCGGACTATCGTCCTCCCTGCTCATGGTTGTTTGATTTGCTAATCATAGCAGTATCCTGCCTGCAAGCAGTCGTATACTGCTATGATTGCAAATCTATTATTCCACGTTTCCGAAAATAGTGTCTACGCCCATCTGCATATCCGGGATGTAAGGTGAACTGTATACCTTATCGGTTCCCAGCAGATAATAGGTGTTCATGGTCATGTTGCCGGTGAGCATTCCGTCGGTCTCGTTGTAGCTGATGCTGACGCCCTGGATGCTCTCACGTTCCTGCTGATTGTAGATGTATCTTACCAGTCCCTTGAAATCGTCATAGGTGCAGGAAATGCTGATGCTCAGGGGTACCTCATACATATGGGTATCTGCATAAGCAGTACCGTCCGTAGATACCGGACTTGCTGCCGTCGTTGCGGCAGCTGCTGTGGTATCTGCCGCAACATCGGCTGCTGCTACATCCGTGGCAGCTGTTGCATCCGCAGTCGTCGTTGCCGCATCCGCTGCAGGAGTATACACCACCTCTGCTTCGGAACCGAATGCAATATTTGCCACCTCGGTACGAGTATAATCTTCCAATGTCTTTACCATCATAATGCTGTCTTCCGGTAAGATATCTGCCGGGAAACGGTTCTCAAAATTCGTGATATAGGACTGCATCTTCCCGGTAGCCTCAATGTAGTCCGCCTTGCGCTGGTCTAAGGCTTCCAGCGTTGCCACCTGGGATGATAACGTTACATTCTGTGCCTCAAGGGCATCTGATTTTTCATTAAAACTGGAATATACCAGAAAATAAGTACACACAGCAATAAGAACACCGATCACTGCGATCAAAAGCTGAATTTCACTCTTTTTAACCTTCATCTTCCGCTGCCTCCTACTGTGCTGTCTGGGTGTCGGCCTGTGCCTCACCGCTCTCTTCGGTCTCATCCGTCAGCTCCTTATAGCTTCCGGTAATGGAAAAAGTCACTATGGACGTGCCGGTCTCATCCTTGCTGTCCGTAATATTGCTGATCTCTACATCATCAATGCTCTGCATGTTGCGGATATTCAGAATCGTACGGGCTGCCGCTGCTTTCCCTTCCACCGTCACTGACATGCTGATGCCGGTCTGGTCGGAACTGAAGCTGTTGGTATAGAAGCTGTCCGGCAGGATCTGTTCCAGTTCATTGATGAACTCCACCAGATTCTCATTGGGAGTCTGGGTATAAGCATATAAATATGTGTATTTATCATACTGGGCTTCTGCCGCCAGATAATCGTTGTATACTGCCTGTGCCGGCTGCAGCTCCTGTACCCGGTTCTGCAAATACACATTCTGCGCCACATTTCCCAGATATCTGGTCACAGAGGTGGCTGCCATGGCGATGGACAGGATCACTCCCAACACCAGTACCGCCACACTGACGAAGGTATAATTCGTGCCGCTGACCACGGTCAGTCCCTTGGACTTCTGGGTGCTCTTGTCGATCAGTCCCACAGGGGCGAGCACCGCACCCAGACAGGAAATATAGGCTGCGGGTCTGGTGGAACGGATGGCCTTGCTCATGCCGATCTTGTCATCCATCTCGGACAGGGTATGTACCTTGCGCTCCAGACAGTTGGTGAACAGCTTGCTCATGCCGCTGAAGCTGCCGCCCAGACCGGTAACATAGGACTTTTCAATGGGATTTTCACTGTTCCTGGAATCATAGAAGTCAATGACACGGCTCACACCCACGATCAGAGGCTCCAGGGAAGCGGTGATCTTCTGTCTTGCTGCTGTGACCTCCACATTACCGGCATCCTCATCTTCCCAGCGTCCGGCATTTTCTTCCCAGACTTTGTCTCCCGGATGGAGCACTCTATTCAGACATGTTTTCTTCTGGAAACGTTCTACCGCACTCATGGGATCGTTCACGGCATAGGCTCCGGAAGCGATCATAGTATCAATAGCATCCTGCACACCGTAAGCCACCGTTCTCTGTAATAACACCTTACCGGCGGAAAGCACGGTCACAATGGTGCTGTTCTCATCGATTTTGATGACCATAGTAACTTTTTCGGACTTCTCATCGCGGAGAATCTGGTATAAGCTGTTGCTGCTGTAGTCGAAGCACTCCACCTCCCAGCCGCACATCTGCGCCAGCTGATAATAGCTGTTTAAAAGAGCCTTGGGTACGGCCAGAGCCATGACACGAAGCTTGCCATTCTCTGCCAGACCGCCTGCCAGATAATGTCCGATCTCATATTGGGTCAGATCCACCGGGAAATAGTCACTGGCATTGGTCTTCACCAGTGCCTCGATCTTGTTCGCCTTGACATTGGGAATCTGTACCTCACGGCTTGCCACTCTGGTAGAAGAAATGGTAAACAGCACTTTCTTCGTACGGATGCCGTTCGTTCCCAGTGCATTCACCAGATGGTCTGCGTACTCCTGTGTGGGCTGCAACATACCATCTACCACAATGCCTTCCGGTGTCTCCACCGTCAATACCTTGTAGACCTTCGGCTTCTTCACCTTATAGTCCATCTCGCAGATCTTCGTAAAAGAGTTGCCGATCTCAATACTCAATACGCGATTGTTCATTGCCATATTTCTACCCTTCCTCTTCCCGGTATTTATTGTATTTCAAAAGCCTTCCGCCATCGCGGAATCTTTGAAGAACTTTCTGAAATCATGTTCGAAATGCGGATATCTTTTATAAGTAAAAATGCAGATACCACTGTAAGAATTCATTTCCCCAGAGGACGGCGATTGCCACCCCTGCAGAAAGATACGGTCCCATGGCGAGGACATGTCCTTCGCCGCTTACTTTCATACGGATCAGATGGATCACGGAACCAATGATACATCCCAGTAAAAATGCAAAAATGATCAATTTCCAGCCGAGCAACAGTCCGCAGACCGCCATCAGCTTCACATCACCGCCGCCAATGGCTCTGCCACCGGTAGCGTAATACAGAATAAGTAAAAATACACTGACACACAGGAAGCCGATCAGGAAATCCAACCACTGTGTATAGTGGAAGGCTCCATGGATCAGCCCCAGTGTCAGTAAAAAAACGTTAAATCCCACAGGGATCTCATATGTTCTGAAATCAATCACACTTAAAGCAAGAAGTGCACTAAACAACAAGCAGTAGACTAGGGAATCCACGCTCATCCCAAATTTCCAGAATACGAGCAGGTACAGCACTCCGTTCAGTGCCTCAATGATGGGGTACTGAACGGAGATATGTGCCTTGCATTTCCGACATCTGCCTCCCAGCGCCAGGTAGCTGAACAGTGGTACGAGGTCGTACCACCGCAGCTGATAACCGCAGTTCATGCAGTGAGACCTGGTCGTTACAATATTCTCTTTTTTCGGGATACGGTAGATCAACACATTGAGGAAGCTACCAATCACTATTCCATAAAGGAAAATCACTATGTAGAGTAAAATTGTAGGGAGCATGTCAGGTGCCTTTCTCTTTATTTATTTGCATCCTGATAATGTCCACTAGATGTAGCATCAGGATAAATTTCCTTTTCAGCTCCGCTCGCACCTAATGTGATATTCTTAACGCCATCTTTATTGTAGGTTACCGTCCAAGAATAAGTGCTATCAACCTTAGAAGAAGGAATAGATGTTAAATTGTCAATTCCTGTAACAGCTCCAGGGCCTGTTAACGTTGTATCGCCGGTCGGCTTAAGCTGTCCATCTGCAATTGCCACATTTACAGCTGTTGCTATTTCCTCTGCATTCTGAATATCTGTGGAAATCTTAGAATTCTTAACATATTTCAGATACTGAGGTGCTAACACACCAATCAGAACGGCCATGATAGCAATAACGATGATCAATTCCACAAGGGAAAAACCTTTGTTTGTTAAGCTCTTCTGTTTCTTATTCATAATTACATTCTCCTTTTTATGTGTTTTTTAATTTCAGGGTAGTAAGTTTCCGCCCCATTTATTAATTATCGTTCTGTCCCTACACAGAACGGATAATCCAAAATTACAAATTGTCCAATGCTGCATACATAGATACCATAGGTGCCATACATGCTGCAATCAATCCGCCTACTACGATTGCTAATACAATAATGATCATTGGTTCTAACGCTGCCATGAAAGCCTGAATTTCCATTTCCACTTCTTCGTCATAATAGTCTGCAATCTTGTCCAACATTTCTTCCGTACTACCGGCTTCTTCCCCGATACGGATCATCTGGTATACCATAGGAGGAAACAATCCACTCTCCTGTAATGGTCTGGATAAGGGCATACCAATGGTAATTTCTTCTCTTGCATCCTGTAAGGCTTCTTTAAAGTAGATATTGTTCATAACTCCGGATACGATATCCACAGCCTCAATCAACGGAACACCTGCACCCATCAGTGTACTCAAAGTTCTTGCCATCATAGCGGCTGCCGACTTCACGGTAAGTTTTTTAAAAATCGGCAGTTTCAAAGCAATCTTGCCAAATACATGTTTTCCGGGATTCGTACCTGCAAAATATTTAATTCCAATTGCCGCCGCAATAATAACCGGAATAATAATAAACCAATAATTTTGTATGCCATGGCTCATTGCCACATAAAATTTTGTGATCCACGGCAAATCCGTTCCTAAATCAGCAAACATATCCTCGTAGGATGGAATAACCTTTACTAACATTACAATCGTTACAATGACAGCCACAATACATACCACAATCGGATAAATCATTGCCTTTTTCAGCATTGCCTGTGTCTTGCTGTTTTTTTCCAGCTGCACCGCCACTCGATCGAGTGCCGTTTCCAGACTACCGGATGCTTCACCCGCAGCCACCATGTTCACCATGATCGCCGGGAACACTTTCGGGTGTTCTGCCATGGAATCTGCAAGAGTCTCACCCTTTTCCACACTGATGCGGACTTCTTTCAGTGCATCCTGTAATCTCTTGTTCTCTGTCTGTTCGCAGAGCATTTTCAGGGATTCGAGGATGCTGACGCCCGCTTTGGTCATGCTGACGAACTGGCGGCACATGACGCTTAGATCCCTGGCCTTGGGCCATCCGCCGATCTGGATGTCGATGTCTTTCGTCAGGAAGCTCTGTTCTCCCAGATCGATAACGGTCAGCTCCTGCCTTCTCAGTTCTGCCATTGCCAGATCTTTGTTATCCGCTTCCAAACTTCCCTTTACTTCTTTTCCAGCCTTTGTGATGGCTTTGTAGCCATAGGTCGCCATGTGCCTTCCCTCCAATGCGTCTCTATCTTTAACTTTCTCCCCAACCATGTAAGACGGACCCCGGTCCTGAAAAGGTCCAGGTTTTTGAAAAATTTTTATAAATTTTGATAAATTTCTATAAAATATTGCGGTTTTTATAGAATTATACGTCAAATGATACCTTTACCATCTCGGAGAAGGAGGTGGTGCCGTCCAGTACGTAGTCCGTGGCACTCATACGCAGGGTATGCATTCCTTCTTTTAATGCTTCTTCTTTTAAGATATCGGCACCCTCCCGCTTGCTGATAATAGTTTTCAGCTTCGGAGTGATCTGCATGATCTCGTAGACACCGATACGGCCCTTGAAGCCGGTATTGTCGCATTTGCTGCAGCCGCAGGGCTCGTAGATGGTCACATCTTCCTCTTCTCTCATGCCCATGAACTCTTTTTCATCCTTGGTGGCCTGCTTCGGCTTTTTACAGAAAGGACAGAGTCTGCGTACCAGCCGCTGGGCGATAACGCCGATGACGGAATCTGCGATCAGGTAAGACTCGATGCCCATATCCTCCAGACGGGTGATGGTGCTGGCGGAGGAATTGGTATGCAGGGTACTTACCACCAGGTGTCCGGTGATGGACGCCTGTACGGCAATGCTGGCGGTCTCCTGGTCTCGGATCTCACCGATCATGATGATATCCGGGTCCTGTCGCAGGATGGAACGCAGTGCCGATGCGAAGGTCAGGTCTGCCTTGGTGTTGACCTGTACCTGGTTGATACCGTCAATATTGGCCTCGACAGGATCCTCGACGGTGATGATGTTCACGTCTTCTTTATTCAGTTCGCTCAGTGCGGTATACAGGGTGGTGGACTTACCACTTCCGGTAGGTCCGGTTACCAGGATGATACCGTGAGGATTTTTCAGAATGTAGTCAAACTGTTTTAATTCGTAGGGTTTGAAGCCTAACTGGCTCTTGTCGCGGTTCAGTGCACTCTTCGCGGCAAGACGCATTACGACTTTTTCCCCGTATACGGTAGGCAGGATGGATACACGGATATCGTATTCCACACGGTCTACCACCTGGGTGATACGGCCGTCCTGCGGCTTTCTCTTCTCGGAAATATCCATGCCGCCGATGATCTTGATACGGGCGATAATGGCAGACAATACATTGACACCGTATCTCGCTCTCTCATACAATGCACCGTCGATACGGTAACGGACACGGATGATGTTTTCCATAGGTTCGATATGGATATCGGATGCACGCTGGCGGACTGCTTTTTCGATCATGTCCTTGACCAGCATTACGATGGGGGAGCTGTTGATGTTCTCCTCCGTGGCGATGTCTTCCACCACATCCAGCTTTTTCTCTTTGGCGTAGGCTGCCAGTGCCTCGGTCACTTCCTCCTGACCGAAATATTTATCGATGGCCAGCATGATGCTGCGGGTGGTGGCTACTACGGGCTCTACCTGGAAGTTGGTGATGATGTTGATGTCATCGATGGCGTTGTAATCCAGGGGATCCGCCATGGCGACCATGAGAACGTTGAAGTTATTTTCTTTGTAGGCGAAGGGGAATATCTTGTTCTTCTTCAGGACGTTGACCGGTACCAGATTCAGTACTTCCTTGTCCACATTGACGCTCTGGAGATCGATCATATCCAGATCCAGCTGGCGGCTCAGTGCCTTCGCCAGATCATCCTCTGATACGATGCCTTCATCTACCAGGAATTCTCCCAGCTTCTTGCCCTGACGATTGGGGTTGTCCAGTGCCTGCTGCAACTGCTCTGCCGTGATCACCCCACTGTTTACCAATAATTCACCTAAACGGACTTTTTTTCTGCCTGTTTCCATAAACTCTCTCACCCATTGCTTTTGTCGATAATTGGAAATATGTGTGAAATTGTAGTATTTTTTGGCTACAACTCACAAATATTTTGTCTCAATACGGAAATATTATAGCATATTTTAGATTTATGTAAATTGTTTTTAGTACTTTTGTTTCAATTTCTGAGAAAAACATTTTTGTTGCTTTCTCTCATGTTACACGGTACAATTATTTCATCTTATTTTAAAAACTTCTAAATACGCCAATTCTTCGGCGAATTTTCCCAACATTTATTGACTTCACGTATTATACGTGTTACCTTAAGAAAGGAGAGATAATCCATGCATTTTCGCGAATTAGAGCGAATCATCCTTGACGATGGCTGGGTTTTGTCTGATATCAGAGGCGATATTCCTTTGCGAGTTGTTAATTCTATTTTTAAACAGGCTGGACTAAAATAATATGGAACAGCCTTTGAAAGGAGTGATCTTATGAATTATATATATCCGGCTATTTTTTACCCGGAAGCGAATGGGAAATACTCTGTCATTTTTCCCGATCTTAATGATCTCGCCACCTATGGTGACAGTCTTGCAGATGCCTTTGCCATGGCACAGGAAGCATGTGCACAATATCTGTTTACTTCTCTGAGAGACGGCGATGCTCTTCCCGCCCCTACTGCAATTAATGCAGTGAAATCAGATGATCCCACTGCATTAATAAATCTAATCTGTGTGAATTTGGATAATTATGCCCGTGCTTATGATGACAGGGCTGTTAAGAAGACACTGACTATTCCGGCGTGGTTAAACACTGCCTGTGATAATTGCGGTATCAATTATTCCAAAGTTCTAAAGGACGCTCTCATTGCCAAACTGCAACAAGTGCAAATGTGACCGTATCACAAAGTCACCGCGTATTCACTGTCGTACATTTTCTTCAGATTTTCTACGCTGTTATATTTTTCGCCGATGCAGAATTCCTTGGACCAGGTCATGTAGTAAGCCCAGGGGATTCTGCTTTTTTGCAGAAGATCCACATCTGGAAGGTATCCCACTTCTGCCAGGGCAGCCACTTTGCCACGGGAGGTGGCTGCCACCAGCTTCTCGTAGGCATCCGCATAGTCTGTGGCCTGATACTCCGGGAGGTAGACATCCATGGATACTACATCCACGTATTCATCTCCGGGGTAGGCTTTTGGTATATCGCTGTTCCATACCCAGAGAAGGTTGTGCAGGTCTTTCTCACCTGTGTAGTAATCGAACATCAGGTGATACAGGTTTCTCGCCACTTCCGGGCCCTGCGCTCCCCACCAGAACCAGGTACCGTAGGATTCATGGAACGGGCGCCAGAGAATGGGAATCCGCTCTTCCTGAAAGCGCCGCAGGATCTCCGCAATCACATCCATGTCATGATAGAATGCCGCTCTCTCTGGGGTTCCCTCTTTCAATACTTCCCTTGCATCAAAATCCGTGTGTTCGGTATAGAAGCTCTTGTCTCTGCCTTCCAGAGGCGAGAACCAGTGGAAGGTGAAGGTCAGAATGCCACCGTTACCATTTTTGCGTTGTTCTATCGCCCACTGCAGTGCCATCTCTGCGGTGCCTTTATTTTCTTCTATTTCCGTCAGACATTCCGGGGAAGCGTCTGCATAATTGATATTCGGAGAATACCCCAGTAGTTCAAAGCCACGCAGCTTTGGCTCTTTTCCGGTGGTCTGCCGGATATAAGCAATCTCCTCACAGGGGATGGTCTGGGTGTGCTGACCGGTGATGATCTGTTTACCTGCTACGGCATGTAGGTAATGCCATAATTCTACTGTTTCTTTTGTCGCCTTCGGATCTGCTGTTGTCATCTTTTCTTCCTTTTCCATTTTCATCTTCATACCCCGCCCGCAAAAGCAAGAGGGTACAAAGACTTTTATTTTGTCTCTGTACCCTCAGTTTATGACATTCTGTCACTTATCGCAAGTATTATTCCGGCTTTACCTCGTGATAATCGGCATTTGCTGTAGAACCAGTCTCTTCAGACTTTGTTTCTTTTGCAAAGCCCTTAGCCAGCATCTCATTGATGTCCAGTCCGGTAGACTCCTTGATACCATCGGTAACCTGGGTTACAGTGGTCATGATGTCCCCTGCCAGCTTGCTGGAATCGCCACCGAACATCTTGATGGAATCTACGTTCATGTAGCCCTTAGCCACAGCCTCGGCGATCTTGGGCAGCTGCTCGAAGTATACCTTCAGAGTATCTAACTCCATCTGCTGTCTTGCAGCGTCGCCGTACTGCTTCATAGCTTCTGCCTTTTTCAGGATACCGGCTGCCTCTGCCTCTGCCTTCGCCTGGATAGCTTCTGCTTCTGCTTTACCTTTGGCTGCTACGGCTGCTGCCTCTGCCAGGCCTGCTGCCTTGACTGCCTCTGCCGCCTGCTCCTTGGCGAATCTTTCTGCCTCGGATTTTGCCTTTTCTGCCTCTGCCTGTCTCTGGATCTCGAAGAGTTCGGCCTCCGCTCTCTTCTGTCTCTCATACTGCTCGGCATCTGCCTTCTGCTGTGCTGCGTATTTGTTTGCTTCTGCGGTCTTCTTGACCTCAGCTTCCAGAGCTTTCTCCTTGATGGATACTTCTCTCTCCTTTAATTCCAGTTCCTTCTCCTGACGGGCCAGGTTCGCATTCGCTGTGGTGATCTCCACGGTCTTACGCTGTTCCTCTTCCTGGATCTTATATGCTGCGTCAGCTTCTGCCTTCTTGATATCGGACTCTTTCTTCAGTTCTGCCTTCTTGATGGCCAGTTCGGTCTGCTTCTGTGCGATCTCGGTCTCTGCGATGACCTGTGCATCGTTGGCATCCTTCTGGGCCTGTGCTCTGGCGATGGCCACATCTCTGTCAGCCTGTGCCTTTGCAACGGAAGCATCCTTCTGGATCTGGGACATGTTATCCTGTCCCAAAGCAGTGATCAGGTTGTTCTCATCCTCGATCTTCTGGATGTTACAGGACTCGATCCAGATACCTAAAGCGTTCATATCCTTCTGCGCCTTTGCCTGTACCTCATCACCGAAAGTCTTACGGTCATTACACAGTTCCTTCAGGCACTGGGTACCGATGATCTCACGCATGTTACCCTGTAAGGAATCGGTCAGTGCATCGCGGATCTGATCTTCGTTCATGTTCAGGAAGTTCTTCATGGCTGCGTTAGCCATCTCGGTGGTGATTCTCTTGTTCGGATCTGAGCCTGCCACGACTTCACCCTTCGCATTTACGGTGACATCTCTCTGGGTCAGGACTCTGACCTTTGCCACGGCGTCGATATCCACACCGATGAAATCCTTGGTAGGTATATAACCGTTGGTCTTGATGTCGATACTGATCTGCTTCAGGATCAGCTCATCCTTCTTCTCCAGAAAAGGAATCTTGATGCCGGCACGTCCGATCAGGACCTTGGGCTCTCTCTTGATACCGGAAATGATGTAGGCTTTGTTCGGTGATGCCTTCACATAACCGGATGCCAGGATGGCCAGGATGGCAATGGCCAATACAATAATTGCGATAATACCAATGTTGATTTCCATATGTACTCCCTCATTCTTTCTGCTTTTGTAATATATGAAAAGCTGCTTGTATGGTATGTATTTTACCATACAGGCAGCCTTTTATATAGATAAATTTTCATTCTTTTATGAAAAATAACTGTGCAAAAAGTGCACGATACATCATCTTATTTCTCTGAAAAATCTATAAACGGTAAATTATAGGCATTATACGGCGATGCTGCCGTAATCTGTGAAATAATGGGTCTCAAATATCCCAGCAACAATGACGGGGCATTTTGATTCAATAATTTTTCTATCATTCCCATATTCAGACTATCCGGCCATCTGAATTCCGCCATTTCTGTTGCACACACATAGAACGGATCTGATGCCCCCTTTTTCCCAATTTCCAAAGTAAGGCTGACTTTTGCGCTGTTATCAACCTTGCTTCTGTCAATCTGGATTCCCATGTTCACCGCCATCTTTACTTCTTTATCCCGTCCGTTTTCAAAATCTTCATTAATGCAAAATTCCATTTTTGTCAGCGAGGGATTACTAAACTGAAATGCACTTTCCATGTTTCCTCCTATGCTGCCACTAAGATCATTCCATCACTTGTTGTGTTTTCATATACCGATGTTTTCTGTGTATCCACCACCATTTGCGCCCGATTTTCATTACTACTGTTTGAGTAGAAAAATTCTTCTTTTTGAATATTGACCGTCCATGTAACCTCTATATTACCCAGACTGCATTGCGGCTTTTCTTCTAAAAAGCTTAAGTCCAGATCCTTAATTTCCGCATCATACCCATTATCTCTTTCCGTGAGTGTAATATTGTTATCAATCCGTTCCAGAACGCTCCTGTTATATAGTAATTCCTCTTCCGTTGGGCGATAAAGCATATACGCAAGTCGAATAGCATCGTTGCCATGGAGTACAATGTCTCCAACTCTTTCCTCATTCATATATTTTCCCTCCTATTCATATATACTGTCTATGTATTCCGTAAATTCATCTTTTTTCTGCATGCAATCTAAAAACATTGAAACAGTAACACCATCCTGCCCCGGTGTATTATATACCATTTTGCGAAAGCCGAGTTTTTCATACCACATAACCAGATTTTCTCTGGCATCTATCGTAATTACCCTGACCGGCCAGTTGGCAGCCAATAATTCCACATTTTTTATTATTGCCTGAATCGTAGCCGTACCAATCCTGTTATGTTGATATTTTTCGTCTATTGCTATATAACGAATATGAACAGCCGATACTTTCCGGTCCTTAATTTCCGGATCATAGTCTGCTATCTCCGGAGGAAAATCGTCTAATTCTATCTCCCGAAACATTATCATATAATATCCAAGAACAATCCCCCTGCCACTAATGCTATAACCATATGCCTGCTGTACTATGGTAGGATAATATGAATTTTTCACATATTCATCTATGGATGGAACACCACATGTAAAAGAAGTATTTTCCACTTCTCTCGTGACCTTCCGATATTGTAAGTTTCCCATTTTTGCCCCTTTTAATCGTGCCAGTACACAATCTGACTTTCACTAGTAAAAAATGCCCCAGGAATTTGTTCTACTCATCTTCTGAGAAACTTACATCCTAGAGCATTATTTGACATGACTTTTCTATATCTGTTATATTACATTTCTTTTTTACTACTGTCAACAAAATTTAACCCAGATTTTTCAGATACTCCATAAAGTTCTGCTTGTTCTCCAGTGCCGTGGTGGTGGGTCTTCCGAGATCTTCCCTTGCGCCGATGCCACATTTTACTTCGATAAAGGTCAGGGTCTCTCTCTCTTTTGCAGCGGTCAGTTCCCGGTCCAGTTCCTCATAGGTGGTAACGGATACTGCATGGGGATAGCCACAGGCTTTTGCAATGGAGACTAGATCGATATTTGCTGCCACGGTGGGCATGCCGCCTACGGTCTCATGGGCACCGTTATTGATGACGATGTGTACCATATTTTCAGGTGCCGTACTGCCCAGTACCGCCATGGAACCCATGTGCATCAGCACTGCGCCGTCACCGTCCACGCACCATACCTTCGTCCCGGGCTTCTGTACTGCCACCCCCAGGGCGATACTGCTGCTGTGTCCCATGGAACCTACGGTCAGGAAATCATACTTGTGGCTCTGTCCGTTATGTTCTCTGATCTCGAACAGTTCTCTGCTGGCTTTGCCCGTGGTGCTGACAATGGGATCCTCGCCGGAAGCCTGCACGATGTGGCGGATGATCTCTTCCCGGATCATGGGATTGTCGTTGCGGTACTCCACCTTTTCCTCATAACTGAGGGCACCCTTCCGGATCACGAACGCTACATCCTCACCACGATCCAGCTCCTTGCGGAACTCCTGCATGGCAGCACTTACTTCCTCTTCCGTTGTGTCTTTTCCGATGACAAAATAGCGGATTCCCATATCCTCCAGCAATTTCAGGGTCACTTCACCCTGGTAGATATGCTGGGGTTCGTCGTGGATCCCCGGCTCACCGCGCCAGCCGATGACGAAGATCATGGGGATGGCATAGACTTTATCGTTCAGCAGGGATGCCACGGGGTTGATGATATTGCCTTCTCCGCTGTTCTGCATGTATACTACCGGGACTTTGCCGGTAGCCAGATGATAGCCGGCGGCCAGTGCCGTGCAGTTTCCCTCGTTGGCCGCGATCACATGATGCTTCGGATCGATCCCATAGGTGTGCATCAGGTAATTGCAGAGGGCTTTCAGCTGGGAATCCGGTACCCCGGTATAAAAGTCCGCATTTAAAATTTTCGCAAAGTTTTCTGCTTTCATGTAAGTATTCCTTTCCTGCCCCTGTCAGTTAAATTTCGTCTATTAAAGTTATAATATCTTTGATCGGCATCAGTCTGCTGTCCACTTCCTGTGCCCTGTGATACCGCAGGATGTCCTCGGCGGTCTGCTGCATGGCGGGGAAGGCACTTCTGGTCAGCTGGTTCGCATAGATCACGATATTGACGCCGTGGGCGGCCAGTTCGTTTTCCGTAATGCTGTTAAAGGAAGACGGCACCACCACGATAGGTGTCTTCGAATCCTCTGCCCGGAATTTATCACAGAATTCCAGAATCTCATCCGGGGATTTCTTACGGCTGTGGATCATGATGCCATCCGCTCCCGCTGCTACGAAAGCTCTGGCACGGTTCAGTGCATCTTCCATGCCTCGCTCTAAGATCAGGCTTTCGATTCTGGCAATGATCATGAAATCATCTGTCAGCTGTGCCTTTTTGCCGGCTGCGATCTTGGCACTGAAGTTCTCGATGCTGTCCTGAGTCTGCACCACATCGTTTCCGAAGAGGGAATTTTTCTTAAGTCCGGTCTTGTCCTCAATAATGATGGCGGAAACACCCATTTTTTCCAGTGTTCTCACTGTGTATACGAAATGCTCCGTCAGTCCGCCGGTATCTCCGTCAAAAATAATGGGCTTCGTGGTCACTTCCGTCACGTCATCAATGGTACGGAAACGGGAAGTCATGTCCACCAGCTCGATATCCGGCTTGCCCTTCGCCGTGGAATCGCACAGAGAGCTGATCCACATGGCGTCGAACTGGTCCAGCTCACCATCATGCTCCACGATGGTCTTCTCTGCGATCAGTCCGGTCAGGCCGCTGTGAACCTCCAGTGCTTTGACAATGGGACGGATCTCAATGAGCTGGCGCAGGCGCTTTCTGCGGTATTCCGGCATGGCCAGCTTTTCCTTGATCCTCGTATCAATTCTTTTTACTTCTTCATTATATGTATAAGGGACATCTATGATCTCGCCGCCGTATGTCTTCAGCAGTCCTTCCACGTTGTCACGGATAGCCTTCAAAGCACCCTCCTGCCAGTTATCCCCATGGATCACGTAGTCAGGGCGCAATTCTTCAATGACCTTATCATACATTACATCATCCTGCACGACCACATTGCTGACTTCCGGGATATCTTTTACCAGCTGCATACGCTCCTCGAAGCTGATGGTGGGAAAACGGTTAAAACGGATCATTGCCGCATCACTTAAGACGCCGATGGTCAGCTCGCCGTATTTTCCGGCTTCTCTGATGATATTGCGGTGCCCCTCATGAATGACATCCGTACAGAAACAGGTATATACTCGCTTCATTTGATCCTATGCCTCCTTATATTTTGCCGGAATCTGAATTTTATTGACTTCCAGTGCTTCTCTGAACACTTTGAAAAAGGCTTCGATATCCGGTCTGTCAATCGCACCCAGTGCACACAGGCGGAAGGTATTGGTAGTAGAGATTTTGCCGGGGTAAATGGTAAATCCCCGCTCATAGCAATAATCATGTACTTTTTCAAAATTCCAGTTTGGATCATCGGGATACTTCACAGACACAACCAGTCCCGACTGCCATTCTCTGCGGATCACATCGTGGAATCCCAGTGCATCCAGTCCTTCATGAATGGCCTCAAAGACTCTCGTATGTCTCGCCCACTTGGCTTCCTCGCCCTCCGCCCAGTATTCCTTCAATGCCTGGATCGTGGCGTAAATGGTCTGTACCGGCGGGGTAAAATGCATTTCTCCGGTCCTCTGGAAGAAATCATACTGTTGATACAGGTTGCAGTAATAGGAACGTTTCGGATATTCCTTCGAAGCCTCCAGAATTGCCCGGCTGCCTACCACAAAGGATAGTCCCGTCATGGCCATGAGACCCTTCTGTGCGGATGCCATGCAGAAGTCGATGTTATCCTGCTCGATGTTAATGGGACGCATAGCGTAGGTGGATGTGGTATCCACGGTAAAGGTAGCATGATATTTATGAGCAAGGGCTCCGATCTCGCGGATGGGATTCAGGATTCCGGTACCGGTCTCATTATGAGTGGTATGTACCAGGGCAATGTCAGGGTTCTCCCTCAGGGTCTGCTCCACTTTTTCTAAGTCGGGCAGTTCATCCACCGGGAATTTCAGATCAATATAGGGAAGTCCGTAATACTGGCATACTTCCACAGCTCTGGTGCTGTAGGCTCCGTTATCCACCACCAGTACTTTTCCGCCCTCCGGCAGCAGAGAACTGATGCAGGCATCAATATTGATGGTGCCGGATCCACAGAACAGGACACTGGTATACTTTTCCAAATCCCCATGCACGATTTTCACCAGGTCTTCTCTGAGTCCCTTCATCAGTCCGCCGAATTCTTTTTCTCTGGGACAGATGTCCGGCACGACCTGTGCATATTTTACGGTATCTGTGGTGGTAGACGGTCCGGGATTCAATAAAATATTTCTTTTGACGGGTTTTTGTATCAACTGCTCCATTATGGGATTCCTCCTTTTTTTGTTCGCGTTCTTTTTCCAATCGTTCATTTATGTATGATATTTTTTAATTCTTTGAACGGTTTTCATAGGTTTTCGGCTAAAATAAGTACACAAAATGTCTGCGTTCCATTCGCAGACACTTTGTGTTAAATATGAACATATAATAATACCATTCGCACAAAATAGCAATACTTATTTTTCTTTAAACATCATACGTCTTGTCGATGGCTTTCAGCTCCCGGAAAGTATCGATCTCGATAATGTCATTTTCCCGGCATTCACGTACTTCTACCTTATAATGCTTCTGGCAGAATACCAGGGGTACCTGTTCCCAGTAACGCTCCTTGCCGCCGGGCTGTTCGTAGGTCATCTTGATATCATCTGACAGCTTATGTCCGTCTTCTTCGTTCCAGTAAGAGATGCCCACCATCTGCCAGCAATCCAGGCCGCCGACTTTCTCTTCTACAATGACTCCGTCTTTTACCGTGAAGCACCAGTCATCGGTTCTGTCCTTTTTTATTGCCAGAAAATCGGAGGTATAATGATATTTTTTAATGATCTGCGGATTGGAGATCAGCAGATCCGCCTCAAATACATAGGCATTGGAAAGCATATATCTTGCCACCATGGCGGAGGAAATATTGTTAGCTTCATTGTAAACCGGATTTTCCAGGAATCTGATCATGGGATATTTGTACAGCAGCTGATCAAACTGCTCTGCCAGATACCCCCGGACAATATAGATTTCATTAATCCCGACATCCAGACAGGCATCGATCAGTCCGTCAATAATACGCTGTCCATGCACACGCACCAGTGGTTTCGGGGTGTTAAAGGTAATGGGCACCAGCCGGCTGCCGAATCCAGCTGCAATAAAGATGGCGCGCTTTGCACGGTAAGGCTCCAGTGCGGAGATTCCGGCACCTGTGATCTCTCCCTCTGTCACATACTGTAATTCGGTCAGTTCCTGCATGACACGGTTGACCGTTCCCAGAGAGTGTCCGCTCTTTTCTCCCAGCTGTCTCTGGGATAAAGTACCTTTTTCCTCTGCCAGTATCGATAAAATATCAAATTGTTTTCTTGTCAGTGTCTGATTCATCTTCTGCTTCCTTTCTTTTTTCCATTCTCCATGACCATCGTCCTGTTTCTATCGAAATTATCGAATTTCCGTTAAGTCATATGGTGTTGTCTGGTATACATAATAATTGAGCCAGTTGCTGTAAAGGTTGTT
Source organism: Waltera acetigignens (assembly GCF_025567015.1). Taxonomy (NCBI): domain Bacteria; kingdom Bacillati; phylum Bacillota; class Clostridia; order Lachnospirales; family Lachnospiraceae; genus Waltera; species Waltera acetigignens. The sequence goes on along the minus strand of NZ_JAOQJO010000001.1, from coordinate 269,267 downwards.
ACAATGAGATCTCCACTGTAACAGAGGTCTCTGCTCCGGGTCATCGTCCGGGTAATAATTATAGGGGATCTGAATGGGCAGTCCTTTGTCCAGATCTCTATGATATTCGTTGTTCAGTGTATAACGGTCATATTCCGGATGGCCCGCTACAAAAATCTTTTTGCCCTCTTCCGCCATTGCCAGGAATACGCCGGCCTTCTCCGATTCTGCCAGGATCGTCAGATCCTTACAGGCATGAATGGCCTCCGATGGTGTCTCGGTATGACGGCTGTGCGGAGCCATGAAAATATCATCAAATCCCCGGACCAACGGAACTTTCCGGTTGGATACCTTATGCGCATAGACACCGAACAGCTTCTGGGACAATTGTCTCTTGTTGATTCCGTAATAATGATAAAATCCGGCCTGTGCCGCCCAGCAGATATGTAAGGTGGAGGTCACATGGGTCTCCGCCCAGTCCAGGATCTGGCAGGTCTCCTCCCAGTAATCCACTTCCTCGAAGGTAATATCCTCCACCGGTGCTCCGGTAACGATCAGTCCATCGAATCTACGATCCCTGATCTCATCAAAGGTAGTGTAAAACTTGTTCAGATGGCTGGCCGGAGTATTCAGTGACACATGGGTCTTGGTGTTCATGAAAGTGACATCCACCTGCAGCGGTGTATTGGACAACGCCCGCAGCAGCTGCAGCTCCGTATCCTGCTTTACCGGCATATTGTTCAGGATCAGTACCTGCAGGGGACGCATGTCCTGATGTACCGCACGAAATTCGTCCATGACGAATATATTTTCATTTTCCAGTATCTCTTTGGCAGGCAGATCATTTTGTGTTTTGATAGGCATTTTATTTTCCTCCGGGTCTTTCTTGCTTATTCCTCGTAAGGAATATTATAGGTTCTCAGAAATTCCTCTTCTGTCAGAATGGGAACCTGTAATTCTTTTGCTTTTTTATTTTTCGATGATGTAGAGGTAATATCATTGTTGATCAGGCAGGTGGTCTTGCCGGTGACACTTCCGGTCACCTTGCCGCCTTTTTCCTCAATGACCTCTTTCAGATCATTCCGGCTGGCATAATGGTTCAGGCTTCCCGTCACCACGAAGGACATTCCTGCCAGTGTCTGTGCACTCTCATCGATCTGTGGTGTCTCTATCGTCAGGATTTCCTTCAGATGAGCTATTTTCTCCAGATTTTCCGCATCCCGCATATAATCCGTAAATGTAGATGCCAGCACCTCTCCCACACCGGGAATGGCACTCAGTGTTTCTTCGTCCGCTGCCTGCATTCGTTCCAGATCGTAATCAAAATACCGGCACAGCACCTTGGCATTGGCCACGCCGATTCCTGCGATCCCCAGTCCATAGATCAACCGGGGCAGCGTGGTATGTCTTGCAGTCTCGATACTGTCCATCATATTCTGATAGGATTTTTCTCCGAATCCTTCCATTCCGGTAATGACCTCCTTGTAACGGTCCAGCCGGAACAGATCCGCATATTCATGGATAAAGCCCTGATCGATCAGCTTCTCCAATGTCGCCTCGGAGAGTCCGTCAATATTCAGCGCATCTCTGCTGACGAACAGAGTGTAGGATTTGATCTCCTTGGCCGGGCATTTCTCATTGGTGCAGTACAGAGACTGCACCTCATTCATCTGTCGGATCTCCGTGGGCTGTCCGCACACCGGACACACCTTTGGAATCTCCACATTATCACTGCCTGTCAGATTCTCAGCGATCTGGGGAATGATCATGTTGGCCTTATAAACCGTGATATGGTCTCCGATTCCCAGTCTGAGGGATCTCATGATACTGATATTATGCACGGAAGCGCGGCTCACCGTTGTGCCTTCCAGTTCCACCGGCTCAAAAATAGCTACCGGATTGATCAGACCGGTACGGCTGGCGCTCCACTCGACCTCTTTTAATGTAGTCTCCCGCAGTTCATCCGCCCATTTGAAAGCAATGGAATCTCTGGGGAACTTCGCGGTTCTGCCCAAGGACTGTCCGTAGCTGATACTTTCATAAGTAAGTACCAGACCGTCGGAAGGAATATCGTAGTGCTCAATCTTGTGTTCAAAATCTTCAATGGCAGATAAAATGTTCTCTTCCGTTACTGCCACATGTTCCACCACTGCAAAGCCCTGCTCCTGCAAAAAAGCAAACTGGGCTTCCTTGGAATCATGAAAATCCACACCATCCGCCTTTACCAGCGTAAAAGCAAAAAAGCGGACATTCCGTCTGGCCGTGATCTCATTGTTGAGCTGCCTCACAGAGCCGCTGCACAGATTTCGGGGATTCTTGTATTTTGCCTCTGCATCTGCGATCTCCCCGTTGATCTTCTCAAAATCACTGTAGGTGATCACCGCTTCTCCCCGCAGGATCAGTTCTCCGGTATAGGAAATATTCAGCGGAAGATTCTTAAAAGTACGGGCGTTATTTGTAATGACCTCACCGATCTCGCCGTTGCCACGGGTAACCGCTTTTGCAAGTTTTCCTTCACGATACGTCAATACAATGGTCAGCCCGTCCAGTTTCCAGCTAAGAATTGCAGGATTGCCTTGCAGCCAGTCCCGCAGTTCTTCCCGGCTTTTCGTCTTGCCAAGAGACAGCATAGGACTCTCATGGCGTTCCTTGGGAAGCTCATCCACCGCTTCGTAGCCTACGTTTACCGTAGGACTGTTGGCCAGGGTAACGCCTGTCTCTTTTTCCAGTTCCACCAGTTCATCATAGAGCTTGTCGTATTCGTAATTGCTCATGATCTCCTGATCCTTGGCGTAATAGCTTTCGGAAGCTGCATTCAGTTGTTCTACCAGATCTTTGATCCGGTCTATTTTGGAAGACTGCATCTTGTATTCCTGCCTTTATATATTTAATTGCGATTTAACATTCCGGTGTCTCTTTGAAGCTGTTCCAGCTCTTCTCCGGTGACCTCGCGCCACTTTCCCGGCTTCAGATCCCCCAGCAGAATGTTCATGATCCGGATTCTTTTCAGCGCTTTTACCCGGTATCCACAGGCTTCACACATCCGCCGGATCTGTCTGTTGACTCCTTGAGTCAAAACGATACGTAAGGTAAATTTTCCGATCTGTTCAATCTCACATTCTCTGGTAGTGATGTCCAGATCTTTCAGATAAATACCTTTCGCCATTTTTTCCAAAAAATCGGGTGTTATTTCCCTATCTGTCTTTACGATATATTCTTTTTCATGACGGTTGGCGCCCCGCATCATGGCATTGATCAGATCTCCATCATTGGTGAGCAGGATCAGGCCTTCGGAATCTTTGTCCAGACGTCCCGCATAGGTCAGCCGTTCCGGATAGCGGATCATATCCATGATCTTTTTCTCTGCATGAGGATCTCTCTCCGTGCAGGTCACTCCCACCGGCTTGTAAAATGCCAGTACCTTCTGTGTCTGTTTTCCCTGCAGAATCTTCTTACCCACCTGCACGGTGTCCGTTTCTTCCACCTGCTGTCCCATTCCGGCCACCTGACCGTTGACCAGTACTTTTCCCTGTTCGATCAGCTTATCCGCATCTCTTCGGGAACATACACCGCACTGTGCCAGATATTTATTCAGACGCATTCTATTCCTCATTCCTTTCCGAAGCCCTTAACTTCCGGGCTACAGACACACGGCCGCAAGTATATGTTTTCACGCTTCCACACCGTCTGCCGCTTCGAAGTCACTGAGACTTTTGACTTTGGGAATACCGTTTCCGTTTGCCACACCCAGCTTTGCGGTCTCATCTGCCAGCTCGTTGTATTTTACCTTCGAATGAGCCGGTACTTTGGTAAAGCGGATCTGAATCTTCTGTCCCCAGCCCAGCATGGTCTGTGCATATTTTTTCGTCAGATCATTCTTACTTTTCCAGGCACCGGTGACCCATTTCTCGATTCCTTCATAGTCGTAGCGGATCTCGATGACTGTAAAGCCGCTGTTTAAGGCAAACCGTACCGCATACATGGCTCCCAGCATCTCTCCGGAGACATTCCGCTGTTTCAGAGAGTCCGGATTGTCACCATTACCGTATTCTGTATAGATGCGTCCGTCGGGAAGAATAAAAATACAGCCGAAACCGTATTTTTTCAGTGCATCCTGATAGCTTCCGTCCACATAGGCCAGCAAGGTACCCTCTTCCGGACGATCATTCACATCCGCATCCTCCGGATATCTTCCCAATCCATTCCACTCTGCCATAATTCATCTGTCTCCTTATCGAATAAAGTTGGTCTTCTGCGCCGGTTCTCTCTCCGGGAAATCCACGCCCGCAGCTTTTCCTGCGGCAATGCATTTGAGCAGCCATGCCATATTGTTACCCAGGGTACGCATGGTCTGCATGCCTTCCAGATCCTGTTTTACCTCTTCGGGAGTATTGCCGTGTACCTGATTCCAATACTGGCTGGATACCACCGGCATACAGTTGATGGTAAAATATTTGTTCAACTGGTCAAAGGCTGCGGAAGCCCCACCGCGTCTGCAGCTGACGATGCAGGCACCGGGCTTGCCCTGGAACAGGGCGCTCTTGCCGTAAAATGCTCTGTCCAGGAAGGAAGTGATCATACCGGAAGCAGATGCATAATGCACCGGAGATCCGAAGACAAATCCGTCTGCAGTCTTCGCTTTTTCCACAAATTCATTCACGCCATCCTCCCGGAAACACTTTCCGTTCTTCAGACAGGCATTGCAGCCGATACATCCGGCGATGGGCTGTGTACCCACCTGGATGATCTCCGTCTCAATACCGTTTTTCTCCAGTGCTCCCGCTACTTCCTCCAGAGCTGTGTAGGTACAGCCCTTCGCATGTCCGCTTCCGTTTACCAGTAATACTTTCATTGCTTTTACCTCTTTTTCTCTTATTGTTTCTCTTCTCTGTTATTGCCACCCGAAATGTGGTATGCTATCTGATAGATTTTGATATCTTTATCAGCATTTTAACAAACCGGAAAGGATCCCTTATGAATCATCGCACCCGTTCTTATCTGCTTTTTGTATTGCTTATCGGCTGTATCTGTTATCTGGTGTCCCATTTCGTGGTACAGCTGTATTTTGTAAACGGTTCTTCCATGGAGCCGACCTACACCTCCGGGCAGCCGGTCCTCCTTCAGAAATTCGGTCTGCCAGACTGTCTGGACTATAACGACGTCGTTGTCATCCGCCACGAGACGCTGGGACGCGATATCGTCAAACGGATCGTGGCCCTGCCGGGAGATACGGTACAGATCACAGAGGGAATCCTCTATGTCAATGGGGTTCCCCAACCGACCCCCGATGGCTTTTCTCCCATGGAGGATGCCGGCAATGCCGCCGCTCCCCTGACGCTTGCACCCGGAGAATATTTTGTTCTGGGTGACAACCGCAACCACAGCATTGACAGCCGCTTTGCGGAAGTCGGGATCATCCCCGCCGCTTATATCGCAGGAAAAGTTATTACCGGTCGAACACCCTTCCGGTAGGCACCATAGTTGTCAGATCCTGTGCATGGCCTTTCTGGAGATATTCTACCATGTGTTTCTCGCTGCCGGGAGCATATTCCAGAAAACGTCTCTGTCTGGTATCTCCCTCTTTCCAGTCAAACACCGCGTCGCTCTGCGCGCCATCCAGCAGTCGGACATACGCCTCCTGCAGGTCTTCGTAGCTGATGGGTGCTTCTGAAATCTGCATGGTATCGTGCTGTTCATTTCTTCCTTTGATCAGAAGCAGCGCTGCCTGCCGCAGAAAGTCCTCTTCCTTTTCTCCCATGCCGTTGTATCCGTGATCCGCCATTACGATCAGAGCGGTGTTGTCATAGGCACCACTGTCTTTCAATGCCTGAATATAATTTGCTGCCAATGTAATGGAAGCTTCCATGCTCTGACGGTAAGATCCATGTTCCACACCGATAACATTGGCGTCCTTGTCATAGATAAAAGGTGCATGGGCCCCGTTCAGATGGATGAACTTGAAACGGTTTCCCGTCTCATCCATCACCACACCCTGGGCTGCCAGATCCTCCTTGAAAGCCGTATTATCCGCAGTAAACGCCTTGGAATCCGAACCTTCCGGATGAGATTCCCGTAATTCATTAAAATAGACTTCTTTGATCACGCAGTATCTTTTCAGATCATACGGTGCATACCGGAATCCAATGAGCTTCAGCTCCTGCTTTGCCAGTTCCAGATAAGAAACGGGGGTGACCTTAGTAAAATAGACATTGTCAAAATTGTCCACGATGGAAGCATCCTGTGCACGGATATCATCCTCATAGAGATCGATCTGATAATTTCTGCTCTTCAGTTCCTTCCACAACGGTGCCTCTCTGTAGACTCTGTCCAGATAGTCCTGAAAAGATCCATCATTCTCATACCATTCACCGGATAAAATAAAAGGAATAGCATTCAATGTGCTGGTGTAAGCTCCCGTGGTATTCTCAAAATAAGTAAAATCTCCAAAGATCTCCCGGTACTCCGGATGTTCCTCTAATAGTGAGGTAAACTCTCTGGAATCTGCCGTATCCAGCACAAGGATCACAAAATTGTTGTCCGCAGACATCTCGAATTCTTCTTCCACGCTGACATGCAGATGCAGTTTGGAATGCAGCGCCCCGCTGGTAATCACGGTGCTGCATGCGGTAACCAGAAGCATCAGGGTCATGCATCCGCTGATGAACATTACCACATGGACAAATTTCTGCTTTCGCAGCACGATCATTGCCGCAATTACAACGATCAGCACTACTACCCAAAGAAGCAATGTATCTTTCCGGAGAATATCGTATTTGCCCCACCAGATTGAAGTTCCGTCCAATGGCGGCAGTCTGTCGATCATAAAATTCCCCTGGATATAGGTGCAGATAAAAAGTGTCAGCCCTCCGGCCAGTGTGATCCGGTACACATATGGATGAATCAGCATGGCAATCAGATACAACACCGCCAGTACGGCGAAACAGGCTGCAAACATCCCCAGTGCAGTGATCAATAACGTGGAAAAATCAAACCAGAATTCCGCTGTATTCGCACAGTACAGATCGATCGGAGCATACAGAAACAGCAGGAAACTGATGGCCGCTGACACCTGCAGACCCGGTATCCAATTTTTAAGATTCCTTTTTTTCACCTGTTAAACTCCCTTCCGGTCAGTTCCATTCCGTCCAGATCCTGTGCATGTCCTTTTTGGATATATTCCACCAGATGGTCGGTCTCGGAGAAAGAATAGCGCAGATAGCGCCGCTCTCTTGTATCTCCTTCTTTCCAGTCAAATATCGCATCACTCTGTTTCCCATCCATCAGGCGCATATAGGCATCCCAGAGATCCACGTAACTGACCGGAGCCTCGGAAATCTGCATGGTATCATGCTGCTCTCTCATTCCCTTGACCAGAAACATCGGCGCAGGTCTCATCCAGACATCCCTGTCTGTTTCATCCCCCTGTCCGTTATAGCCATGGTCAGCCATCACAATGATTGCCGTATTATCATAAGTTCCGCTTTCCTTAATGGCATCAATATATTTTGCAGTAAGTGCAATGGACGCTTCCATATTCTGGCGGTAATCCCCTCCCGGGACATATTCCATATCTCCACCATAGATAAAAGGTGCATGGGCTCCTTCCAGATGAATGAATTTAAAGTTCTTCTGCTCCTGATCCATGACAACACCGTTCTCTAACAGTGCTTCTTTGAAGGCCATATTGTCCTCTGTAAAGATTCCAGCCGTTGTGCCATCCGGCTCTGAAACCTGTAACGCATCGAAATAAATCTCTCTGGTCTCGCAGTAGCGCTTCAGATCATACGGTGCATAACGGAAGCCGACTAACTTCAATTCTTCCTTTGCAAGTTCCAGATAAGAGTTTGGTCTGACTGTTGTGTGATAAACATTGCCGAAATTGTCTGCCACACTGTCATCCTGAGCACGAATATCATCCTCATAGAGGTCGATCTGATATCCTCTGCTCCACAGTTCCTCCCACAAGGGGGAATTCAGATATACATCATTCAGATAATCTGCAAGCGGTTCCTGATTCTCGAACCATTCTCCGGATAAAATATAGGCCACCGCATTCATGGTACAGGAATAATTCCCCATCATATTTTCATAATAAGTAAAATCTGCAAAAATATCACGGTACTCCGGATGATCCTCCAACAGGGAAGTAAACTCTCTGGAATCTGCCGTATCCAGCACAAAGATCACAAAATTCTCGTCACTGGACATATTAAACTCGTTTTCCTCGCTGATGTACAGATGCACTTTGGGAATCAGTGCCCCATTCGTCAATGCAGTACTGCAGGCTGTGACCAGAAGCATCAGAGTCATACATCCGCTGATAAACATGGCAACATTTTCAAATCGTTCTTTTCTAAGAAAAATCGCAGCCAAAACAACCACCGCCAGAACAATTCCCCATAATATCAGGGTGTCTTTCCGAAGGATGTCGTATTTCTCCCACCAGATGGACGTGCCATCCAGCGGAGGCAGCTTGTCGATCATAAAATTCCCCTGGATATAGGTACAGATAAAAAGTGTCAGCCCTCCAGCCAGTGCGATCCGGTACACATACGGATGAATCAGCATGGCAATCAGATATAACACCATCAGTACAGCAAAACAGGCAGCGAACATCCCCAGTGCAGTGATCAATAACGTGGAAAAATCAAACCAGAATTCCGAAACATTCGCGCAATACAGATCGACAGGTGCATATAAAAACAACAAAAAGCTGATAGCCAGGGATATGAAAATCCCCGGCATCAGCTGTCTGCCTGTTATCTTTTTTCTCACAGTATTTTTACTCACACTTATTCTCCCTGTCACATTGTTGCATTTCTTTCTAACGATTATACTCTCTTCCGGTAGGAATCATGGTATCCATATCAGAAGCATACCCCGTCTGTATATACTCCTGCATATGATCGTCATCCAGGAAAGAATACCGTAAGAACCGGCGTTCTCTTGCATCGCCTTCCTTCCAGTCAAAGACCTCATCACTCCGCCTGCCGTCCAGCAGACGCACATATGCCTCCTGGAGATCCTCAAAGCTTATGGGTGCCTGTGAGATCTGCATGGTATCATGATGCTCATTTCTTCCCTTGATCAGAAGTAATGCACACTGACGCATCCAGGTAGCCTCTCCACTTTGTCCCAGGCTTCCGTTATAGCCATGATCCGACATCACAATGAGGACTGTATTGTCGTAGGCTTCACTGTTGCGCAGATGTTCGACATAATCCATTGCACCGACCATCGTGGCCTGTGCGCTCTGTTCATAGGTGCCGTCCAGTTCATTGATGATATTCATGTCCTTATCATAGATATAAGGAACATGTGCTCCGTTCAGATGAATAAATTTGAATTTTTTGGAGGAATCTTCCACGGTAATTCCCTGCAGATCCAGCTGACTCTTAAATACATGATCCGATTCACTGCAGCTGGTTTCCTCAGGTGTATTCTCTACCTGGAGCAGTTCTGCGAATGCAGCCTTTTTAAATGTACACATTTTCTTCAGTTCAAAAGGCGCATACCGGAAACCGATCAGCTTCAACAGTGGTTTCGCAAATTTCGTATAAGAACTCAGTTCGAAATCCACTACGTGAATGTTGCTGAACATATGCATCAGTTCGGTATCCATATACAATTCAGAATCACAGAGTTCCATATTGTAGCCACGTTCCTGCAATGTCTGAAACAGTGGGGACTCCTGGTACACCCTCTTGCCGTAATCATCAAAGGGTTCATCATTTTCATACCAGTCTCCGGACAGAATATAGGGAACGGATCTCTCTGTGCAGGAGTATGCTCCTACCGTATTTTCAAAATAGGTGAAATCACGAAATACCTCACTGTATTCCGGATGCTCGTCCAACAGCTCCGTGATCGTTCTGGAATCCACCGTATCCAGCAGAAGGATCACGAAATTCTGGTCTTCGGACATCACAAACTGTTCGTCCGCACCATATTGATAATGTACTTTTTCCTGCAGTGCCCCACTGGTAAACACAACACTGACTGCTGTGATCAGCAGCATCAATGTCAGTCCACCGCTTAAATACATTACCGTTTTGGACAAAAGATCTCTTTTCAGGAAAATATACATGAGCACTACAACAACAAAGCCGATGCCCCAGAGAATAAAATCCTCTGTCCTCAGAAATGTTGTATATTCTTCCCATCGAATCGTCGTTCCATCCAGGGGCGGCAGATTCCTGATCAGAAAATTTCCCTGAATATAGGTACAGATCAGCCCTAAGAATCCACCTGCCAGTCCGATACGGTACAGCACCGGATGGATCAGCCACAAGACAATATAGATCAGAAGCAGCACAACGGTGCTGATCAAAAACAGGCCCAGTGATGCCCTGATCAGAATTCCGAAATCAAACCAGAACTCGGATATATTACTGCAATACAAATCTACCGGTGCATATAAAAACACCAGGAAACTGATGGCAGCCGCCACCACGATTCCCGGCAGCAGTTGCTTTTTATCCCGCTTTTTCATGTCAGATTACTTCTCCTGCTTGTCCTCTGCCTGATCCAGCATAATGTCATCGGATTCTACTTCTTTGTTTCTGTTCTCATCGATTCCCAGACTCTTGTCGATCTTCTTCTTGGCCTTTCTCCAGTAGATACCGGCTGCAGCGCCTACGGCGATGACTACACCGGCTACTGCCTGAATAGCATAGTTCATAACAGAAGGGTCAATATATGCATCTGCAGTTCCGGAAAACAGTACTGCGAATGCTGCTGCAAAAAATGTTACCTGTGCGATCTTGCTTAATTTTTTCATGTTTTTACCTCTTTCTTTTACTCTTTTTGTATTTCAGATTTTTATTGTTCTTTTGCTTTTTTGATCTGTTCCTGGACTGCCTGTACAATGTACTTTGCACCTACTTCGGCACTGTTGCCCAGATTGTATACATATTCTTCCACGAACTTTTCAATTCTGTCATGGTAAGCATCCTTCTGCTCCAGCAGATTTCTGACCTTGCTTTCGGTCTCCTCTGTCTTTGCAGGATCCAGACGGTCTCCGATGACATCCCTCATCCAGATATTGATAGGTACGGTGTCGATCTTCTGGTATTCCGGATTCATGACCTTCATGGGAGTATCCACGAACAGAACCGGCTTCTTGGTCGTAAAGGCATATTCATAAGCGATACCGGACCAGTCAGTCACCAGCAGATCCGCCTCGAATACCGTGCTGTTGGATGAGAAGTCTGTCTGAATGTCAATATCCGGGTTCTTGGCATAACGCTCTTTCAGGCGATCCATCTTATCCTGCTGCAGACGCACCTGTTGAGGATGAGGGCGTACTACCACTTCATAGCCCTTACCTGCCAGATCATCCAGCATGCCTTCCAGACAGCTGTCCACGATATTGTCCTTCTGCCAGGAAGGAGCGATCAGAATATGCTTTTTCTCATGAGGCGTCTTATCCGCTTTCCTGTAATCTTCGATCATACGATCCAGCAGGCAGTAGCCCCAGTCGATCAGCTTCTTGGGAGGCAGACCGTAAGCTTCCTCTGTCTTGCGGATTTCCTCAGTATGATGCTTACCGACGCAGTATACGGTATCGTAGTGATCCATGGAACCGGTACGCATGGTCATATTCAGACTGTCCATACAGTGAGGAATATAGATATATTCAATATCCTTCCTTATATAGCTGCGCTTAATATGGAAGTTCTCAATATCCGGCATAGTCATGACCACTACGTCTGCATCCATCTTCATCATCAGTGTGATCAGACGTTTTTCTCCGATATAATATGCCCGGATCTTGTCTTCTTTTTCCGCCAGTGCAAAGATCTGATCTTCCGGATCACTGGTGATATAGTGGATAGTCAGATTGGTATGTGCCAGGAGCCATTCGATAATGCCCTGATAATATTTATAGAAGCCACTGCTCTCGGAATAAAATACCAGATGCTTGTTCACTACAGAGAAGAAACGTTTGAAATCTTTCTTCTCTCTCTTGGCATAGGGATTTTTCTCGAAGAGTTTCTTCTTGCCACCAATGGACTGCAATTCCTCCAGTTCCTGTTTGCTGGCCTCCAGTTCCTCATAATCCACATAATCCTTGGGATTGATGGCCCAGTTCAGCAGATACTGCTGTAAAATTGCGAACAGGTTGCTGGCGATCCAGTACAAAGCCACACCTGCCGGAACAAACCAGCCCAGATACAGGGACAGGCCTACCGAAAATGCCATCATACCGTATTTGTTCAGCTTGGACTGCTCTGCCTGAATGACATTGGCTGCATTCTGTGCCACACACAACAGCCATGCGGAAATACCGGCTGCAATGGGGACGATGATATCAATGCCCCCCACTTCGGAAGGTACCCAGCTTAAATTCATGCCGCAGAAGTTCAGGGAAATTCCCTGCACCTGCTGTAATACAGACGCAATGTCCACACCTGCCAGTCCTGACTGCAATGCTGCGAACTGTTCTGCATAATTACCACTCTTGATCATCTCCACTACTGCCAGCTGAATAGAGGAGCTCTCCGGATTTGCTCCGGCCAGGCTGACAGCCAGGCCATTGAATGCCGTGATCACATCCTGTGGCAGATGAAGCAGATAATCCAGCGGGTGATAGATAACCTCTACCAGTCCCATCAGCAGAATGATCTGAACTGCCAGCGGGATCAGGGATGCCAGCGGATTGTACTTCTCTCTCTTGAATATCTTGGACTGTTCGTCCGCGATCCGGTCTGCATCCCCGAAATGTTTTGCCTTGATCCGGTTGATCTCAGGCTGCATCTTTACCATTTTAATGGAATTCTTCTGTACCCAGACGGATACCGGCAACAATACGATCTTGCTGATCAATGTGAACAGAATGATTGCCAATCCATAATTATGCACCAGATAATAGCAAAAGTACATTACATATCCCAGCGCTTCTGATAGTATTCGCATTTTAATTAACCATGCCTTTCTCAAAATCTGCAAAGTTTGGGCCGCAGGCACAAATTTGCGTGTGAAATTTATTTTCACACTGTTCTCCTTTTAGTCAATAGTACTAATTATAACATAATCGTATGTTTTTTCAACATGGAAAGCAATTTTCCGTTCAAAAAGCAGGCAGAAACCTCTGTTATTATAACAGCAAATTTCTGCCTGTTTCCCTATTTTTCTGTATTCTTTGTTCTATTTCCGTTTTATTGCGTATTGTCCGTTTTTTCTTCCTCTGGCTTTTTATAGAATGCAAAATCATTCTTGCCGTTCTTCTTCACCTGATACATGGCATCATCCGCACACACGATCAGCTGTTCCAGATTATCCGTATCCTTAGGATAACTTGCAATACCAATGCTGCCGCCAATCTTCCGCTTCGTACCGCAGAGCACCACATCCTTTGTGAATACCTGTCTGCACTGGTACGCTGTCTTCTCCACCAGCATATTCTGGCTGCTGCGCAGGATCAGAATAAATTCATCTCCGGCGAAACGGTATGATGTCAGTATCTGGGACTGCATCTCTTTCAGGCGGTTTGCCACCTGCTGCAGTGCTTCGTCTCCTGCCGTATGTCCGTAAGTGTCGTTGATCTTCTTGAAATTATCAATATCCAGCATCATGACGGTACAGGGAACCTTCGCATCGATCATCTGCTCCAGATCCTTCATGAATTTGCTGCGGTTCGGAAGTCCCGTCAGGAAGTCATGCTGTGATGCCGCCTCCATAATTGCACGTGCCTGCTCCAGTTCCTGCAGCAGTTTTCGTCTGCGGTAATTATCGAAGCACACCCAGCAGATAATAACATTGAGTGCAGCGATAAGTATAAGTGCCGGTATCAAAGCCTCACGGTTCCTGGCAAAAAAGCTCTCCCGATGATTTACAAATTCGGTATCTTTGGGAAACTGTGATGCCTCCAGCCCGAACTTCCGCATGACGTCTTCATCTACACAATAAATGTTGGGACTGTCCTTTACCACATTGATCTCTGCACTGTCGGTACCATTCGCGATATCCATGGCCATCTGTGCTGCGATCTCTCCGGACTTATACATGGATACCACATTACCGCCCAGCAGTCCGTCACCGATCCCGGCCTCCACCATGCGGTAAACCGGTACTTTGGAATAATTCACGACCATACGGACCGCCTGGTCACTGGTATATTGTTTGCCACTGCCGTCCTTTGACATAACGATATAGATCAGTATCGTCTTATCATCCACCTTGCTGATAGCCTGCTGCAGCTGCGCAGTTGTCAGTTCGGAAGAATTGATCTCAGAAAATTCCAGCTCCGGATATTCTGCCTCAGCACTGTAAAAATTCTTCCGTTCTGCATCTGCGGTCACTGAATCATCCAGTATCGCCACTACTTTATCGGCTGTCGGATTCACCTTCAGTGCCATGTCTATGTTCTTCTCTACGGACAGTTTTTCAATAATTCCCGTCACAAGAGGATTCTCTGCCGCTTTCATGGCATATTCTTCATCGTTCACACCTTCGAAGACAACCGGTATCTCCGGGAACAGTTCTTCCCGGTATTCCATGGCAAACTGCAGCGCCGCATCATCTCCAACGATCACCACATCATAGGGATCCGTATTCTCCAGATGGTATTTCAGCATATCATGAAACATATTCAGCCACTCATCTGTCCGAAAACGCTTCGTGTCCATAAATTCATAGTCGATAGTGGTATTCTCGTCCACCCCCGCCTTGATTCCTTCAATCTGTGTCTGGACTGTGTCCCATCCATAAGAATACGAACTGATAAACAGTACCCGCTTTCCCTGATTCAGATTCTGTGCTTCTGCCTTCATTGACGCCGTCCCAATAGTCCCAATGCCTATGAGAACAGCCAATGCAAACAGCCATGCTTTCCACTTTCTCATATTCTGTTTCCCCCTAATTCCAACATTATGCTACCGGGGTCAAAAGTCTGAACTCAATACCACGATATAAGGAATTACATCACTGGTACTATTGTACCACATTGTCTGCTGAAAGCAAAGGGCTTAATTTAATCTTACGATAATACCTTCTTCTTTTTTCTCTTTCATTTTTCCGATAACGGTAGGAATTGCTCCGAGCGCCACAAACAGATACTGTAGAACCAGATTGCCTATGTAGCTTCCCATATCAATAATTTCTGCGGAAAGTGCCGCAGGGATCAGTCGATAACACTCGAACAGACTATAACCTGCTTCCGCACCGCCGCCCTGATTGAACAGAATGATCGCCCAGTCCACACGATCTGCGAAATACGTCATAAGGATCATGATCACAGCGCTGATGACCACAGCCTTTTTGGTCAGTTTTCCGCCCAGCATCTCATATCCCTTCAGAACGCACACCGCCATGATCACACCGGATAATGCTGCTACATATCCCAACTGGCTTAAGATCAGAACACTGAGCATTCCCAACAGGGATCCTAACAGGGCACCTACAATACCGCCTACGATGTTTTCTTTCTTCTGCGCCTTCTGCTGTGTCTTCATTGCGATGTCACTGCGCATCTTCGTCTCGCAGTCCGGACATAAATGATAGTATTCACCGCCCATTCTGAACGCTCCGGTCTCTACATTCTGACCGCACAGATCACAGCAGGGGCTGTAACTGTTTGTACGCAGGAATGTCGTTGTAGCTGCAAGTGCTTCGTTCAATGTATCCTTACATTTTTCCGCATTGGACTGTGCCTTCAGTGATACTCTGATATCCAGATTCTTCTGACCAAAACTCGCGATCTTCTTGCTGCTTTTCTGAAACCCTTTCACTGCCTGCTTGTCAAATGTCGACCCGTCAGCGCTTTTTGCCGCCGTATGCAGCACCATCATATATGGATATCTTGCATCGGGTGCATAGACGATAAAGTCAAACCCATCCCGTTCCCCATGAAACAGGCCACCCACTTCATCATAACGCAATCCGGTTCCCATGGCAATCTGCTGATAATTTTCAATCTTCTTTTTCTGATTCATTTTTCTCCCATCCTTTGTAATAAAAAATTAGTAATCGCTCTAAAGCGTTACGAAAATCACACTTTTCCATTTTACACTTTATCGTGTTAACATGCAACCCTATTAGGGGGTTTTTAGCCGATTAACCTATTTGCTATGAAAAAACTGTAGGCACATCTGTGTAACCTACAGTTTTTGAACTTCCTTATAAATAGAACAAGGTAATCGAAATCACGCAAATACGGATTTGCATTCCATCAGCATTTGATTTCAAGGTAACCTAACAGCTTGCTCATATCATACTCTTCCATTACGCCCAGATTGGAATCGTAGAACTTGCCATCGTAATGTACCAGATAGTGGCAGAAGCGTCCCATCTTCTCCATCATGATGCAGCACTTCGGCAGCACAGCGGGTTTGCCCTTGGTATAAACGATGATATCGGAATGATCAATGCCGTAATAGTTCAGCGCAGAGATCACACGGCCCATGGTAGCCTGCCACTCTCTGCAGTCCATCACGCTGATCACCTCTGCGATAGTAACACCGGCTAACATTGCGACACAAGCCTGACCGCACAGACCGTCTTCGGGCTGGATGATCACGTTCATGCTGTCGATCTTGCGGATTGGATTCTCAAAGCTGTAAGGGCTGTTCTGATCCATACGGATCAGGGAACCGTTAATATGTAACAGGATCTTGTGAGGCACACCCAGCTCTACTTTTACAGCAGCTTCATCGGTGATCACAATCTCGTAATTGCCCTTCTCCTTGGGATGAAGCTCGCACTGAATGATATTGTTATCCAGAACGATATCTCCCTTGATGACTTCTCTCTGATGGCATACTTCCCATACATTAAAAGGAATCTGAATGGTGTATCCTACATCCTTTTTCTCTACTTTAGATTCAAAAAAATATCTCATATTTCATTCCTCCGTTGCTTTTGCTGTTCCCGAATATTCTCTTAAGAAAAAGATTAACGAAAGCGGTTACATTTCACATTTATCCTGATTCTAACAAAAATTTACATCCTTGCAAAGAGCTTGCTGAAAAGTACTTAAAAAAAAACATCCTGTCAAAAAAATGTCAAAAGCGCCTGCTTTCAGGCAGACGCTTTACCTGTCATTTATTCTCTTATCATAACCCTAAAATTGCAGATGCCACACGGAAATATACCAGTAATGACATTGCATCGACGATGGTCGTTATGAACGGACTCGCCATGACCGCAGGGTCGAATCCCAGCCGTTTCGCCAGGATCGGCAGAAGACATCCGATAATCATAGCGATCACTACTGCCGCCACCAGAGTCAGGCACACGGATGCTGCCACCAGCACCCCTACTTTATCCAATAACAGTAATTTTACAAAGTTCGCTGCGGAAAGTGTAATACCGCAGATCAGTGCCACGCGGATCTCCTTGAATACGACCTTCGGCACATCCCGGTATTCGATCTCATTCAGGGACAGTCCACGGATGACCGTAACGCTCGCCTGGCTTCCGGCATTTCCGCCGGTATCCATCAGCATGGGAATATATGCCACCAGTACCGCACACACGCTCAGCGCATCTTCAAAAGAAGAAATGATAGCTCCGGTAAATGTAGCTGACACCATCAGAAGAAGCAGCCAGGGAATACGCTTTTTGAAGGTCTCAAATACCCCGGTCTTCATATAAGGCTTATCACTGGGCACGATAGCCGCCATTTTTTCCATATCCTCCGTGGTCTCTTCTTCGATGATATCCACGATATCGTCCACGGTGATAATACCTACCAGCCGGTTCTCATTGTCCACTACCGGCATGGCTGTAAAGTCGTATTTTTTGAACTGTCTGGCAACTTCCTCCTGGTCCATCAGGGTATTGATGGAGATGACATTTTCATGCATGATGTCACCGATGATCTCGTCACCGTCCATGAGCAGCAGATAACGCAGGGCCACGGTTCCCACCAGTCTTCTCTGCGCATCCAGCACATAGCAGATATTGATGGTCTCACTGTCGAGGCCTACCTTACGGATCCGCTCGATGGCCTGATTCACCGTCAGATTCTCCTTCAGGTCTACATACTCGACCGTCATGATGCTTCCGGCGGAATCTTCCGGGTACCGCAGCAGATGATTAATGTCTCTGCGTACCTCAGGGCTTGCGTTGGTCAGAAGTTTTTTGACAATGTTGGCAGGCATCTCTTCCAGCAGGTCAGCCGCATCGTCTGCCATCAGGTTGTTGATGATGTTCGTTGCTTCCTTATCTGACAGGGAGGTGATGATCTTCTGCTGATTGTCCATATCTAAATAGGAAAAAACGTCTGCCGCCAGGTCCTTGGGAAGAATGCGGAAGACTTTGAGCATATCCTCTTCTTCCAGTTCTTCCAGAAGTCCTGCAATATCGGCATCGTTGAGTTCAGCCAGATACTGGCGCAGTTTGGTATACTGCTTGGTGTTAAGAAGCTCTAAGACTTCTTCCAGTTCTTTGATCTGTTCCATGATGATCCTCCTTATGATGTTTTCTATGGGTGTAACTTATGCAGTAACTTCGCCCCGGAAGTGGGTTGTCAGAACTCTTCTGTGTACACTTCATAAAAACCACCACCTTTCTGTAGGATCCATCCAGAACCCCATTCGCAAAATCGCCTCTACGAGGCTTTCCTTTTGCTCTTGACATATATTCTTACGAATGTAAACATTCGACGAATATCCGTCAATATTTAATGGTTCTGAATTGTTAATAATATTTTAACTTTATGACTATTCTTTGTCAATGAAATAAGTTTCTTTCAATTTCTCAATTTTTACCTTTCCGCAGGTGGTTTCTGTCAGGTTTTTCCTGAGACTATCCTCTTTTTCCACCGGGACAAGTAAAATAAATTTTACGTTTTCCGCATAGATGCTGTCCTCAGGAACGATGCCCTGCTGTCCGAAATAGTACTGCAGCTTTCCAACATCATTATAATCCGTTGTCACTTCCAGCTCGCAGCCCTTCCGCATAATGCCGGTCTCACAATGATCCAGCCCCTCCTTCACCGCCTGGGTATAGGCCCGCACCAGGCCGCCGGTGCCGAGCAATGTGCCACCAAAATATCTGGTCACTACCACCGCAATATTGCGGATACCGGATCCGGTCAATACTTCCAGCATCGGACGCCCCGCCGTTCCGGAGGGTTCCCCGTCATCGCTGCACCGGGTCAGTTCGCCTCTGCTTCCTATTATAAATGCAGAACAGTTGTGTCTGGCATCCCAGTATTTTTTCTTCATTTCTTCTATAAAAGCCACTGCTTCTTCCTCGGTTTCACACTTGCGGATCGTAGAGATAAAGCGGGACTTTTTCTCCACGATTTCGCCTTCCCCGCCGGACAAAAGGACTCTATAGTTATCTGTTGCTGTCATGTCACCCATGTATGGCCTCACTTATTTTTAAATTCTTATTTTCTTTTGCTTTCTTTTTCAGTGTAGCATAACTTCTCCAAAATGTGAAACAATTCTAAAAAGCCTTTATTTACATAGCATTATTTGGTATAATGTTTTCGTCTGTATCTCAGACAGAAAGGACTTGTTTTATGAATTATAGTAAAAAAGGTGTCCGTGCGAAGCAAAAGACACTCAACTCTAAATCACAAAAATGGGGAAGGAAAATTGCTCTGACCTGTGTCAAGGTCATGCTAGCCGCTGTCGTAGGCATCGGCATCTGCGGTGTAGCCGCCGGTATCGGTGTTTTCCGCGGTATCCTCTCCTCCACCCCCACGATCCGTCTGTCGGATGTCGTGGCTGTCGGCGAAGCTACCATCGTCTATGACAGAGAGGGCAACGAGATTGACCAGTACGTCAGCACCAACTCCAACCGTCTCTCCGTCGGCATGGACGAGATTCCCGACTACCTGGGCAAGGCTTTCGTAGCCATCGAGGATGAACGTTTCTATCAGCATAACGGTATTGATTTCAAGAGTATTATCCGTGCCGGTTATCAGTTTTTTAAGACCGGTGGTGAAGAAGCCCAGGGTGCCAGTACCATTACCCAGCAGCTTCTAAAAAATACCGTCTTTACGGACTGGACCTCCGAGGGTAATAACAAGATCAAAAAAATCAAGCGTAAGATCCAGGAGCAGTACCTGGCACTGGAGATTACAAAGTACTACTCCAAGGACGAGATCCTGCTGCGTTACATGAACGCCATCAACCTGGGGCAGAACACCCTGGGTGTGGAATCCGCATCCTTACGTTACTTCGGTAAACACTGCAGTGAACTGACCATTTCCGAATGTGCGGTCATTGCCAGCATCACCCAAAATCCATCCAAATACAATCCGATCCGTCATCCGGAAGAGAATGTAAAGCGTCGTGAGAAATGTCTGAATAAAATGCTGGAGCTTGGCTTTATCAGTCAGACACAATACGATGAAGCCATGGCGGATACCGATGCCGTGTACGAGCGTATTGGTCTGTACGACATTGACTATCAGGAAGCCAACGCCACTACCGGTTCCTACTTCTCTGATGCGGTATATGAGCAGGTAAAACAGGATCTGATCCTGTCCGGTTACAACGAGAACATGGCCGAGACTCTGCTGACCTCCGGCGGATTGCGTGTGGAATCCACTCTGGATCCCAAGATTCAGGCAATTCTGAACGAAGAATATGCAGATCCCTCCAATTATCCGGAGAACGTGAAATGGTATCTGAACTATGCACTTACCATTATCTCTCCTGACGGCACAAAAAATAATTTCAGCAAGGAAAATATGATGACCTGGTTCAAGCAGAACCAGAGTGCGAAGTTCAATCTGATCTTCTCTTCCCAGGACGATGCCTATGCGGCCGTAGACACTTACCGTTCTGCAATGCTGGCGCAGCTGGGTGTGGAAGACAATGCGGACAATTACGAAGAAACTATCTCCATGACTCCTCAGCCACAGTCCGCTATGGTCATCGAGGAGCAGGACACCGGCTATGTGGTAGCCATGATCGGCGGCCGCGGTGCCAAGGAGGGCCGTAGAACCCTGAACCGCGCCACCAGTGCCAAGCGTCTGCCGGGATCTACCTTCAAGGTAGTGGCCTCCTACGCTCCCGCTCTGGACAGTGCCGGCAAGACTCTGGCTACTGTATACAACGATGCACCGTTTAACTATGCAGACGGTACTCCCGTTCGTAACTGGTACAAGACCGGTTACCGGGGCATCCAGAATATCCGAAGCGCGATCCGTGACTCCCTGAATATCATCGCAGTTAAGAACATCACGGTGATCACTCCGAGACTTGGTTATGATTATCTGCTGAACTTTGGATTTACCACTCTGACCGACGGTGTGCAGGTCGGCAACGAGATCAAGTCCGACGTGAACCAGTCCCTGGCTCTGGGCGGTCTGACCTACGGTGTTACTCCTTACGAACTGACTGGTGCCTACGCAGCTATTGCCAACGGCGGTACTTATGTCACCCCGAAGCTGTACACCAGAGTCACCGATTCCGATGGCAATGTAATTCTGGACAACACCAATCCGGCTACCAGACAGGTCATCAAGGAGACCACCGCTTTCCTGCTGACCAGTGCTATGCAGGATGTAGTTACCTCCGGTACCGGTGGCCGTGTAAATTTCGGCGGTATGGCTATCGCCGGTAAGACCGGTACTACTACCGGACCTACCGATGCCTGGTTTGTAGGATATACCCCTTACTACACCGCTGCTACCTGGACCGGGTACGACAACAATGTTGACCTAAACAACGCTGAGGACGGTGTCTCCAAGACCTTATGGCGTAAAGTTATGAAGCGTGTTCATGAGGATCTGCCTAACACCCAGTTCCCGGTTCCCTCCGGTATTGTACAGGTAGCGGTATGTTCCCAGTCCGGCAAGCTCCCGATTCCCGGTCTCTGCGATGGCTGTGTATATACAGAGTATTTTGCTGAGGGTACGGAACCAACGGAAAGCTGCGATGTACACTATCAGGGCGAGATCTGTGCTTACGACGGATTACCCGCAAGCCCTGACTGCCCGTTCAAGTACACCGGTGTTGCCACCATGCCTCTGGTAGAAGATCCTGCATTACAGCAGGGCTCCACTGTCATCATCAACAATCCGGATGGCACGCAGACTGTCAGCACACCGAACACCAGAAGTCAGTGTCAGCATGATGCAACCTTCTTTGCCAATCCGGACTACGAATCTGTGATCAACCAGCAACAGGCCGAGATCAATGCCCGTAATGCTGCAGCGCAGCCGCAGACAGAAGAATAATATGTGAACCATAGAATACCATAGAAATAACAATACCAGCCCCTGTACCACTGCTCCACGCAGCTACAGGGGCTGGTTATTTTTTGCATAAAAAAATCACCGGATCAAACGTTTTCACATTCGATCCGGTGCTCATGATATACCTTATGTTTTCAGATGTTCCTATACAATACCCTGTGCAGTCATAGCATCTGCAACCTTCAGGAAGCCTGCGATGTTAGCACCTGCTACATAGTTACCTTCCATGCCGTACTTCTTGGCTGCATCATCCAGATTGTGGAAGATATTAACCATGATGGTCTTCAGCTTTGCATCAACCTCTTCGAAGGTCCAGGAAAGTCTCTCACTGTTCTGGCTCATCTCCAGAGCGGAGGTAGCAACACCACCTGCATTGGATGCTTTGCCGGGGCAGAACAGAACTCCGTTCTTCTGGAAGTACTCGGTAGCTTCCATGGTGGTAGGCATGTTAGCGCCCTCTGCTACAGCGAATACGCCGTTAGCAACCAGCTGTTTTGCATCCTCCAGATCCAGTTCGTTCTGGGTTGCGCAAGGAAGAGCTACATCACACTTCACGGTCCATACACCATGCTCACCATTCTTCTTCTCATGATACTGTGCGCTGGGTCTTGCAGCAGCATACTCGGTCAGTCTTGCACGCTTTACTTCCTTTACTTCCTGCAACAGTGCTACATCGATTCCTTCGGGATCATAAATCCAGCCGGTGGAATCGGAACAGGTAACTACCTTGGCACCTAACTGCTCTGCTTTCTGGATAGCGTAGATTGCTACGTTACCGGCACCGGATACAGCCACGGTCTTGCCTGCGATATCCTTGCCATTGCACTTTAACATCTCCTCGGTCAGATACAGCAAGCCATAACCGGTTGCTTCGGTTCTTGCCAGGGATCCGCCATAGCTTAAGCCCTTACCGGTCAGAACACCTTCATACAGGCCGGTCAGTCTCTTGTACTGTCCGTACATATAACCGATTTCTCTTGCGCCGGTACCGATATCACCTGCAGGAACATCGGTATCTGCTCCGATATATTTGTAAAGTTCTGTGATGAAGCTCTGGCAGAAAGCCATGATCTCTCTGTCGGATTTACCCTTGGGATCAAAATCGGAACCACCCTTACCACCGCCGATAGGCAAGCCGGTCAGAGAGTTCTTGAAGGTCTGCTCGAAACCAAGGAACTTGATGATACCTAAGTTAACGGAAGGATGTAAACGTAAGCCTCCCTTGTAAGGTCCGATTGCGGAGTTGAACTGTACACGGAAACCGTTGTTTACCTGTACCTGACCCTTATCATCCACCCAGGGTACACGAAACAGGATCTGTCTCTCGGGAGTTACCAGTCTCTCCAGCAGAGCATCCTTACGATATTTTTCCTCGTTTGCCTCGATCACCACGCGAAGAGATTCCAGAACCTCTTTGACTGCCTGGTGGAACTCGGGCTGTGCAGGATTCTTTGCGACTACCAAATCAAATACTTCATCAACATATGACATTTGAATGTCCTCCTTCAATTGGTATACAGATTCATGACAACCTGGTTGCCATATGCTTTATTATAAAACGACTTTTTTAATTGTACAATAAACTTTATTTCACTAAATCGTAAAAGTTTTTGGCCATTTTCTATAAAAATTGCACAAAAAGGTATGCAAGTATACAATTTGTGCGTTATGATGTACGTTAAATTGCCGAAAGCGGTCGTTTTGTATGCTATAGATATTCTTTCAGAGTCCGGATGTTGGCATTCTCCATCTCGATCAGTTCCTTCGCCAGACTGCGGCAGGGGCTTCCAGCAAACTCTTCATTGTGTGCCAACACCTTCTCCATCTCCAGCACACCGTTATTACTGCCCTTGATGATCATTTCTGCGATATGACTTGTGCTGGTGTTGAGCAGGGTGTTATAACCGATTCCAAAGCGCAGCATCATGTTCTCCATGGCATTCTCCCGGTAGGTCTGGGCCTTGCCCTCCACCAGATTCTGCACTGCTCTGTCATGCAGCCTGGAGTACTGTAATTCCTGTTCCGCCACCACGGCTGCCAGCCTGTCGTCGTAGATTTTGTCCGTAACGGCATCCAGTGCCTTCATGGCCATTTCCGTGTTACGCTGGATCTCCCGGTAGATGTTGATCTCCTGTTTCTTCAGATTGTGATTTCCTGTTTTATTCATAGAAAAAGCTCCTTACCGTTTTTGGTAAGAAGCTTTCCCTGAATTATCTTATTTTATTCCAAGCCCGCAGTGCACCGCTCAAAAACGCTTCGCGTTTCTTCGCTGTCGGGCATTCGCCCTATCATTCGACGCGCAATACGAATTGCTCCGCAGCCTTCGCTGCTCTCGCAATTCTACCTACATTCGGATTCCGCTGATTTGCTTCTTCCTCATTCCGCAGTGCACCGCTCAAAAATGCTTCGCATTTCTTCGCTGTCGGGCATTCGCCCTATTATTCGCCGCGCAATACGAATTGCTCCGCAGCCTTCGCTGCTCTCGCAATTCTACCTACATTCGGATTCCGCTGATTTGCTTCCGCAAATCGCTTCTTCCTCATGTAGGTGCGATTTTCTCAAGTTCATAGGTCGCCGTATGCAAGCATCCGCGCCCCTACGAACTTGGAAAATCTGTTATTGTACATATTCACTCTTGACGTATCCGATCTGGCCATTGTACCTGATCTTGCTCCAGTCGCCTTCTGTGCCGACCAGTTCCGCGGAATCGCCACCGGAAAGAACTCCCAGACGATCTGCAGTCTCACTGGCGGATGCACGTACATTGATATTGGTGGTAGCGGTCACGGTTCCGATGGTCTCGGCACCGGCTGCGCTCTCTGCCAGCTGCAGGAACTCTGTCTTGATATAGCCTTCCTTACCTTCATAATCTACCTTGGTCCAACCGTTGGCGCGCTGCTCCAGTACCTGAAGCTTCGTACCTCCTGCCACTTTACCCAGCTTATCCGCCTGCTCACTGTCGGAGCTTCTGACATTTACGGTAGTAGTTGTCGTCACATACTGCGGTCCCTGTTCTTCTGCGGGCTGCTCTGTGCCTTCGGCAGAAGTATCCTGACCGTCTGCCGCCTGATCGCCGCCTTCCGCAGAGGTATCTGTATTCTGATCTCCGGCTACCTGATTGGCCAGCTTCTCTCCTACGGCAATGCTTACCTGAGAATCCAGCTCACTGATATACTGCAATACTTCCGGATGATCTACCATCAGTTCATTGTATTCCACTGTGATCTTGTTGTTAAATTCCACAACATCATCCTGCGTGCTTACCGTCTTGATATAATCGTTGACTTCCTCACTGTTCTCGCCGCGCTTGATATACATTTCTCCCTGATCATTGGTGCAGATATAAAGTGCCTGATAACCGGGCACCTCTTCCTCATGACCCACAAATGCAATCTTGTAATATACATAAGCGATCACCGAACCCTCTTCCGGGCCGGTCTTGGTATAGATCTCCAAAGTCGGATAATAATCAATATACTGTGCCAGTTCCAGATAACGATACATGTCTTTGTCGGAGATCTCATCACAAACGGAACGTAACGTTGTCTCATCACCGGTCGCCATGGCATTATAATAAGTAGCTACCAGAGTATATACCGCACCTTCCTCATTTGCTACCAAAGATACATCCTCTGTTGTCGGTTCCGTAGCAATCTCACTGGACGCTGCCGCTGCGCTCTCTGCGTTCTGCTGCTCCTCACGGTGACGGTTGTTCATACTCAGGCTTACAGATACGGTGACTGCCACTGCCACAACAACGACAGCCGGCAAAACTACTTTACTATGCTTTATGATATAGTTTCCAAGAAAATGTAATTTTTCTTTCCACATATTGCGTCCTTTCCAAATTCTGAAAAAAAGTTCTTTAATCGCAAAAAGCCGCAAGCGGCTTCTCTCATCTCTCTCCCTATAATCAAGGTGATGTAAATGCATCCGACAGGAATCGAACCTGCATTAAAGGCGTCGGAGGCCTCCGTTCTATCCATTAGACTACGGATGCAAATATTACAAATTTGTTACATCACCTCGACTATAATATCATAAAACACTACATATGTCCAGTTTAAATTGTTGGAATTATTCAGTTTTTTTCAAACATAATATTCACTCCGGTATTCTACACTATCTTTACTTCCCTCTCCCGGCTGCAATACAGATATAAATGGTCCGACAGAACTTCCTCCGGCGGCAGCTCCGTCCGGTTCACTTCTGCGATCATTTTCTTCAGTTCTTCCCTGTCCTGTTCCCGTTCCCTGGGAACCAGCAGGAATTCATGAACAGAACTGGGGATCATGTAATAATCGCCGCCGATACGCTCTGCCAGCTGCTCCAGCATCCCGGGATACAGAATGCTGCAGGCACCGTAAGTCTTGCGGGAATTCGTCAGGATCATCATGGATACCTTCCTCAAAAATTCCCTCCGGACTTCCTCCGGAAGTTCCTGCAGTGCGTCTCCCAGCACATCCTCCATGGGAATGGTCTCACCGGGAAACAGTCTGGGGGTATTTTTCACTGCAATCTCCAGCAGATCCCTGTCTGTCACCTTCCAGTTGTCCAGATGGGATCTGTAGATGGGGATCATACCGTTGTCCACTCCTGCTTCGTCAAACGCATAGTAGAAGCAGATTGCCAGATCAAGTATCGGAATATACGGCACTTTTTCCAGCTGCTCCCGGTTCTTCTCCCGGTTCACCAGCCGGAAGCACAGTTTCTCCTTTACCTTCTCAAAATCCTGAAAAAAGGAAACATCGATCTTCCGGCCGATTCCGTCCTCCTTATAGATACTGATGATCTTCTTAATAATATCTGCAAAGGTCACACCACCCTCATAAGCTTCCCAGAAGGAATTAAGATAAATCGTAGGTGTCACATTGTCCTGTCCCTTACGGATCATCAGTCCCTGAAGCAGCACTCCGTTATTCTTCTGCACTTCCCGCAGTTCCACTGTATACTCCTGTCCCAATACTTCGCTGACAGCCTTCTGTACCTTTACTTTAAATGTAGAAATCTCCATAGAATACCTCCATGCCTCTCCGAAGCAGGCTCCCCTCCTGCTTTTTCCCATGTGGTATTTCCAGTGTAAAAATGTAGAAAATAACAAAAGCAATAAGCCATCCCGAAACAGGATAACTTATTGCCTTACAGGTTCTTTTATCGGATATTGCTCAGAACAGTGGTAGTCTCAACAATTATGCACGAGACAGATATTCACCGGTTCTGGTATCGATCTTGATCTTGTCGCCCTGGTTAACGAACAGAGGTACTGCAACAGTAGCTCCGGTCTCAACGGTAGCAGGCTTGCTGGCACCGGTAGCGGTATCACCCTTGAATCCGGGCTCGGTCTCAGTGATCTCCAGTTCTACAAACAGAGGAGGCTCCACGGAGAATACGCTGCCATTGTGGGAGCAGATCTTGCACATCTCGTTCTCTTTTACGAACTTCAGTGCATCGCCTACAGTCTCAGAGTTCAGTGCAACCTGATCATAAGTCTCGGTATCCATGAAGTAGTACAGATCGCCATCTTCATACAGATACTGCATATCCTTTCTATCAATACGCGCCTGAGGGCACTTCTCAGTAGGACGGAAAGTCTTCTCTACTACACCGCCACTCTTGATGTTCTTCAGCTTGGTTCTTACGAAAGCTGCGCCCTTTCCCGGCTTAACATGCTGGAATTCGATAATCTGGTAAACATTGTTATCATACTCAATGGTAATACCATTTCTGAAATCACCTGCAGAAATCATAATGTATTCCTCCTAAATATTTTCACGTCATAATTCTTTAACATTTTAATATAAAAACATGCACATTTCAACTACTTTTGAAAAATTTTTTCAAATTTCTCGGGAAACTACTGCCTGTTCTCCCGCAGGAAGTCGATAGCCTGCAGATAACCGTCCAGTCCCTGTCCGTAAATCTGCCTGTTACATACCGGTGCTGTCACAGAAATCTTGCGGAACTCTTCTCTGCTCGTAATATCGGAAATATGAATCTCCACCTTGGGAATATCCACGCTTGCCAGAGCATCCCGGATGGCATAGCTGTAATGGGTGTAGGCACCGGGGTTGATCACGATCCCCTCCGTTCCGTCAGAATAAGCCTCCTGGATCCTGTCGATGATGGCTCCTTCATGGTTGCTCTGGAACACCTGGATCTCCTCTCCGGTTTCTTTTGCTTTTTTGTCGATCAGATCCAGTAAATACTGATAGTCCTGTGTTCCGTAGATCTTTTTCTCACGGATTCCCAGAAAATTCAGATTCGGTCCGTTGATCACCAGAATTTTCATCTTTTTTCTCTCCTTTTTTCTCTGTATGTCTTTCTGCTTCCGCAACTGCAGCTGTAACTCTTCCGCCAGTTCATCGGAATGCCTGTTATCCACATCCAGTATAATGTCCGCACATTCCGCATAGATTTTGTCCCGGATCTCCAGCAGTTCCCGGATCCTTGTCAGAGGATCCTCACACTGCAGCAGGGGCCTTGTAGTGTCATTTTTCAGCCGCTCGTAGACCACTTCCGGCGACACGCGCAGATATACTACTGTTCCACACTGATGCAGCAGGGGCCGGTTCACCGGATTGACCGGAGTGCCTCCTCCCACAGACAGGATACGTTCGTATTTCTGTTCCCCGCATTTTCGCAGCAGTTCCGTCTCCAGTTCCCGGAAATAGGATTCACCGTCATTCGCAAAGATCTGTGTGATGCTCCTGCCCTCCTGTCTCTCGATCAGCTTGTCCGTGTCTTCTACCGGCATCCGTAGCAGATAGGACAGTTTCAGTCCCAGTGTTGTCTTCCCCGATCCCATAAAGCCGATCAGGACGATATTCCTTCGTTTGTGTTTCATTTTTTATTTTCCGTCCTCTGTCTTTTTTGCTTTCTGCATCCGTTCATAGACTTTGTCTGCAAGCCAGGGTTCCACCTGGCAGCCTGTCCACAATTCAAAAGCAATGATTCCCTGATAGAGAAGCATCTTTGCACCATTATAGGCTTCACCGCCCTGTGCCTCCACCAGTTCCATAAACCGGGTCTTCGGTGGATTGAAGATCAGATCATATCCGGTGTGTACTCTCTTATAAAATGTGGGATCCTCGATCACCGCCGCATCACAGTCCGGATACATACCCACACTGGTGGCCTGTATTGCCAGATAGCGTTCTCCTTCCGGCAGCGTATCATACGCATCTATAGACAGGGCTTTTGCAAATTTCCGTTTTTTTCCGGTGAGGTGATTCACCTCGTCCGCTATGCTCTGTGCCTTTTCCACCGTACGGTTCAGGATAATGGCCTCTTTCGCCCCCTTATCCAACAGCATCATGGCTACCGCTCTGGCTACTCCTCCGGCTCCCAGGATCAGCACTTTCTGTCCCTTGACTTTGACGCCGTCCTCGCACATGGCCCGGTACAATCCCGGCATATCGGTATTGTAGCCTTTATAGCCCTTTTCCGTGCGGACCAGCGTATTTACAGCACCGATATTTGATGCCAGCGGATCTATGTCATCCAGGTACGGGATCACATCGCTTTTATAGGGAACCGTTACATTTATTCCCAGCAGATTCAGTGCAAAAGCACCCTTCACGGCATCCTCCAGTCTTCCGGTCTCCACATGGAACGGGACATAGGCCAGATTTTTTCCAAGCACCATGGACAGGGTATTGTGGATCACCGGAGACAGGGTGTGCTCCACCGGGTTTCCGATCAGTCCGCAGGTTCTGGTATAGCCATTGATATCATTCAGCATTTTGATTTCCTTTCCGACGCTTTTCTCTATGGTAGAAAAACAGTACGATCTTTTCCAGATATCTCTTGAGTACGATCTGAATCTCTTCTTTCGGATGAATGGGTTTCGTCAGATAAGTCATGATCCCGCATTTCTTAGCTCCCCACACATCGGTGAACAGCTGATCCCCCACAAAAAGTGTGGTATCCGCCCCGGTATGCATCTGTTCCATAGCCCGCAGATAACCTTCTCTTCCGGGTTTCCCGGCCTTATAGATATAGGAAGCACCTACTGCATCCGCAAAACTTTTTACGCGGGGCTCCTTGTTGTTCGATAACAGCAGTGTCTGAAATCCCAGTTCCCGCAATCTGCCGAAGAACTCTGTTGCCTGCGGTGTTGCCGGTGCCCCGTGCGGTACGAGTGTATTGTCAATATCAAAAATGATTCCGCGATACCCCTGTTCATATAATGTTCTGTAATCTATGCCATAGGCGGAATCCGCCTCATAATCCGGGTAAAACTGATGCAGCATCTGTCTCGCCTTTCGTCTGTTTTATAATGTAATCGGTATTCTCCTCTAGGGAAAATGCCTGAAAATATGCTTCTTCCAACGGAATCCACAGCTGCAGGAAGTCCTGTAGTATGTCCTCTCCGTTCCTCGTGCGGATCCGCTCCGTCTGCGTCTCATGGTCTATGTCCAGAAATACTTTCCGGTCCATGTATTCTCCCAGTACCGGATGGCAGCTGTAAGCGCCTTCTACGAATACAAAACCGTTATTTTGTACCGGGAGCCAGTCTCCCGGTGCCATGCGGGAACAGTCAAATCTCTGATAGGAAAATGCTTGTCCCGATGCAAGCTTCGGTATGACTTCCGTCAAAAATCGTTCATAGTGCACATTTCCGCCGGGCTCGCTTCTGCGCTCCTGCGTCCGAAGTGCAGGCGGCAGAAAAAAATCATCCATATGGATCACATCTCCGCCCAGTTCTTTTGCAAGTCTGGCAGCCAGTGTTGTCTTCCCGGCGGCGCATCTGCCGTCAATGGCAATAATGCGCATTCCGGTGGGAAGCACACGCAATTCCTCTGTCAGCTCAGAAACAGTTCTCAGCGATCTCATCCACAGCCTCCGCAATGTATTCTCCCAGGCGTCTGCTCTCGACTCCCACGATAGTGGCATGGCATTTACTCATGGGGATCAGGATCAGTTTTGCATCATTCGAAGCTACCGCTGCTGCCATGGTGGGGGTGATCTCACCTAACATGGCATCCGCCATGACGATTCCCACCGGTCCTACGATCACGTCTGCTCTCTTACTGTTATATACCACGGCATTCTCCCCGGTGGCACCGCTTGTCACGCCGCTCTTCATCATATTCGCCGTAGCTGTGGCGTTGGTTCCCACTGCGATCAGTTCCGCCTCCGGAAACCGTTCCTTCAGAGCCTCCAGCAGGCTTCTGCCTACGCCTCCGCCCTGGCCGTCCATTACCATAATACGCATAACTTTACTCCTGCCAAAAATAATACATACATGTTCCATGATAGCATGGCAAATGCTTTTTTGCAATTTATCTTGACAAAAAAATGCCCACCCTTTATTATGTATTATGCTTCAGGAAGGAGCTTAACGCCAGAAGGCATATTTATCCCAGAAGGGAAAAGTGTGCCGTTCTGGCTTTTTTGTTACTGTTCAGGTTTCTCCGTCTCGGAGAGGCTTTTTGCGAATGGAGACTCTGAACAGTTATATCTTATCAGGAGGTTTTCCATGAAAAAATTAACTGTTTTAAACAAGAGCATCCTCACTGCTCTGTGTGTTGCCTTATGTGTGGTTCTGCCCATGACTCTGCACGCCATTCCCAAGGGCGGTGTCCTGTTCTCCCCCATGCATCTGCCCGTGCTTCTGTGCGGTCTGGTCTGTGGAGCACCTTTCGGTCTGGTCTGCGGCATTCTCGGACCTCTGGTATCCAGTCTGCTTACCGGTATGCCCGTTTTCGGATATATGCCTGTCATGATGATCGAGCTGGGGCTCTATGGTCTGATCAGCGGTCTGGTCATGCAGTTTCTTCGCAGCGGTAAACTGGTTGTTGATCTGTATGCAGCTCTGGTCATTGCCATGCTGGGCGGCCGTGTGATCACCGGTATCCTGCGCGCACTGATCTTTGCAGGCGGTTCCTACAGCTGGTCTGCCTGGGCTGCCGGATATTTCGTATCCTGCCTCCCCGGTATCATTATCCAGCTGATTCTGATCCCCATCATCTATGTTGCACTGGAACGCGCTCATCTCCTGCCGGTTCGTTACGCTGCTGTTTCTGCTGCCGCAGAGACCGAAGCTGCATAAATCCATACACCCTCGAGCCGGCCGGCTCATCGCATCACAGCAAAATGGCTCCTCTGTCTTACGACAGGAGAGCCATTTTTTGTCTGTAGATCCGTATGAAATAGAGGATTTCCGCCACTGCGGTGATACTCCATGAAAAGACATATAGCAGATACAGGGACGGTATCGTATGGAAATAGGCAAATATGGTGTAAACCCAGATTACACGGAACACGCAGGAACCCATGATGACAATGAACATAGGTATAATGCTCTTGCCCATGGCTCTGGCCGCCGCAATGGTACAGTCCATAAATGCCGAAATACAATACGAAAATCCCATGATCGTCAGACGGTACATACCGGCATTCATAACTGCCTCATCCCTGGTAAACAGGGACAAAAACGCTCTTCCGAAAAATACCAGTGACACTCCCAGGATCAGACCGATGCCGAAGGAATATGCCAGGCTGATGAGGTAACTGTTCCGCACCCTTTTCTTCTTGCCCGCACCGTAATTCTGTCCCATAAAGCTGCCGCAGGCGGTATAGAATGCTGCCATGACATCGTATACCATGGCATCTGCATTGGTGGCTGCGGAATTGCCTGCCACCATGGTGGCATCAAAGGAATTCACACCCATCTGCACGAAGCTGTTGGCAAACTGGAAAATTACGTTCTGCAATCCGGAGGGCATTCCCAGCTTCAGGATATCCTTCGTAAGTTCCGGATCCAACCGCAGCTTTCCCGGATGCAGGGCATAAATGTCTTTGCAGCGAAGCAGTGCCTGCAGGATTAATGCTGCAGATACATACTGGGAAATGATACTGGCCAATGCCACTCCTGCCACATCCATATGACAGACGATCACAAAAAACAGGTTCAGAATAATATTCAGCACTCCGGAAAAACCAAGATAATACAGAGGCTTCTTCGTATTCCCCACTGCGCTGTACACCGCATTACCAAAGTTGTAAATGGCCAGCGCCGGCATTCCCAGATAATAGATCCGCAGGTACAATACTGCTTTGTCCAAAAGTTCCTCTCTGGTCTTCAGCATTGTCAGCATCCACTCGGATAAGCCGACTCCCAGTACCAGTAACAGCACTCCCATGATCAGGCTGACCAGTGCGGCGGAATGAATCGTCTTCGACAGGCTTTCCCTATCCTTTGCCCCGTAATACAGTGCCGTCAGTACATTGATACCGCCGGACAGACCAATGAGGAATCCGGTAAACATGGTGACCAGTGTGGCTGTGGACCCTACCGCTCCCAGCGACAGGGAACCGGCGAACTGACCGATCACCGCAATATCCGCCATGTTGAAAAGCACTTGTAACAGATTGGACAGCATTAACGGCACGCTGAAGATCAGTATTTTCTTTCCTAAGGGTCCTTCCGTCAGATCCTGCATATTCTGTTTCATTTTCAATCCTATCCTTTTATCTTCTTCCCATATTTGTATCTCTGTTATTACTCTTCCCATCAGCGTCCACTCTGACGAAAAGAACGGTCAAAGAGTTTTTTGCTCCTTGACCGTTCCTTATTCTAGCATATCTTATCTTTCTTTTCTACCGGAAAATCAATTTTTTTGACAACTTATGCTGCCTCTTTTTCTGAATTTTTCCCGGCACCGAACAGCTTGCGGATGCAGCTGTAAGCAACCATAACTCCCAGTACCATAAGCAGTATGGCTACGATCAGCTGTAAGCCGTCTACCAGGAAGGCAGCCTGTCCGGATGCCACATTTTTCACCAGGGCAACTGTCTTCTGGATCAATGCAGTAAAGGTTACGACCAGCATCATTCCCATAGGGAAGTACAGTGTCCAGCCGGTACGACCGGTAGTCTTTAAGAATACGGACAGGGCGATCAATACCAGTGCTGCCAGCAGTTGGTTCGCAGAACCGAACAGCGG
Organism: Waltera acetigignens; assembly: GCF_025567015.1. Lineage (NCBI taxonomy): Bacteria > Bacillati > Bacillota > Clostridia > Lachnospirales > Lachnospiraceae > Waltera > Waltera acetigignens. Next base: position 235,173 of record NZ_JAOQJO010000001.1, on the reverse strand, counting down.
CCATACATTGTTGTATCCGCCAAGAGTCAGCAGATAACCGAAAAACAAAGTGATCACAGTTGCAAAATACTTATTGGTCAGAACTCTCTGCACGGGAGTCATCTTTGCGGTATCTGTGGTGTCTCCCAGGAACAGCTCCTGGAAGGACATACGCCCGATTCTTGCTACGGAATCCAGAGAAGTCAGTGCCAATGCAGATACACACATGGTCATGAATACAGTTGCTACGGTTACGGGAACCCCCATCTTCTCTAGGAATCCTGCGACACCGGAGGAGAAAATGGAGAACGGTGTACCATCGGGCTTCGTGCCATTGACTGCAACTGCACCGACAACTACCAGTGCAACCACACCCAGCAGACTCTCTACGATCATGGCACCATAACCTACCATGGGCATATCTTTTTCATTGCTGATGGTCTTGGATGAAGTACCGGAGGATACCAGGCTGTGGAAGCCGGATACCGCACCGCAGGCGATGGTGACGAACAGAGTCGGGAACAGGCTGCTGTTACCTACCTGAAAACCGTTAAATGCATTCAGCTCCATATCGGGATGAGCCACAACCACACCAAGTACGGCACCGATGATCATACCCAGCAGCATAAAGGTGGTCATGTAATCTCTGGGCTGCATCAGAAGCCACATGGGCATTACGGATGCAAGGAACAGGTATGCCATGATGATGTAGATCCATGCAGTCTTGGAAGCATAGATGGGAAGATGCATACCTACAGCGAACATTACTACCAACAGACCGATGGCTACGACTGCCTTGACCCACTCGTTCATCTTGCCGACCTTTTTCTGGATCAGACCGAAGATCACTGCTACAACGATGAACAACATGGAAATGGATGCCGCACTGCCGTTGGCATATGCCACACTGGCATCTTCCAGTCCGGTACCTACGAAGGTACCTGCCACCATATCGGTAAATGCTGCAATGACTAACAGAGTGAACAGCCAGCAGAACAGCATGAACAACTTTCTGCCGGTCTTACCAATGTATTTTTCAATGATCATTCCCATGGATTTTCCTTCGTTCTTCACGGAGGCATACAGCGCACCGAAATCCTGTACGGCACCGAAGAACAGACCGCCGATCAGAAGCCACAGGAGCACGGGAACCCATCCGAATACCGATGCGAGGATGGGACCCGTCACAGGACCTGCTCCGGCGATAGAGGAAAACTGATGAGAAAATACAGTGAATTTGGAGGAAGGCACGAAGTCCTCTCCGTCTTCATGGGTAAACGCAGGCGTCTTCGCCTTCTCATCGATTCCCCACTTTTTTGCAAGCCATCTTCCGTAGAAGACATAGCCTGCTACCAGCACTACCATTGCGATCAGAATGATTACCAAACTGTTCATTTTTGTTTCCTTCTTTCTTGTGTCTTGTTGTTTTGTCGTGACAGAAAGAAAAATTCTGATTGCCCTTAAAACAAAAAAGCTTTCCGTCTCCAGTGCTTTATAAGCACTCAAAGACGAAAAGCTCTAAGCTCTCCGCGTTACCACTTTGCTTGCCATGTTTTATCACATGACCTCTTGTTCCCATCTCCATGAAATACAAATATCTCATTTCCAACAGGCTTCTAAATAACGGTAGAATACCGGTGACACCTACTTAACTGCTTCAGTGTACTTCTCACAGAGGATAGTCTGTCATACTCACATGCCGTCTCACACCAACCGGCGGCTCTCTGAAATGCTTCCGTATGCAGATCTTGTTCTGTTCATCGAATTTCACTTTCTGTTCGATAGCAAAGATACCACTCTGATTTTATAATGTCAATAGTTTTCTTTTAATTTTTTGTTGATCTATTTTATCATTTCCCCTTTTTATCTGCGATCAGAGGTTTGATAGCGGAATAAATCTCGCTGGTACGTTTGCTGTCCTTGAACTCTTTGTTCAGGGCATTGTTGATTCCCTGTTTGGTCTTGTACTGGCGGATGAATTTTACCACCTGAGGGACGATGGTCTGGTCGGAAAGCACCTTTTCCACTGCCTGGACCAGTTCATCCGGTTCTTCTGCTGCCTTCTTCTCTGAAGCCTTCTTATCAACAGTTTTCTCCGTCGTTTTCTTTTCTGTCATATTTGCAGTATTCTTCTTCCGGGTATTTCCGCTCTTTTTCCTTACCGTTTTTTTCACGGGTTCCACAGGCACAGGTTCCAGTATCTCAGGCAACGGTTCTTCCAGGATCTGCACGCTCACAAATGCTGGCTCTGCAATCTCCTCTGCATCCACTTCCGCCTTCGGTTCCTCCGTCATTACCGCTGTTGCGTTCTCTGTCTCCTGTTCTGTGATTTCCACTGCCATCGGCTCTGCTTCTTCCAACGGCAGATTCTGCACACTCTCCCGTTCCACGCTTCCCGTTATTTCCTCCGCATTTTCTTCGGCCGCAGGATTCTGTTCCGCTGTCGGGTTCTTTCCCCACAGAAGATTGCGGGTGATCCGCACGGGAACTCCCTGTGCTTTCCAGTATACCATCAGACTGGTGAATCCATTGTCCTTGGTCACGATAAAGTAATCCGGGTGTATCCCTTCCCTCTGCTGCTCACAGATCAGGTAACCGAGATACGTTGCCAGCTGGAAATCCAGTGCATTCTTGGTACCCACTGCTACCTTGTGGTAAATGATCTGTGCTTTCGTCTCATTCAACTTCCGATGCAGGTCAAAAGTCATGCTGTCCGCATTGTCACTGTAGAAAATGCAGACGGTATCCTCCTCGGCCAGCAGTTCCACTCCCTCCATGCCTCGACTCTTTACATTTTCAAAATCAATCAGATAATAGGCCATTATTTCTCCTCCCCATTTGTTGTATCAATTTCTTCCGCTTTACCAGTCTCTTCCGGTGTCCCCTGCTCCGGTTCCGCAGGTGCATCCTTCTGTTCCACAGTCTCTACAGGCTCTGTGTTTTCTACCGGTCCGGTTGTCTCCGGCGTCCCGGACTCCTCTGCACCTGCCTGCGGCTTTTCCTCCGTCACGGCTTCCGGCTCTTTTGGGATGCCTGTCTCCGTTCTGCTCTCCTCTGTGGCTTTCTTCTTCGCCGGAAGCTTTTCGCGAATGCTTTCTTTCCAACCGGTGAGCTTCTCATCCCTCCGGTTCTTCCGTTCCCTTCGCTTTGCTGCCCGTTCCTGTCTGGCCTCTTCCTTAAGTTCCAGTTTTTCCTGTTTTCTGGCCTGTTTTGCCAGTGCCTTTTCTTCCAGTTCCACTTCCTTGACAGCGGCTTTTTCTATATCCCGGATATAGCGGTCCGCCTTTTTGTGGTTCTTACGGTCCAGGCGGTATGGGTCATACACAAAGTACGATACCGCTCCCAGCACCAGAATCACCACACCGGCAATCGTCAGTACCGGTACGACGATCCCATACTCCGTAAATCCCAGTTCAAAACAGACAAATACGATCAGCATGGCCGGAAACAACAGCAGATACAGAATTCTTGTCACCATATCCAACAATGCATGCTGTCTTTTCCCATTGGTCAGAAGTGTTCCCTCAATAGCGGTATAAAATGCCATAAAAATACACAATTCCGAACCGAAGCCATGAAGATATCCGCAGATTCCGGTCAGAATCAGCGACAGAAAAAACATGCCGAACGCCGTTCCCTGATACCAGGCATTGCGGTACTCCGTCATTCCCTGCAGCTTGTCCTCACTGATGCCGTGCATCCGATAGACATCCTTGCGGATCAGCCGTTCAAATTCTTCGTTATACCGCTGTTCCTCTCTGGTATTGCGCAGGTGGTCTTCCACCGCCTTGCTCATCTGCTCGATATATTCCTGCTCCTTGCGGATCCGTTTGGTTCTGAGCTGCTCCAGCTCATTCTGGCGCCTGACTTCCTCTTCCAGTTTCCGTACCTTTCCGATCCGGGGATTCTTTACCATAATCTCCGGATTCTCCGGAAGCACAGTTGTTTCGTTCTTCTCCTGATTCTCCATTGGGTCCTCTTTCCGTTTATATTATCATCCAATAGCCTTATTATAGATTTTCCGGCCCAGAAAAACAACCTTTTGTTCCCTGTTTTCATTGCTTTGGCTCTTCATCCTGTCACTCGAGAAAAATGCCGCAAGTACCGGCAGCATTACCATAATGGGGAATAAATAACGTACCTGCACTACCGGCCCCAGCAACATAGTCCCAAAGTATAAAAACGGCAGTAAGCTCATCTGGAAACACCAGTATTTTCTTCGATACAGGCACAACACCATCAAAAAGAACAGGCTCCAGCTGTATAGAGATCCATGAAAAATAACGGAAAGCACCGGCCATTCATTAAAGCAGTTACCACTGACGATCTTTTCCAGCACTTTTTCCAGTGCCGGGAATTTCGACCGATGTTCAATACTGCCATAGCCTTCGATTTCCGAGGAAGTATAGGTAAAGAGCACACCATACCTTGTGTCTGTGCCATAGCCCAGATTTTCCGCCCAGGAGAAATCATCCCAGAACCAGTATCCTCTGGTCAGTTCCAGAAAAGCATCCAGGAACTCGTTCGGATACCGTTTGCCCACTCGTAGCCAGTCTCTCAAAAACTGCCTGGAATTCTCCGTATATGCCGAAGCATTTACCGCGCCCTTGATGGTATCTGCCAGCGGCGCATAATAAGCATCCCAATGATCTCTCGGCACATATTTTTCCAGCAATGCCGCCAGCTCCGGATCCTGCACCTCCAGTTCCTCTCCATGATAATATGCCACTCTGGCAAACTGCTGGATGGGAACGCTGTAAGCCTCGATCTTCGGAGCCTCCAGCCGGGTCCCTATGGCTGTCTGGATCACATTTCGCATTCCGGTCTCTCCCAGTACCAGACAAATCCCCAGAATCAGAATACCCAGTTTTTCCTTTTTCGGCCGCAGGATCAATAACAGCAGCATAAATACCGCCACCGCATATACTGCGTTATTACGAAACTGCATCATCAGACAGCCCTCAGCCACCAGAAGAATGTTCATGAGGATTTTCTTTTTTCCGTTGCTGAAATAATTTCTCTCCAGAAAAAGTAAAAAGAACAACGTAAACAATATGGTAAACAAGGTATCCTTTGTGGTACACACCACTAAAACCGTGTTGTATGGGAAAAGCGCCAGAAATAGTGTTGTTACCACCACCGGCCATTTTTTAGCAGTCATCCGCCAGATCATGGACGTTGCATAACCCATGACCAGAGCATACAGCACCATCTGGAATACCGCCATACAGGCTATTCCCGCCTCGTAGGATCCGATGGCCGTTCCAATCTGTAAAAACAGCCGGATCAGCCATGTATGTGCAATGGGCTGCAAGGGATAAAACCATTCCAGGCCCTTATACGCTTCGTTGACCTGTCTGTGAAAATCGTAAGACATGATGATCGGGTAATAAGCCAGCCATACCGGAATCAGGCACAGGAAAATAACGACTGCCGTTACTGCGAATACAATGCCGGACTTCCAATATCTCCCCGACATCGTTGCTTCTCCTCTCGCAGAGAGTCGGTCTATCCCGTCAAGCAACAGATTTGCAAAAGGAAATGCGGCAACACTTAAGCACAGCGCACGGATCAGGATCATCCCTTTGCCCCGGACTCCGCAATCCGTCATTCCCAGATTCTGCAACTGATATCCCATGACCATGGACAAGGCAAACAGGAAGCTGATCACTGCCACATAACAGATTCTGCGCTTCCTGTCCCTTTTCTCCTCTATTTTCCGGAGATTTTGCTCCGTCTGCTGCAACATAGAATAGATTCCCACAGCCAGCAGCACATTCAGAACACTGTAATAGATTCGGTTCACCGGCTGTAAGCTGAACAGATATGCCACCCCGTAGACACCGCACAGAGTCAGAACCGCTCTGCCCGAAGTTCCTTTGTATTTCATCCATTTATCCTTTGCAATATTCAATCGTAAGATGCCTCCATACATTTATTTCCATTTCTTCCACTATATTGAAATTTACACTTTCTGTCAATCATTGTAAGTTCTTTTCTAATTGATATATTGTATATATTCAACAAATATAGTAATGATTCCTATTATTATATTTATGCTTTTCGTGCATTTCTTTTTTTTATAAAAAGAGATATACTATATACAGAAACAAGGAAATGTTTCCACAAACTCATAAACCAACAGAAAGGATGATAGATTATGGCAAAATTATATACGATCACTTTAAATGGCGTTACAGAGGAAACTTACAATCAGGCTACCGATTATATTCAGAAAAACGCACTGCGTCTGAACTACCGGCCGGTTGCTTCCACCATTGATGTGGAATTTCCCGATGACATCGATCCCGACAAAGCTCCGGAACTTAGCGAAGCCGTGATCCGCGAGGTGCATCAGACTCTGTAATTTTTTTGATTTTTACTTTTGTAAAATAGCAACGCAAAAGTCCGTCGATGCTTTAACGCTCCGACGGACTTTTTTGTTGTGCCCGCTAACTTGCGGACACTTTTCGCATGAAGACCCTTAAGGTTCAAGTGGTTGCCGGTATTCCTCATATAAGATATCCATGTGCAGCCAGTCATAGTGGTTCCGCATATAGTAACAATGCCCCCGGTATCTGCCACTTATTCTGAATCCTGCCTTCTCGTAACACTTAATGGCAGGGGTGTTCGTTTCCAGTACATCCAGATGAACACTATACACTCCCAGCACCATAAAGCAGTACCGCAAGAGTATCTGCACGACTTCGGTTCCAATGCCTTTTCCACGCACCGCCTTTTCTCCGATGTTAATGGATAACCAGGCTGACATATCCTCAGTTCGATGGTCAATATGACAATATCCAATCAATGTGTCTGTCTCTTTCAGGACAATTCCCATCCGCATGACAGAATGGTCTCTTACCCAACCGGGCATCCGGGTGATGTCCACCACAGAATGCGCATGCTCTATAAAGACACAGGTGGTTTCATCCGACATCCACTTCGCATATAAGCCGACTGCCTCCTCATCATCCCTCAGTACGGATAAAAAAATTTGATTTCCATCTAATCTGCATATATTTTTACTCATCATGCCACCTTACATCTGCTCTGTGTGTTGCGAAGTCCTTGATGTTATTTGAATTATAACATAAAACTTCCTTTTTGGGCACTATATTCTTCGAACATCCGCCGCTTACGCAAAGACCAAAGTCTCCGCAGACAATCATATAGTCCTGTTCGCCTTCACAATCTCATTCAGGCGTACCGGTCTGTATCCATATAACATGCAGCCCACATTATAAGCGTTCTCCCTCTGATTCATATATTCCCATGTTTCATCCCTCTTATCGTGAATATGACCGTAAAAGTGCAAGTGACCTCTGTAAGAGCCATTCCATTCCGACATCGGATAATGGCACAGACATATCTCTTTCCCACTATCCGACACGTACAGCATCCTATCGATGGAGTCACAATATCCCATTGCAATCTCATTATCCAGCAGCCTGGTATCATGGTTGCCAAGAACCAGATGCTTATGTCCCTTTAGTTGACTCAGATACCATTCCGCACTTTTTTCGTTTCTATAGCAGAAATCCCCCAAAATATACACATTGTCATCACGATTTACTCTTTGATTCCATAAGGATATCATTGCCTCATCCATGACATCCACATTTTTAAAGGGGCGATGGTCAAAGTCAATTACTCGCCCTGCATCTTGGGCATAAAGGGATACCCGCAGGGTGTTTTCTTAATTTTGCCCTGCCTTCTGGGCATAGAAGTATGCCGCAGGGTGTTTCTTTTATTTCAAATCTTACCTTGTATGCTCTGTCTGTTTCTTCGGGGCAGGTAAATCTCTGCAATATTCGGGATCCCATCACCGCAAAGGGCAAAGCACCCAGAACACACATCCAACTTATGGTTTCCGTCCGGAACCTGCCACGGAGCAGGAAAAACAAGCCCACCGCCACGCCGCAGGCAAGGGGGGAAAAAAGGAACTGCCGCATAGACAGCCCGAAAAACATGGATTCCGTGTAAATGACGATTCTTCAAGTTTTACTCCGTTTACTTCCAACTCATTCTTGCGTTATATATATTGTTTACAGCTTCAATATAGCATATGAAAGAGGGATGGTCGTGGTCGTTCTGCCGCAGGTATCTGTTTTTGATATTCAAATACTGCGTTCTGACAAGCTGCCATTTTCCCCTTTTCTTAATATACTTAGCCTTTTTCTGTATTCCTGCGGAATGAGGGGCTTTGTTCCAATAGTATTCATCCCGATAAGTGAACCCTGTTTTTTTGTGAATAAGTCTGTAAAAATCTTCCTCTGTATCTCTGCATACAATGCAGACATCCATTGAAAACTCGGTAGGATTTCCTCTAACAAAATGAATTTCCCCCGTAGTCAGAGAAGATGTTGAATCCTCACAATCTCCTAAATCACGCTCGTTTAACGCCTTATTAAAGGATTTCCTCGCACATTCTTTTAGATTTATGCGATCCTCAAAATCTTCACATCTTACAATCTCAAGGTTGTAATCCAAATCTATCGACAACGAAGCATTTTGCACGATAAGATTCTTTGCACCGCTCCCTACAAGATAGAAGATAGCTCCAATATCATAATCTTCTTTCAAGTAGTGGCAACAATCCTGCATTATCTCACCACATAAATTTCGCATACGGCTTAGAAATGCCTTATCTTCTACATAATCAAACATAAAAATCTCCTTTCATTCCCAAACCGACCATTTAGACTTCAAAATCTAAATCATTGTATTATAATCATCTGACTATGAAATATCAAGTGATTTTTCAATTTTTCTGCGATGATTTTTTTGCGATGAGCCCGTTTAATTTCGTTCTTTATTTATCTTTACTTTCAATCATAAACACCTCCTATCGCTCCATTCCAGATTTTCTCTCAGACGGCTTCTTCTGCGACGGATAGGGGATAAATTCTTCCTCTCCCACAATGATGCTGAACTCCGCCCGAAGCATCTGGTGTGTTTCCAGTTTCTGATACCGGCGGATAAGGTTAACCGCACTTTCCTTTGTGGCTGTGCTTCCCTGCTGTACCCCGTCCTTAAATATATATACACGTTTCATCCGCTTTCTCCCTTACAAGCCCATCATTTCACGCACGACACGGTCTGCCATCTTGACCGCACCGACAAGGACGAGCATATTGAATACCAGTTCCCCGATATAGCTCCACACCATCGTGACCGCAGCCGCATCGGGATTGACCACGGGCGGGGAAGCCGCAAACACCGAAAAGATAATGCAGGCAAGCACGATGATTACACCCTCAAGGCACACGGCACAATAACTCTTGATAAAGCTCCTGCCGACATTCTGGCTCGGCTCTCCCGCAAAGAAGAAAGAGGGACGGGAGCGATTGCGGTATAAAGGTACAGCTTGAAAAACCTGCCGTACACCGACATTATCATAATGAACGACAGCACTGTGATGAACAGCCCGCCGATGAGCGTCACCGCCCATAGGGGAATGCTTTCAAAAAAGCCGCAGTCCTCCACGGCTGTCACAATCTCTGTCGACAACACCGTCTTTTTGCGATTTGACATAGATGCGTCCTCCTTTCGCATAGTTTTAGCCACTTTGTCAAGGTGGCTATGTAAACAAGTACAAGAGAACGCAAAAAAACGCCTACTCTTAAAATCAATAAGAATAAGCGGCTTTGTAATTTGCCTTAGACATATTCAATTTTCATTCTCTTGGTCGGTGCATTTATGACCTTAAAAATAAGCTCGTCAACAAAATCCGTATCTTTTCCTGACTTAATATCCTTCATCATCTGATTAAATGAAACTCTTCCCTCCCATAATATGAATACCGAATTTTAATCCAAGTTCATGTACATAAGAAGCAGGTGTGTAAATCCGCTTCCGTCTGCTGATGACGGAAATCTGCCGGGACTGGGCTGAAAACATACCCAGTCAATCTTTCCACCTTCACACATCATAAAGAATCTGGTGCCATTATCCAATACTTCAATACCCTTTTGTACATAGTCAGATAATGCCCATTCTCCATCTGCACGATCCATATCATAATCCATAGCGTCGGAATCTGCCAGATGCTCATCCATCAGAATAACCCTTCCATCTTCAGCCGTAACCGCTTCTGCATCAGCCTGTGTATAGGTAACCTTGTATCCTGCTTCCGGTCCGTCCAGTACTGCTCCTCCACGGTCTTCATAGCTATTGCTCGGAAGTGCCTTGACATAATCTTCATCTGCTATTGCTCCAAGATAGTCAGATGCTGCCTGAAACTGGGGATGGCTCATACCATCACCAATAAACAGAAAACATATTTCGGTGCTTTTGCTGTTTCTTCTTGCGTCTGCGTTTCTGCAGATACTTCTGTTACGATTGTTTCCTGCTCTGTTGCTGCTGTACTTTCTGTCTGTGCCGGTGACGGTGACTCAGAAGAAGTCTGGTCTGCTGCAGGTGCTCCGGAGCATGCTGCCATAGACATTGCCATTACAACAGCAAGCATACCCTTCATCATACTCTTAATTCTCATAATCGTTTCTCCTCTCTGAAACATGTTTTGTTTTTCCTCTGCTTCACTATACAATACCGTTATAAAAACCAATGTCCAAAGTAGGAAAAATTTGAGTAAATTCCGACACTTATTTTATGCAGTTCTATCTTTATGAGATTTCATCAACATCATAATACTTAAAATCCCGGAAGCAGGCACTTCCTCCTGTTTCCTCTGCCGCATAGCAGAACAGACCAAACCGACAACCAGTAAAATGATCCAGTTTGAAGTACAGCTTATGCACGGTTCCGATGGGTAGCCAGTCTCCCTTATTTACCCGGTAATAGCAGCGTACTTCATCCTTCATGTTACAGAAATCTGCTTCAAGACGAAAATCCATCTGGTGTGATTCAACAACAGTTCCTTCCGTCATATCCAATATACCATCTTCTTTTTTATCCAGCATAAGGACTTCATATTTTCCATGATGTTTTGTAATGCCAACTGCAGCATAACAGCTCTGCAACGCACACAAACCTGCGACATCGCCCTCTTTCAATGCAGAAGCATCAACAGTAACCTCAGCTGCGCAGGACGGATAACCCATCCTTTGCGTAAGCGTATTTACTGCCTGTGTAAGCTCTGTACAAACTTCCCGTGTTGTAATTGTATAGGTTCCCTGCAATGCATCCAGATGATAGTACCGTGGATCTGGATCATGATTAAACTGCCAGTGCGGAAGCAGCCCATTACAGAAATCATCACTTCCAACTAATGGCTGATAAATATATCCTGGTCTGGTACTGTGAACCTCTATTTCTTCCGGCACATGTCCGTTCTGTCCAAAAAACGGAAAATGATCCTTCCAGGTAACCGGAACCAGAATAGGAATCCGTCCAACTGCTCCGGAATCCTGAAACAGCATTGCATACCACTTTCCATCCGGCGTATCCACTATTCCTCCCTGTGCCACGCCCTGTCCACAATATCCACGATCATCACAAAGTACATCTCCACCCGTGAATTCTCCTTCCAGAGAATCACTGTAAAAGCATGCTTCCGTCCGCATCCAGCGGTCTCTCAGGGAATGAATCAGAAAAATATAATAATAGCCGTTTATTTTTTGAATATGAGAACCCTCATAGCCTAGCTCCGGGTTCTTATGATCACTGACTAAAAGACGATGTAATCCGTCCTTCTTTGGTGCAGTCAAATCTTCATTCAATTCTGTAATCCAGATTTCATCATTTCCATATACAATATAGTTTCTGCCATCCTCATCAAATAATAAAGAGCCGTCATGATAAAAGCCTTCTATCAGCTGCTTTTTCCATGGACCATCTATTTTTTCCGAAGTATACAAATAAGTCTTACGGGTATCATTTGCCACAAAGCAGATACAAAATCGGCCTTCATGATAGCGCAGGGAAGCTGCCCACATGCCCTGTCCGTAAATATTCTGACCGCTTTTCAGTTGCTGCGCATCCGTATGATCCAACGTCTCATAGACATAAGTCACATGCTCCCAGTTCACCAGATCAAAAGACTGCAGAATCTCACAGCCCGGCATAAAGTGCATGGTTGTGGATACCATATAATAGGTGTCTTCTACGCGGATCACGTCCGGATCTGGATAATCCAATCTTGTTATAGGATTTACATTCATTGTTTATTCCTTTCTGTTTTATCTCCATATTCTTTCTTTGTTCTATTCTATTTTTACTATTTTATCTTTGTTTCTTATCCGTCTGCCTTTTCAACTCTTCTCTGCCCCATTTCACTATTGCTAATATCACAATCTCACAGTAAAATATAATAATCGAAAACGATCCTGCACCATGTTATTCATCAGAAATTTCCGGTTTGCACAGATTTACCGGGAATAAACAGAAGGAGACCAGCATGAAGGGAAACCGCAAACTATTAAAAGAAGTGCTTAAAGAAATTCGCCATGATATGACCAATGAGGAGGTTCTGAATCTGCTTGCCGTCAAAGCCTTTGATCCATTCCCTTTTATCCTGCTTAATCTCGTGCTGTCCTGTGTAGCTGCGATTCAGGCACCTCTTATCATGATGAGTCAGAACCGGCAAGAAGAAAAAGATCGCCAACGTGCTGAAAATGACTATAAGGTTAATCTCAAAACTGAGATCATGATTGAAGATCTCTATACATTAACAGTAGTATGCTTTTTAGTTGTACGTAAAATGATATGCCCTAGCACCATGACTCTTTAATGACACACTAAGGCTCTTTGGCTCTTCCACGTGCTCTCCGCTCCAAAGCTCCGTTCCATTTACTCCATCATAAATCTCCAGATCAGCAAGCGGTATGGATATGTCACTGTCTTTATCATCCAGATTAAATACCGCGACATAATATCCACCCTTTGTATCTGCTGCAATCCACAATGCATGCTCTATACCATCGATTTCACGTCTCCACACCTGATGCGAATGCCGTGCATTTGCATGCATGGCAAGTATTTCAGAATTGGTTACCAGATTCATAGTGAATTCGTCAAACCCTGTCAGCTCTCCTCCCAGCATCAAAGGAGAACGCATGATACTCCAGAGTGTCAGCATGGTGATCTGCTCATCCTGTGTGAAATTCGTCCAGTTATTCACATCATATACCTGACGTATCGGTCCGACCGGAAGCATATCGGCATCCGGCCAGTGCCCTGCACCTGCATGGGTGCACCATTTTTCTGCTCTTGAAAACATATCATATAACAGTTCCCACTTATCCCAGAAATCATCGGTGATTCTCCACATATTGGAAATCTGCTTATAAAGCTCTGCCTTTTCTAAAAGAGCAGGTCCCGGCGACAGACTTAAAACCATGGGTCTTCCGCAACCATGCAATGCTTTGCTCAGCATAATCAGTTCGGATTCCTCATGTGGCAGTTCCCGTGCAATATCATCACATTTAATAAAATCCACACCCCAGGAAGCATATAATTCAAAAATACTGTTATAGTATTCCCGTGCCCCGTCTTTCTCAGGATCTACACCATACATATCCGTATTCCAGGCACAGATACTGTTTGTTTTGGCAATTTCCCGGGCATGTCTGTCACTGTTCATGATTTTCGTGTTCTGATGTACAGCCTGCCGTGGAATCCCTCTCATAATATGAATGCCGAACTTCAATCCAAGAGAATGGACATATTCTGCCAATGGTCCAAAGCCCGCACCGTTTGCTGCGGAAGGAAAACGATTTACTGCGGGAAGCAGTCTTCCATACTCATCCATTACTACATCCGCAAAAGGATGATACTCATTGGTTGCAGCATAAGGCTCATACCATTGGATATCCACCACAATATATTCCCAACCGTACTCCTTCAGATGCTCAGCCATAAATTCAGCGTTCCGTCGTACGATATCTTCTGTAACAGCCGCTCCATAACAATCCCAGCTGTTCCACCCCATAGGTGCTGTTTTCATCTTCATCTGTTTTATACCCTCTCGATATCCTGTTAATTCTGTCCGTAATATGCATCTGCACCATGCTTACGGAAATAATGCTTATCCTGTAATTCCTGCGGAGCAGGTGCTACCTGCGGATGAATCAGCTCGGTTCGATATGGGAATAACTCATATCTTCAAAGTTAATGGAAATAAACTGCATCGGACTGACACCGGACTCTGTAAGCTCCTGTTTAATCAGCTCCAGCATGACCGACTTTCCGCAGCGGCGGATACCGGTCATAACCTTGATCAGCTCCGTTCCACTTCGGTCCGCGTTGAGCAAAGGTCCACCGGACCTTTAGCGCCCTTGGAAAGTAAGACAACCGTCTCGACATTTGCGGTCCAGGGGAACTGGTCCACGGCCACGGCCTTGTCCACGCGGTAACCGTTCTCCAGAAACACTTCCAGATCCCGCACAAGGCTGGTGGGTTTGCAGGAGATGTAGACAATATGATCCACACCGTAGGCAATGATCTTCGGCAGTGCTTTGGGATGGATGCCGTCTCTGGGGGGATCCAGGATGATCATATCCGGCTTCTCTTCCACTTCGTCCAGAACCTTCAGTACATCTCCGGCGATGAATTCGCAGTTATCCAGCCCGTTGGCAGCGGCATTTTTCTTTGCTGCCTCTACGGCTTCCTCCACGATTTCCACGCCGATAACCTTTCCGGCCGCCGGTGCCATGAGCTGTGCGATGGTACCGGTGCCGCTGTAGAGGTCGAACACAGTCTTGTCACTGCCGCCCAGGTCGCCCACATAATCTCTTGCCGTCTGGTACAGTACCTCCGCACTGTAAGAGTTGGTCTGGAAAAAGGAGAATGTGGAGATCTTGAATTTCAACCCCAGCAGTTCCTCATAAAAATACTCCTGTCCGTATAACAGCTCCGTACGATCACTCTGCACCACATCTGCAATGGAATCATTGGTAATATGTAAGATTCCTGCGAATTTTCCGGCTAGCTTCCTATCCTGTTCCAGGGAAAGCAACAGATCCTTAAATCCTGTGATCAGTGCATCCACATCCAAGCTTCCTTCCACCGCCGTCTCTCCCTGCCAGGGATCCTGTGAGGTCGTCACCAGTGCCACCAGAATCTCTCCGGTGCGGGATGCCTTACGTACCAGCAGGTGACGTAAGTACCCCTCATGGCTCATTCTGTGGAAAAAGCTTACCTTCACCCGGGCAAAGTAATCTCTCACTGTCTGTAAGATCAGGCGGTAATCCGCATCCACGATCTCACAGTCCGCTACGGTCACTATATCGTAGAAGCTGCCTCTCTTATGCATGCCCAAAGCCAACGGTCCATCCTTGTACTCGTCTCCGAAGGAAAATTCCATCTTATTACGGTATTCATAGGCCTTCGGGCTGCCCTTGATGCCCTCAAAAGCCCAGGCTTCCTCCTGCTTGTTTAACACACTGTCCAGCAGACGTTTTACCTGTTCCTCCTTGACTTTCAGCTGTTCTTCGTAAGGAAGAGACAGATAGGTACATCCGCCGCACAACCCAAAAAGGGAACACGTCCGGCCGGTTTCCAGAGGTGACTTTTCCGTCACCTCCAAAAGCCTTCCTTCCGCCTTCCCTTTGCGCACTTTATTCACCGAGAACTTGACTTTCTGTCCGGGCAGGCTGTTCTTGACTACAGCAGTCTCATCTCCCACACAGACGATCCCTTTGTTGGGAAAATCGACCCTTACAACAGATCCTTCATATACCTGTCCTTTTTTCATGGGTTAGTTCTCTCCTTCATCCTCGAAGAAGTCGTCATCATCCTCTTCCACGTCATCTGCTTCATCTTCGAAGTCATCCTCGAAGTCTTCCAGATAATCCTGTGCAAAGAAGAAACGGTATACAGCATAAGCCACTGCTGCAACAGCTACTACGGCGCCGATGATGGCCAGTACCCATAACAGGATATTGCGTTCCTTCTTCTCTTCTACTTCCTTGCCCAACAGCTTGTTAAGCTTCTTCAGTTCGCTGACTTTCAGCTCATTTAATTTGTCAAGATCTACCAGATTTTCAATTCTGTTCATATTATTTACCTGCCTTTCCTGCATCTATTCGTATTTATGGATGCAAAGCATTTTGTTTTCATTCCTTTATATGATACCATATTTTCATCAAAAATACTATAGAAAAACCATATTTGAGGAAATACATTTCTTATTCTTATATTCTTATAATTTCTTACAACTGCTTTAGTTTTGCAAAAGACGCATACATAATCTTCTGCCCTGCCTGGTCGAATTCCACGGTCACCTTATAGTCTCTGGGTTCTCTCACGATATTTAGTACCGTGCCCTCGCCGTATTTGATATGACGCACTCTGTCACCTACCTCGTAGTCCAGTTTCTCCGGTGCCTTGAACTCCGTGCCCTTCTGCAGTCCGGCCAGCTGGTTCAGTCCGCTGATGCCCTTGGAAATATAAGGTTTATCCGCCTTTGCCGTAACACGGGGTTTTAAGGTCGCCTTGGGTCTTGGATCAAAGCCGGTATTACCGAAGCCGCCAAAACCACTGTCCGAGCCGGATCCAGACCGGGGAGATGCAATTGCCTCCAGTCCCATGGCACGAAGAGCTGCTTCATTGGCTCTTCTCGCCTGAAAATCTTCCAGATCATCGTCCCGGTATCTTCTGCTGGGCGGCAGGGTATTATCCAATAATTCCTTCGGAATCTCCCTCACAAAACGGCTCACCGGATTGTACTGGGTCTCCCCACGCAGCATTCTGCTCTTTGCACAGGTCAGCGTCAGATCCTCCTTGGCTCTGGTGATTCCCACATAAGCCAGTCTTCTCTCTTCCTCGATCTCCAACGGGTCATCGGAAGCAATGGTCATAAAGCTGGGGAATAATCCATCTTCCATGCCGGCGAGATACACCACCGGGAATTCCAGGCCTTTGGCACTGTGCAGCGTCATGAGCAGCACCCGGTTGTCACCGTTCTCCACATTGTCAATGTCTGCCACCAGCATGATTTCTTCCAGAAATTCCGACAGAGAAGGCTCGTCGTGAGTCTCCTCATATGTAGCCGCCTTGGTGATCAATTCATCTACGTTCCCCAGACGATCCTCAGCGGATTCCTCATCCTGATCCCGCAGATATTCTGCATAATCGATCCGTTCCAGCAGAGATTTGATCAGATCCGGCAATGTATACGAAGACAATCCGCTGCGAAGTACCTCGATCAGATTCACAAATCCACGGATCTTGGTCTCCGCTCTTCCCAGTCCCTTGATCTGATCTGCTTCACACAATGCATCAAATAAAGTAATATCCTTCATCTGTGCATAGTCTGCTACCTTTTCCAAAGATGCCGCACCGATGCTTCTTTTCGGCACATTAATAATTCTGCGCAGAGCCACTTCATCCCTGCCGTTATCAATAGTTTTCAGATATGCCAGAATATCGCGGATCTCCTGTCTGGCATAGAAGTTCACTCCACCTACCACATGATAAGGAATGCCCTCCACTACCATACGTTCTTCCAGAAGTCGCGACTGGGCATTGGTACGGTACAGCACCGCACAGTCCGCATAGGCAATGCCGTCATTTTTCACCTTGTCGGCAATATCGTCCGCAATGTATTCCGCCTCTTCATAGGCATTGTCAAACTGCCTGAAATGTACCCGACTGCCTGCTCCTTTTTCCGTCCAGAGGGCTTTTTCCTTACGGCCTCTGTTATTACGGATCACCGCGTTGGCCGCATCCAGGATGTTCTGGGTGGATCGGTAGTTCTGTTCCAGCTTAATCACCTTTGCATCGGGATATACCTTCTCGTAGTCCAGAATATTACGGATATTGGCACCGCGGAATTTGTAGATGGACTGGTCATCATCACCTACCACACACAGATTGCGATAACCGTCCGCCAACAGACGGATCAGTTCGAACTGCGCTGTATTGGTATCCTGGTACTCATCCACCATGATATATTTGAAACGTTCCTGATAATTATAAAGTACTTCCGGGCAGCTTTTGAACAGTTCCACAGTCTTTACAATAATATCATCAAAATCCAGTGCATTACTCTTTTTCAAGGTCTCCTGATACTCTCTGTAGACCTTGGCGATCACGGATTTCTTGTAATCTCCCACGGATTTTACTTCAAATTCCCGCACATCCACCAGCTCGTCCTTGGCGGAGGAAATTTCCGATAACAGCGTCCGCTCTTTGTACATCTTCGTGTCGATGTTCAGGCGCTTGCAGACCTGCTTTATCACAGATTTCTGGTCATCCGTATCATAAATGGTAAAATTCGAATCATAGCCCAACCGGTCAATATGTCTTCTGAGGATCCTCATGCAAGTGGCATGGAATGTCGCTACCCATACCTGATCCGCACCGAAACCTGCGATCTGATCCACACGCTCCCGCATCTCCTGGGCTGCTTTGTTGGTAAAAGTGATGGCCAGAATGTTCCATGGATTTACTCCCATCTCATCGATCAGATAAGCCACTCTGTGGGTCAGGACACGGGTCTTGCCGCTTCCTGCGCCCGCCAACAGAAGGAGCGGTCCTTCCGTATGAAGCACCGCTTCTTTTTGTTCTTTATTTAAGGTATCATAAATACTCATGAATTACGCATTATCCCTTTCATTAAATTCCTGCAAAAACTTTCGGAAATCATCGATTGGCATAGGCTTTGCATAAAAATAGCCCTGTACGATGTCACAGTCCGCCAGACGCAGCATGTCTAACTGTTCCTTCGTCTCCACCCCCTCTGCCAATACCTTGAAGCCGAGATGCTTCAACATTTTAGTCAGATATTTGATAATTGTCAATGCCGTTTCTTCCCGTTCGCTGTTCATGGTGTCATCCAGGAACTGCTTGTCCAGCTTCACCGTATCCACCGCTACCTTGGACAACAGATTCAGGGATGAATAACCGCTGCCGAAATCATCTACTGAAATCTCTACCCCTTTATCCCGGAGAGTCTCCAGATTGTTGGTCAGTTTATTTAGATCCGACATGAAAACAGATTCCGTCACTTCCACTTCCAAAAGTTCACTGGGTACTTTGTAGTCTTTCAGGCGTTTTAAAATATTCGGTACGAAGTCTGTATATTCATTATGCCTTCTGGAAAAGTTCACCGAGATCGGCACCACTTCTTCTCTCTGCGCCAAAGCATCCTGCAAATATTCCAGTACCTGATCCAGAATGGCAAAATCCACCTTGGTCACAAATCCGTTTCTCTCAAAGACATCAATAAATCTCCTCGGCATTACCATAGAACCGTCAGCCCGGATCCATCTGACCAGTGCTTCAGCACCCACTACTTTTCCGGTGTGCAAAGAAACTTTCGGCTGCAGATATGCCCGAAATTCCTTATTATTATATGCAGCTACCATACCAGATACGATCTCTCTGGTATTCTCCAGATTCTTACGGATCTTCTCTGTATAGATTTCCACCGCACTGTCTACCTTCTGGGTCTTGCACTGTTTTCTGGCCTCATTGGCATTATCCATCATGGAAGACACCGACCAGTCATTCTCCAGGATTTCATACATTCCCGTGGCAATGACCAGATTGCACTGGTCGTAGCGGCTGTTAGTCTTCTGCACAAAAGTATTGGTGAATTCCAGATATTTGTCTCTGGCCTTCTCCACCGTATCTTCCTTCAGCACTCCCACGAAATGATCCGAAGTTACACGACAGAACAGTACGCCGTTCTGGCACTTTTCCTGCAAGGCTATCGCAAAATCATGCAGGATCCTATCTCCCACTTCATAACCGTACATTTCGTTCACATACTGGAAATTTGAAAAATCAGATGACACAAAAAACAATCCTGATTTCCCATGGGCAGCCATATAGGCCTCCAGCTTATCCACAAACTTGTTATATATCGGCAGTCCGGTCAGAGCATCATAATTCAGTTTCCGGTTCAGCTCACGCTGATCTTTCTCCGCATTCTTCAGCGTGCGCAGTCGGTTAAAAATCTGGTGAGAAATTCTGCACAGTGCATTTTTCTCCTCCTGCCAGCTTCTGTCTGTGTGGCGATTTGAGAAAATAACGCTGGCCTTTAATCCCTTAGCGGCCGTGGACATTACAATCATCACGGACTCCGCCTCTTCCTTGTAGACATCCGGAGTCTCTGACTGACGGTAGATCACAGCACCGGATTCATCGGCCTTTTTCCGGATCCTGTCCCATTCGAACACGCCGGGATTCAGGATTCTTCTGGCAAAATCTTTCTTCTCTTCACGATTCCATTGATAACGGATTGTTGGTCCAGCCTCGTTGACTTCCACACAGATCATGTCATCAATTCCAAAAAAGCTACAGGTCCGCTCACAGATCACCTTTAGTGCACTGGTCAGATTCGGCACATTTTCCAACAGATCCATGCAAAATAATACCAAATCTTCCGCACTCTCAAACTGTGCCTCTTTATGGGCAATCTCGTCCTCCTTGTTCTCTTCACTGTCCAGATAACTCTTGCCGGGCAATGCCACACCTTCCTTGACATCCAGCAGGTAATAAGCACCCTTTCCTTTGCTCTTTACCTGATACAGGGCTGCATCTGCCCACTGGAACAACAGATTGTAATCCGTCACCGTGCCGTCTGTCACCGCCGCGCCCAGGCTACAGGAAATGTGCAGCCCTGTCTTGTCATCATCATAACGGTCAGACATGCAGCGGTTCAGCTGTTTTAATTTCTCCTCCAACTGTTCTCTGTCCATGTCCTCCACATAGAAGACAAATTCATCCCCACCGATCCGGCCTTTTAACGCCTCGGGGAAAATATTACTGAGTTCATCCGCAAAGGAACACAATACCGCATCCCCAAACAGATGGCCGTTGGTGTCGTTGATCTTCTTAAAGCTGTCCACATCCTGTACGACCAGATACCCAGTCTGCCCGCGTTTCAGGCTCTGTAGCCTGGCACCGATCTGTTGTTTGATGGTAGAATTGTTCAGCAATCCGGTCAGGGAATCTTTCTGAGATTTTTCCCGCAGTTCCCACTCTTTTTTCTTCTGGTCATCAATGTCACAGACCTTCCCCAGAACCCGCTCCGGTTCTCCCTTTTCATCATAAAAAGTCTGTCCGATGACCTTCACCCACCTGGGTTTCCCCTCTGCATCGGTCTTGCAGAGTTCGATATAAATATCCGGCTTGCCACTGCGCAGTGCTTCTGCCAGCTGTTGTTCTACCGTTTCTGTCCGGTTCCCGGCTTCTTTGAGCAGCTGATCTGTATACCCCTCCGTGATCTGCCGGGAATACAGAATTCCCTCTCCCGGACCGGCATAATACATCTTGTCATTTACAATATCATATTCGAAAATCAGATCTCCGGACATACGGATCACAGCCATCAGCTTTTCCCGCTCCCGATGCAGTTCTCTGGTGGTCTCATCCAGCTGTCTGTCCACATCCCCTGTCTGTTTTTCCTGCAATGCAACCTCGTTTTTCAATCCCATACATTTTTCTTCCATGCAGACCCTCTTTTGCTTTCTCTATACCTCTTCCACCCGGCTGAAATTCCAGACACGGAGATTGTATTCCACGATTGGCGTGTCACAGTAAATACATTTCTTGGCTCCCAGTCCCGGAAGCGGTGCTCCACAGTTCGGACAGTTCAGTCCCAGACCGGCATCCTCCTGATTCTCGATCATATCCTGATCCTGGATATAGACCAGTTCCACGTTATACTTGGCCTGTTCTTTATGCTCTTCACTGCCTCTTATTACTTTTCCGTTCTCTTTTAATGCATGAAAATACTCCACTGCCGTCTGCAGGACAATACTCTGCCTTCCCCTCTGCTTCCGGTACTGGTGGATCTCCGTTCTGTGAATATGGATATTTTCAAAGCTCTCCTTCTGGGACTGGTTCTGTAGCATTTCCAGCCGCAGTCTGAGCTGTTCTTTCAATTCTCTGGTTCCCTCCGACAACAGGGCCGGATTCTGTTTCGTAATACTCTGCAGATAGGAGGTCAGCACATTCTCCGCTCTGCTCTTCATCTCATCATAATGAAATTCCGGGAAATCCCGCATAATGGACGGCATGTACAGGTTGGTTGCGGAAGAGACCGACTTCGGTGTCATTTCCACTTCCTTTTCTCTCTGTTTCATTCCCTCGATCATGGAGTCCGTTCCGAATAACATCCGGGAGGTATCCCGCAGTTTTTTCCTGATGTTGCAATAAGCATAATAAATGATTCCTGCAAGCACCAGAAGTAATACCAATATGACGATAATTGCAATCAGATTTCCGCTCATTTATGTTTCTCTCTGTTTTTCATTCTGTTGTAATGTTTGTATAGCATAAGTTCAGGAACGCAGGTGCCAAAGTTGCACCACATAGCTGAACTTTTAACAGTTCAGTGCGCCATTCGCAAAGCCGCACTGTTACAGCAAAGTACAGCAGATGCCAAAAGGCATCCGCTGTACTGCTGTTTTGTAGAAATATTCTGCTGAGTATGTATTATACTCTGTCGTTCTCGTCAAAAGGATCACCGCACTCCGGGCAGAACTTGGGAGGATGTGCAGGATCTTCCGGCTCCCAGCCACACTTGTCGCATTTATAGATTGGTGCGCCGTCCGGCTTCTTTGCTCCGCATTCGGAACAGAACTTGCCCTGGTTTACTGCACCACAGCTGCAGGTCCAACCTGCATCGGAGGGTTTAGGTGCGCCACACTCGGAACAGAATTTGCCCCGATTATCCGCAGCACCGCAGCTACAGGTCCAGCCTAGTACCGGTGCCTGCATCTTAGGAGCCTGCCCCTGCACAGGTGCTGCCTGTGCCTGCTGCATACCCATACCATTCTGCTGTGCATCCATCTGGTACAGTTGGCCGGCATTAATACCACCTACCATATTCGCCATGTTCATACCGGCAAATGCCATCATAGGTCCTGTAGAAGTATTAGATGCTGCCATCTTCATAGCTTCGGCCTGTGCAGCAGTCATGGTAGCCGCAGCCATTCCGGTATTGCGCAGTACTGCGGTTCTCTGCAGATCAGCAATAGTCTTCGCATCCTCATCGGGAATCTTTGCAGAGTTGATATTGATAGTAACGATCTCGATACCGCGAAGCTTGGTCCACAGATCGGAAAGTTCATCTTTTAAAGCCTCCGTCAGTTCCTCAGTGTGTGCGGGAATCTCACTGGGACGGACGCCTTTTGCGGAGATCTTGGCCAGTGAGGGCTGCAATGCAGTCAACAGTTCTGCCTTCATCTTCGCTACCAGTTCACTTCTGGTGTAGGACTCTGTTACGTTACCACATACATTCTTGTAGAATAACAGAGGATCTACCAGATGGAAGGAATATTCACCGTTACAACGTAAAGAAGTATCCAGATCCAGTCCGATATTCTGATCGATCACACGGAAAGGAATGGGGCTTGCAGTACCAAAGAGATTGTTCATGATCTCCTTAATATTAAAAAAGTAGATTCTCTGATCCTTTGCCGCATTACCTCCGAAGGTAAAACGCTTCCCGATATTGGAAAATGTATTCTTAACGCTCTCACCAAGATTTCCGTAGAACAGGCTGGGCTCGGTGGAAGAATCATATACGAATTCACCTGCATCGGCACAGAACTCTACAATTCCGCCCTGATCCACGATGATCATACACTGTCCTTCGTTGACTGCCACGATAGAGCCGTTGGAGATAATGTTCTCCACACCCTTGGTGTTACTGTTACGTCCATTGGTTACACGCTGCTGTCCTTTTACTACCAGCACATCATTGGAAAGGGAATCACAATAGAAATACTCTCTCCACTGGTCAGCCATCATGCTGCTGACTGCATCTTTCGCTGCTCTGATTAAACCCATTACCGCACCTCCGTTTTTATATGAAAAATCTGTTCTTTTTCACATCTCTTATATTTTAGCAAATTTTACACATTCCCTCAACTGCTTTTCGTAAAATATCGTCTTTTTTCCTTTACAATGTGCCGTTTTTCTACTAAACTGTGATACTAGAGATGTTTGATTAAACTATAATATAAAAGGGTTGAAAGAAAAATGGGTAAAAAAGCTACAAAAGCCGCTGATAATATGTACTATCTCGCACGTTGCGAAGCCGCTGAGACGAATGCGGACTTCAGCAGCCGGGAAAAAGCCGCCGAACTGGTGGGCATCGACCGTACCAGACTGGCCAGGATCGAACTGGACACCATTGTTCCCTATCCCGAGGAAGTCAAGGCCATGGCCAAGGCCTACAATACACCGGAGCTGAACAATTCCTTCTGTGCCAGGGAATGTCCTCTGGGCCGCAGCAGTGTATCGGAAGTCGACATTGTGGACTTTGACCGGCTGGCATTGAAGGTACTGGGTTCCTTAAAAGATATCGACACCCTGCGGGCTTCCCTGATTGCCATCTCCGAGGACGGCATCATCTCCGAAGATGAGCGCCCGGCCTTCCAGGATATTCTGGATTCCCTGGAGAAGATCAGCACCAATGCCAAAGCTCTGAAGCTCTGGGCCATCAAAAATATACACATCAAGGAGGAGGACGTCTGATCCTCCCCCTTTTATCCTATTTTATTCTGCTTATCTTGCCGTTGCTTTCTCTGCGAATTCCGTAGTTACCAGTGCCTCGTAAGGTACTCTCTCTTTCAGTACATCCGAGTCCTCCAGAATATTCTGCAACAGGTCAAAGGCATCTTTATGGAAGATCAGATCCTCTTTCCAGGTATCCTGTTCCTGATATCTGGCAACAATAGCTGTCAATGTGTCACTTTCGGTCTCGGCAAACTGGGGTGCAATACACTTGGCAATTTCCTCCGCACTATGCTCCTGTACATAATCCATACCCTTTTGCAGAGCATCGGTAAATGCCTGGATAATCTCCGGATTCTTTTCCAGGTAACTCTTCTTTGCTGAAAAAGAGGTATAAGGAACATAACCGGACTCCTCCCCCAGAGAGGCCACCACATAACCGTCACCCTTCTGCTCCAACAGTGTAGCATGCGGCTCGAACTCAATAGTAAAGTCTCCCTGTCCGCCGGAAAAAGCTGCTGCCGTGGAACCGAAGTCAATGCTCTGGTCGATGGACAGATCCGTTGTCGGATCCATATTATTTTTCTCCAGAATATATTCAAATACCATCTCCGGCATACCGCCCGCTCTACCGCCCAAGACGGTAGTACCTTTTAACATATCCCACGAAAAATCATCGATGGGTTCTCTCGCCACCAGGAAATTGCCAGCCCGCTGGGTCAGCTGGGCAAAATTCACCACATAATCTTCCGTTCCGCCAGCATAGGTGTAAATGGTGCTCTCGCTGCCCATAAAGCCGATGTCCGCCTCACTGGTCAGTACTGCCGTCATGGTCTTATCCGCGCCAAATCCCGTCACCAGCTCCAGATCGATCCCGGCATCTTCAAAATATCCTTCTTCGATTGCCACATACATCGGTGCATAAAAAACAGAGTGGGCTACCTCATTGAGCACCACTCTGGTCTTCTTTGGTCCGTTCGTCTGCTGTGCGCTGCCGCAGCCCGTAAGTGCAGCCGCTGCAAGCACTACAGACAATACTGCTACCGTTACTTTCCTTCTTTTCATAATCATTCATCCTCCCTGAGATTACATATTTATTCTATGTAACCTCAGGGAAAACGTTCCATATAATTACAGATTTGCCTTGATCTTATCGATCATCTCCTGATACTCCGCATCGGTCAGCAGAGTCTTGCCGGGGTTCATCTCGAAGGTTCCGCCCCACTCGAAGCCGTCCTTGTACTTCGGGCACAGGTGCATATGCAGATGGCAGCCGGTGTCACCGTAAGCGCCGTAGTTTAATTTATCGGGATGGAATGCTGCATGAATAGCTTTGGCTGCATGAGCCACATCCTCGAAGAATAATCTTCTCTCTTCCTCGCTGATGTCCACGATCTCGCTGACATGGTCCTTATATGCCACGATACATCTGCCGGGATGGCTCTGCTCCTTGAACAGGATCAGGCTGCTTACCTTCAGGTCACAGATAAAAATACCGAACTTGTCTAACAGTTCTCCTCTCATACAATATCCACAATTTGCGTCTTTCATTTGTTCTCCTATCTGCCCTCTTACGGGGCCTGCCGTCTGCGGCTTAAATTCTTGTCCGGTCTTGCCGGCCAGGATCAGCTATAATGTTATGTTGATCAGTTTACGGATGTTCTCCGGATCATAGTTCAACACCAGTTCCTTCGGAAATTCCAGTTCCCGCATCAGCTGCTCTGCATCATCAAATGCTCCGATGGCAAAGCACATATGGCTGTCCGTTCCCATTATAACAGGCTGATCATACTTCATGCAAGTCTTTAACAGCTCTGTAATATTTTCTCTGCCTCCTTGTCTGGCCGACTGGGGATTCAGGGATGAATTGTTCACTTCCAACACCGCCTGTGCCTGTCTGGCCTCTCGCACCAGTTCGTCATAATCCAACGGAAATCTACCGTCATCGGGATGCCCAAGTATTTTCACATAAGGATTCTGAAAAGCTCTGACAGATGCCAGTGTATTCTCCTTGCGGCTTCCCGCAGTAAAGGCAAAGGGATGAATGCTGGCAAGGGCATAATCCATTTTCTGCAGATAGCGCTCTTCCAGATCCAGTTCACCGTTTGTACTGCAGATATTTGCTTCTACGCCGCATAGCAGGCGCAGACTTCCATCTGGCTTCGGTATTACCCGGCCGGTGTTCTCTTCTCTGTCATATATTCTGGGAATCACTTTATAATTACTGAAAAAGAAATTATGCGGGCCTCCCGGGGAAGTCGGTCCGTGCTCACTCATTCCCAGGTACTGTAAGCCCATTGCCAATGCAGCATCTATATTCTCCAATAAGGTACTATACGCATGCCCTGCTGCCAGAGTATGCGTATGAAGATCCATGATTGCTTTCATTCTATTGTCCTTTTACTTTCCAAAACGGTCTAATTCTTTTTCTTATGAGCTTCCTTCTCCGGTTCCTGTGCTTTCATCGTATCTGCCAGATCCGCTACCAGCTGTTCCACAATCATCTTCTTCATATAGACATCAAAGCTCAACAGGCAGATCAGGGCAAATTTCTGTAAAAACTCCTGCTCTTCTCCGGTCACTTCGGTAAAGGAATCCTCTGCTCTGCGGAATTTCTCCACAACATCCTTTTTCAGATCCTCCAGCTGTTCCTTCTCCAGCACCACCACTTCCTTGTAGACGCTCTCCAGGTCAAAGACCTGTCCGTTCTGAAAATAGCGGTCAGTAAGGGGCTTAAGCAGCGTCTGGATCTCATTCATGGGAATGATCCCTTTATAATAGTAGATAAAAATAAGAAGCAGCACATGCTCTTTGGAATATTTCTTCTTCACCGGCGGCGGCAGCAGATCATTCTTCGCATAATTATTGATCATGGTCTTGGTCAGGATGCGGTCTTCGGTCTGGGGCCGCACTGCGGAACGCAGCTTACGATCCATAAAGGTCAGTACCTGATCCATATACAGATCAATATTCGGAATGTCTTCCGACTTGATATATTCTACTTTCTCCAGACTCTGTAAGATCATCTGAAGTAATTCTTCTGTTGTTGCTGCCATAATGTTCCTGCTGTCCTTTCCGTGAGGTAGTTTCCAAAAATATTAACTCGAGAACCCGTGCTTCGCACTCCACTGTCTGCTTCGCGATGCAGTTCCCGGGTTACATTAACTCGAGAACCCGTGCTTCGCACTCCACTGTCTGCTTCGCAGACGGTTCTCTCGTTAATGAATGCAAGAAAACAAATGCTCGCTCTGCGAGCGCTTGTTTTCTTTTGCATTCATTATATAGTATTCAAAACTACATGTCAACAGTTGCACCTTCTCTCTGTTCTCTGAATTTATGAAGATTTTATAACTATTTTGTTTCACTCCTTTACTTTACAACTTTAGTATGCTAAAATACTAATAGTTGCGTTGTATTGATTACAACTATGGAAAGGTGTGTCGATAATGAATAAAAAAATCAAAACGGACGCTGTAGATTCCCTTTTTGATGCGGTGTTGTGTCTGCAGTCCCGTGAGGAATGCTACAGTTTCTTCGAAGATCTGTGTACTGTCAACGAACTGTTGTCTCTGTCCCAACGGTTCGAAGTGGCTGCCATGCTGAAGGACGGCAAGACATATCTGGAGATTGCCGAGAAGACCGGAGCTTCCACCGCCACCATCAGCCGCGTAAACCGTTCTCTGAATTACGGCAACGACGGTTACGAGCTGGTCTTTGGACGTATGGAGAAAAAGGAAACGGAACAGAATTCTTAACTTAATGAATAAAAACAGGAGCACTCAAAAACGGCGCTCCTGTTTTTATTTTATCTTTTATTCTTCTTATGCTTCGCTTGTATTGGCTGCTGTTGTTTCCGCAGCTGGAGCTTCTGTCTTCTCCACCGTCTCTGCTGTCTGTGAAGTCTCCTGATTTTCTCTCTTTTCTTCCTCTTCCACTTCCTTCAGAGCTTCTGCGATGGCTGCCTTGGCACTCTTGCGTCCTGCCCGGACCGCTTTGGCCGTTCTGGCTTTACCTTTTCTGTCAGGAACTGTCTGGTTCATATCGATTTTTCCCTGGAATACGGCATGTTCATCAATAACGATCACCTTTGTGGCAATGTCCCCCAGCACTTTGGCCGAAGCTGTCAGTTCCGCTTTCTCCGGTGCAGTGATATTTCCGGTCACTTCCCCGCCGATCAGAACAGATGCAGCCTGTACATCTCCTGTGACTATGCTTCCGGCTCCCAGGATCAGGTTGCCTGTCACCGTCACGTTACCACCAATCTTACCGTCAATTCTTGCGGAACCGTCCAATGTAAAATCTCCGGTCAACTCCGCTCCGGCACCGATCAGTGTGCTCATTTTTGTATCTGCATTCTTTTTTCCTAACATGTATCTTCCAAACCTTTCCGCAATCAACCACTGATTGCCAGCATATCCATAGGATTAATATAGCTTCCGTCTTTCTGCATCTGGTATCCCAGATCCGCGTTATCTTCGCCAATGACAAACAAGGTAGTTCCCTGTACTACGGAATCCCCCACATTCACTGTGGTATCTCCTTTATTCCGATAGATGGTGACATAACCGTTGCCATGATCCACCCACACGCTGTGTCCGTAGATCTCGTCATCATTTATGGCAATGACCGTACCGCTGGCTGCCGCCACAACCGTAGTTCCCACCGATGCATGGAATATGCACATGGGATCGCCCTCACTTACTTCCTCCATGGATGCAGAACCCGTCAGAGGGAATTCCGTAGGAAGGCTCTGCTTTTCCAGAGTTGCTGATAATTCGCTCTCACTCTGTACCTTCTGGCTTACGGTGTCGCTTAAGATCTGTATCTCTTCCGCCTGTTCCGTCACCTGCGCTTCCAGCTTACTGTTCTGCTCGCTCAGTGTCTTGTTCTCTTCCTCCAGTGCCATAACCTGTTCATGGCTCCGTCTGCTGGCGTTCTCCCAGAGCTGTCCCTCGTAGATAAAATAGCCGATCACTCCGCCGATCAATACACACAACAGAAGTACCACGACTTCCACGATCCATGCACGTACACGGAACTGCTTTACATTGGCATCTGCTGCGTCTGACGTAAGAATCAGCACATGGTTCAATCTTCGCTTATGTTTACGTCTTTTCATAGAGTCACCTCCGCTAAATATCAACCCATTTTACCACAGGAAAGCTCTTACAGCAATCATTTCTTAACATTTTTGTAATATTTTCCCAAGATTTTCTTCATTTATTCGTATTTAAAAGGGAATTGCCTATAAATTTTTGTGCAATTTTACAGAATCGTCTATTTACTTTTACTACCTGCTGTGCTATGATGCACTTGCTGAGACAATGTTGTATACATTGCAAAAAGTAAATGACAGCAAAGAATTTGTGGAGGTATCTATTATGAACAAAGGTACAGTTAAGTGGTTCAACAATCAGAAGGGTTATGGTTTCATCTCCGATGAATCCGGCAAGGATGTATTCGTACACTACAGCGGTCTGAACATGGACGGTTACAAGACCCTGGAAGAGGGCGCAGCCGTTTCTTTTGATATCGTAGATGGAGAAAAGGGACCTCAGGCTGTTAACGTAACCAAACTTTAATCATAAACGAAAAATAAGATCCGCAGGCGCTATCACATGATGGTTCCTGCGGATCTTTCTATTTTTCTCTGCACACTGTCAGTACATCTTCCCATTTCATGCTGCCGCCGAAGAGATCCAGTGCACTCCCGATGGTCACATTCATCCGGTTCTGCCCCAGTTTTTTTAACAAATACAGATCTTCCATGGAGTGAACACCACCCGCATAGGTGATTGGATTTCCGGTATAATTTCCAATAAACTTTACCAGTTCCTGTTCAATTCCCCGGGCCTTGCCTTCCACATCCACGGCATGGATCAGGAATTCATCACAATAGGCAGATAATTTTTTAAGTAGTGCCTCATCCACTGCTTCTTCTGTCAGCTTCTGCCAACGGTCAGTCACTACCAGATACTGCTCTCCCGCACGCTTGCAGCTTACATCCAGCACAAGGTGCTCTTTTCCGATGGACTGGACCAGTTTGTCCAGTCTGTCATAGTCGATCCGTCCCTCCCTGAACACATAGGACGTCACGATCACATGGGAGGCCCCTGCTGCCAGATACTCTGCCGCATTCTCCGCCGTGATGCCTCCTCCGACCTGCAATCCTCCCGGATATACACGCAGGGCCGACAATGCCTGTTCCTTCGTTGCCTCATAATAAGGGCTGTCCGAGGCATTCAATAAAATAATATGTCCGCCTTTTAAACTGTTTTTCTGATACAGTTTTGCATAAAAGGCAGCGTCCTGTTCTGAGACAAAGTTCTCCTGCGCCCGATCACCAAGATCTTTTAAGCTTCCACCGACAATCTGTTTTACTTTTCCGTTATGAATATCAATACAGGGGCGAAATTCCATCTTTTTCCTCGTTTTCTTCCAAATGATTTTTATTTTTTTGAATTATTTTCTAAAATCCGCACATACTACCCTCAAGCCGACCATCTTTGGTTCGGACTGAATATCCCTGACGGGCATCTTGAAATGGAGGACATTATGAAAAATAAGACAAATAACGTAACATCCCACATCGGGAAAAAATTACTGGTTCTGGGCATCATCACAGTCTACCTGTGTATGGCGACCGCCTGTGGCACCAACAAGAACAACAATAACTCCGGCAGCATGGCTGCCTCTCCTTCTCCGTCCACCTCTCCTGCTGCTCAGGGGAGCACAGAGGCGCAGACCACAGAGACCGGAACTGCCGCTACCGACAGCACTATGGGTGACATGAACGGCAACGGTAACACCGTAGGAGAAAATGATTCCATGCTGGACAATGCAGGCAATGCCATCGGAGAAGCCGGTGATACCGTAGGCAATATCGTGGACGATGCCGCAAACGGTGTCTCCGATATCACCAACGACCTGGTAGGCAACGGTAATGATACTGCAGGTAACAACGATTCTACCACTGCCACCACCGGAGCCGGCCAGAGATAAGTTATACCTCTTCCATGATCGTACCTTCCCGGTAAGCCTCCAGGAGTTCTTCCAGATAGAAGATATTCTCCTGGATCTCCTTGCCGGTATCGGTATCGGCCACCAGTTTTCTGCGGGGGAAATTCTCCACCACCACGGAATCCGAGAAAATATCCGATTCCTTGATGATCGCCGCTTCCGTAGATTCAAAAGGTTCATGGGCTACCAGACGCATTCCTCTGGAATTACATACCAGCGTATATCCCGCAATTCCCGTCTTTTTCTGATATGCTTTGGAAAAGCCACCGTCGATGATCAGCAGCTTACCGCCGCATTTGATGGGTGATTCCCCATGGATCTGTTCCACGGGCACGTGACCATTGACGATATGGGCATCGGCCTTGTCCAGACCGAATTCCTCTAAGATTCTGCCGATGACTTCCTCATTTTCCAACAGCTTATAGTAACTGTTTTTCTCTTCTATATGAGTCTCCTTATCCTTCAGGAAATACCGCTCAAAGGTAGCCATTTTTGCCTTGCCGAACACCGGGGAACCGGGGCCTGCCCAGATGTACCAGATCATATCCTGTCCCAGAGCGCGCTCTTTGGCTTCCTTGGCATAATAACCTCTTCTGGCGTAATATTCCAGAATGTCGTACAGTGCTTTTCCGCAATACTCTTTTCCGCAGATCTCCACCTGCATGAAACTGCCGTCCGGATTCAAGGGGACACAGCCGTGATACAACAGATTGCCGTTGTAAATCTTGTACATGCCGCCCTTGGAAAACAGAAATTTTACATGGCGCTGCAGTTTCTCACAGCGCATGAACACCTGCTGCAGGCGCAGCATGACCTTGCTCTCTTCCTCCGTGAGTTCGTAAGGATGTACAGGATCCACCGTAGGGAAATCCACGTCTTTCATGGGATATTCTTTGCCGTCCACGCAGATCGTCTTTTTCTCGAAATCGATCCGATGCAACAGCATCCGGTCTTCCATATGGAACTCCGGGTGTCTCATGATCAGCTGTCCTTCCAGCTTGAACTGCAAGATAGCAATTGCTTTATGCATCTTGGTGTCCAGCCCGAGATCCTTGGTATTGTAATCGGTATTGAACTTGATGGTAAAGACATCGCAGTTGGTATTCTCATAAGTTTCCAGTGCAAATGTAGCCAGAGGCAGCAGGTTGATGCCGTAGCCATCCTCCAGAGTGGCGAGATTACCGTATCTGGCAGACATTCTGACCACATTGGCGATACAGGCCAGACTTCCGGCCGCCGCGCCCATCCACACCATGTCATGGTTGCCCCACTGGACATCCACGGAATGGTATTCGCACAAAGTATCCATAATAATATGAGGGCCGGGACCTCTGTCGTAAATATCACCGACGATATGCAGATGATCGATGACCAGCCGCTGGATCAGGTGGCTTAACGCAATAATAAACTGCGGCGCTCTGCCGATGCGGATGATAGTATGGATGATCTCATTATAGTATGCCTCTTTGTCCTGGATTTCTTCCTTCTCCGTGATCAGTTCTTCGATGACATAGGCGAAATCCTTCGGCAATGCCTTTCTGACTTTGGAGCGGGTGTATTTGGAAGAGACACGTTTGATGACCTGTACCAGACGATGAAGGGATATTTTGTACCAGTCCTCCAGATTATCCTCTTCTCTTTCCACAATCTCCAGTTTGCTCTCTGGATAATAGATCAGGGTTGCCAGGCTTTTTTTGTCCTTGTTGCTGATGGTGTTGCCGAATTCCTCGTCGATCTTGCGGCGTACGGAACCGGAACCGTTTTTCAGGACATGGTTGAACTGTTCGTATTCTCCGTGGATATCCGTCAGGAAATGTTCCGTACCTTTTGGGAGGTTCAGGATGGACTGGAGGTTGATGATCTCTGTGGAGGCCGCCGCTATATTTTTGTATTGGTGTGAGAGGGTCTTTAGAACCTTCTGTTCCATTTCGTTCATGAAATTCACCTTTCTATGTTACTTCACGAAGCGTACGGATACCATGCCTCGATGTAAGGTCTCCGAGTGTGAATTTTTTAGGAAAAGTGATTCATTTGTTCTACTTAACACGGACACGCCTACACGCACCATCCGTAGTGCGGATCGGCTGTCGCAAACATCGTGTTTGCTCCACCCTGTTCTTCAACACTTTTCAAGAAAATGTCAACACTCTGCGACAAACATCATCGTCAAGGCATCCATCCACTTCGTCAGTTCATGACTTTACCAGGTAATTACATCGCTGCATTGATAACATCAGACATGTTGTACATGCCGGCGGGCTTGCCTGCCAGGAACTTGGCTGCCTGTACGGCGCCTTTACCGAAGACAGCTTTGGAGTAGGCGGTGTGGGAGAAGGTTACCACTTCGTCTGCCCCGGCGAAGATCACATCATGGTCACCGACGATGGTGCCGCCTCTGACAGAGCTGATGCCAATTTCTTTCTTCGGTCTCTGCTCTCTGCGGTTGCTGCGGTCATAGACATATTCATACTCACCGTTAAATTCCTCGTTGATGGAATCTGCCAGTGCCAGTGCGGTGCCGCTGGGAGCGTCTACCTTCAGATTGTGGTGCTTCTCCACAATCTCCATATCGAAGCCTGCGTTGGCCAGCACTCCGGCAGCTTCTTTCAAAAGCTTTAACATCAGGTTGATACCTAAGGACATATTGGCGGATTTTAAGATGGCCACCTTTTTCGCTGCTTCGTCTACTTTCGCCAGCTGTGCCTCGGACAGACCAGTGGTGCACAGCACGCAGGGAAGATTTTTCTCCACGCAGTAATCCAACAGTTTGTCTACTGCCACGGCTGCGGAGAAATCAATGATTGCATCTGCAGCCACATCACATTTGGTAATATCTGTGAATACAGGGTAGGGATTGTGTCCATCGTCTCTGGCATCGATTCCCGCCACCAGTTCCATATCGGGGTCCGCTGCGATCAGTCCGCTGATCACCTGTCCCATTTTACCGTTACATCCATGCATGATTATTTTTACCATTTTTCTTTTCTCCCATCTATCATGATTTTTGTAATAACGATCCAGCAGCCCTCATATTCATTTGCAAAAGCGCACTATGAATCGTTACTTTTTGAAAAAAGATCCCGCCCATGATAAAAATTTCACAGGCGGGATTCTTCCACTCTTGCTCTCTATTTTCCAGCCTACAGGACACCATAATCCTTCAGGGCTTTTTCAAGCCTCTTGGCATTGGCCTCTTCCATTTCACACAGAGGCATACGGAACGCACCGGCTCCCATTCCCATCATGTTCAGTGCGGTCTTCACAGGGATCGGGTTCACTTCACAGAACAGTGCGTTACACAGATCCATGGCATCTAACTGCATCTGACGGCTGCCTGCCACATCTCCGTCAAAGAACTTCTGGCAGATCTCGTGGGTCTGTGTAGGTGCTACATTGGAAAGTACGGAGATAACTCCGACTCCGCCCAGGGCCAGAATGGGTACGATCTGGTCGTCATTACCGGAATAAATATCCACAACGCCCTGTCCGATGGCTGCCAGGTGAGCGATCTGGCTGATGTTGCCGCTGGCTTCCTTGACACCTACGATGTTCTCCACGTCCTTACACAGCTTCACTACGGTCTCCGGCAGAATATTGCAGCCGGTACGGCTGGGTACGTTATACAGAATAGCGGGAACCTTCACAGAATCCGCAACGGTCTTGAAATGACGATACAGTCCCTTCTGGGTTGCTTTATTATAGTAGGGACTTACCAGCAGAATGCCGTCCACGCCGTATTTCTCCGCTTCCTGAGACAGATATACTGCAGTCTCGGTACAATTGGAACCGGTACCTGCCACTACGGGGATTCTCTTTGCAACTTTGTCCACACAGTATTTGATAGTATCCAGATGCTCCTCATGGGTCAGGGTAGATGACTCACCTGTGGTACCGCATACGATAATAGCATCTGTGCCGTTTGCGATCTGGAATTCGATCAGTTCACCGAATTTCTCATAATTGACAGATCCGTCCTCGTTCATGGGTGTGACGATTGCCACGCCTGCTCCTTTAAAAATAGCCATATGCTTCCTCCATTTGCAAAACGCCAGCGCACAATGGCGCCGGCGCTGATTATCCAAGCTTATTTGATAGCGCCCCATCTGCTCACGAGATGACAGTCATACGCTTCTTAAACGTATGCCCAAGATAACATATACAGGATACCTTATCTTTCGGCGTGTTCCCCTTTCTTCTTCCCTCATCGGTACCTGTTACCTCCGAAAAAATACTCTTGAAAAACGCAACCTCTATCTTCTTAAATATAGTTTTATGATAGCATCAACCCATGTGACTGTCAATCCCAGACCTTGAATTTTACCGTTTCAATCTTGGACACTTCATCCGCCAGAACACAGATCTCATCGTTCAGGGTGATTCCCGTCAGAATCACATCCGTATCTCCCCTGCATTCCAGTAATGCCTTCAGGTCATCTTCCGTAATAATATCCTTCTCCACCAGTCCCAGCACTTCGTCCAGGATCAGCAGATCGCATTCTCCAGTCGTCAGTACTTTCTTGGCAAAGCCGATCCCGTTACGGATGTTCTGGATCTCCTCCTGCTTCTTTTCCTCCGGTAATTCCACGAAATTACCGTCCGATTTCTCGAAACGGAACAGCTTGATCTCCGGCTCCATTCTGCGTAAAAAATCGGAATCCCCCAGTCCCTTTCCCTTCAGGAACTGAATAATAACGACCCTCTTGCCTTCTACCGCTGCCTGTACCGCTCTTCCAATCGCTGCCGGTGATTTGCCTCTGCCATCGCCGGTATAAATATAGATGCATCCTTCTGCCATTCCACACCTCATGGTCTATCTGCGTATCTGACGCTCCCTAGCTGTACACAGTTACTAATATCTATGCATTCTTTTATACCATATATTGTCACTTTTTGCAATCTTTTGTCGTTAGACGATGGATTCCTGCACCTGTGCCTCCTCCAGAAGTTCCAGTTTGCTGACGGATACCTCGAAAGCTACTCTTTTCTCCACATGCTCTTCATCCAGTTTTTTCATATATTCACGGCTCTGGATCCGTCCCCAGATCGCACAGCGCTCTCCTACCTTGAAATGCTCCGCATAACGGGCGTTACGTCCCCAACAGATACAGGGAATATAATCGGATTTTCCGTACGGACGGTTTACTGCCAGCAGCAGATCCGCTATTTCTCTTCCCAACGGTGTCTTACGATACACCGGTTCCTTACATATATATCCATCCAGATAAATCTGGTTCGTCTTCGAACTTTCTTCCATTTCTTCAATAAATTTCACTTCTCTGGCAAACACAGACAACACCAGTCTGTTCTTGCGCTCCTCATGACGATTGTAGGAACGAAACTGTCCGTTCACACACAAAAGCATTCCGACATAGCTGGCTGTCACGTCCAGTAATCTTTCTGAGACCATCACCGGTATAATGTCAAAACTGTCGCTCAGTCTCGTACATTTGATGTCCACCATGTAGAATCCTTCCCCATAGATCTCATGGCTGTAGGAAAAATTGCTTACCACTTCCCCCATCACCGTTACCTGATTGTTTTCAATAACCTTATCTGTCATTTTTGTTCTCCCTTCTACATCTTCTGACTCTTCTACAACAATCTTTATGTATTGCACTACTATTTATACTCTAAAATCCATCGTTTGAGTACTAAAACTCATCGCACAAAAGGGCAAATTACGCACAAAAGGGATTTCTTTTCCATACTTTTTCATATAGAAAACCACCAAAAGCGTTGATTTTCCACGGTTTTTTCTTGCGTCCGGAAATGATAAGTGCTATACTGAAACAGTTTGAAAAAAGATTGAATCAGTTGCACGCATTTTTAGAAAGGCAAGGATTTTTATGAGACAAAAAAGAGAAGATGTCAGAAACGTTGCAATCATTGCTCACGTAGACCACGGTAAAACCACTCTGGTGGATGAGCTGTTAAAACAAAGCGGTGTATTCCGTGAAAATCAGGAAGTTGCTGAGCGTGTCATGGACTCCAACGATATCGAGCGTGAGCGTGGTATCACCATTCTGTCCAAGAACACTGCCGTTATGTATAAGGGTACCAAGATCAACATCATCGACACCCCGGGCCATGCGGACTTCGGCGGCGAGGTAGAGCGTGTCCTGAAAATGGTAAACGGTGTTATCCTGGTGGTGGATGCCTTCGAGGGTGCCATGCCCCAGACCAAATTCGTGCTTCGTAAAGCACTGGAATTAAAGCTTCCCGTTATCGTATGTATCAATAAGATCGACCGTCCCGAAGCAAGACCCGATGAGGTCGTAGACGAGGTACTGGAACTGTTCTTAGAGCTGGATGCGGATGATTCTCAGCTGGATTGTCCTTTCGTATATGCTTCCGCAAAGGCCGGTATTGCCTCTCTGGATGCTGACGAAATGGGTACTGATATGGAACCTCTGTTTGAGACCATTTTAAACTACATCCCCGCTCCCGAAGGAGATCCGGATGCGGCTACCCAGGTACTGATCAGTACCATTGATTATAATGAATATGTAGGACGTATCGGTGTCGGTAAAGTAGACAACGGTACCATCCGTGTAAACCAGGATGTGGTCATCTGTAACCACCACGATCCCGACAAGATCATCAAGACCAAGGTCAGCAAGCTGTACGAGTTCGACGGTCTGAATAAAGTAGAAGTCAAAGAAGCTGGCATCGGTTCCATCGTTGCGATCTCCGGCATCAGTGAGATCCACATCGGTGACACCCTCTGCTCTCCCGAAAATGTGGTTCCCATTCCTTTCCAGAAGATCAGTGAGCCTACCATTGCCATGCAGTTCATGGTAAACGATTCTCCTCTGGCCGGTCAGGAAGGTAAATTCGTTACTAGCCGTCACCTGCGTGACAGACTGTTCCGTGAGTTGAATACCGATGTTTCCTTACGTGTGGAAGAGACCGAGTCCGCCGACCGTTTCAAGGTATCCGGCCGTGGTGAGCTGCATCTGT
Organism: Waltera acetigignens; assembly: GCF_025567015.1. Lineage (NCBI taxonomy): Bacteria > Bacillati > Bacillota > Clostridia > Lachnospirales > Lachnospiraceae > Waltera > Waltera acetigignens. The sequence goes on along the minus strand of NZ_JAOQJO010000001.1, from coordinate 196,833 downwards.
CCGTACTGATCGAGAATATGCGTCGTGAAGGCTTTGAGTTTGCAGTAAGTAAGGCTGAGGTTCTGTATCATACCGATGAGAACGGCAAGAAGTTAGAACCTATGGAGCTGGCTTACATCGATGTTCCCAATGAATTTGCCGGTGCTGTTATTGAGAAGCTTGGTCAGAGAAAAGGTGAACTTCGTAACATGGGTTCCATTTCCGGCGGCACTTACACCCGTCTGGAGTTCTCCATCCCCGCGAGAGGATTGATTGGTTACCGCGGTGAGTTCATGACCGATACCAAGGGTAACGGTATTCTGAACACCGTATTCGACGACTACGGCCCTTACAAGGGAGATATCCAGTATCGTAAGATGGGTTCCCTGATCGCATTTGAAGCCGGTGAAGCTATCACCTACGGTCTGTACAATGCACAGGAGCGTGGTACTCTCTTCATCGGCCCCGGTGAAAAGGTATACTCCGGTATGGTCATCGGTCAGACCGGACGCAGTGAGGACATCGAGATCAATGTCTGCAAGAAGAAGCAGCTGACCAACACCCGTTCCTCCAGCGCTGACGAAGCTCTGCGTCTGACACCGCCCAAAATCCTGTCTCTGGAGCAGGCTCTGGACTTCATCGATACCGACGAACTGTTGGAAGTAACTCCTACCAACCTGCGTATCCGTAAGAAGATCCTGGATCCGACCATGAGGAAACGTGCCATGATCAATAAGAAAGCTTAAGAAGATTTATAAATAGAACCACCTTCGTGTACTGCCTGCAGTATGTGAAGGTGGTTTTTAACTGGGTTAACAAAGAATCCCAAATGCCCACGGCGAACGGAACATCCTTCCTCGATGTAAGGTCTCCCGGTGGGAATTTTCTGACGAAAAGTGAGTAGCGGTTCTAACCCGTACGGGCACGGCTCCAGTTGCCATCCATGGCAACGTCCGCCTGTCGCGAACGTCCTGTTCGCTCCACCCTGATGTTCAACACTTTTCGAGAAAATATCACCACCTCCCGACAAACATCTTCGGAAGGACATTCCATCCGCCGCGGGCATTCTGCGTTTTGGAAAGCCTGCGAAAAAACAGTAGCCCGCGTTGGGGTAAGGACAAGCAGACTCTAAGCAGCCGTCGGTACTTAGCGAGGGTACTTTCCTCGCTTATGTACCGCTACGGTCTGCGTCCGAAGTGGAAACGGGTCTGCGGTTCTTAGCCCCAATACGGGCTACGGGGATATTTCACTAACTCTTCAGTTAATTCCAGGTGGCTGTCAACACATGCTCCCCGGTCATCTGGACGACGGTGTCTGCGGTAATAATCTGGCCACTGTACTCCCATCCGCCGAAGGTACTGCCCTCTTTTACCGGGGTAGGAAGTTCACCGTAGGTCTCGCCGAAAGTCACCTGTTTGGATTCCACGGTGGAACCGTCGGCACCGGTGCCGCCGTCATAGTCGAATTTCACGGTGAACTGTGCGGGAACCCAGTGAGCGGTCAGAGTCATATCGCCGGTGACTTTCTCCGACTGGAAATACCACAGCACTGTCTCTCCTTCTTTTTCCGTATACCACCCGTCAAAGGTGTAGCCGGGCTTATAAGGGGTCTCGGGCTCTGTAAGGAATTCACCGTAGCGTACCTTCCGGGCTGCCACTTCACTTCCGCCGTCCGTATCGTACACAATGTTGAATCCACCGCGTACCGCGAAGAAAATAATCATTCCCACGATCACCACGATCAGGACACCGATCAGGCCGTCCAGAATGCGGATGGGAACATCCTTGCTTCCGTAAATGCCGCGGCCGAACCATTTTCCTTTCGGACGGATTGCTTCCTCCGGCTGCTGCGTCGTTTCCGACTGCGTGGTGACTTCTGCTGCCTTTTCTTCTGTATTCTCTGTTGTCACTTGTTCCTGATTCATAATTTTTCCTTTTCCTAATCTATCATAAGCAATTTCTATGTGCTGCGCACTCTCGAAATTGCAACCAATATTCGTATTCCGGACTGTCGTCCTTCATACTCATATTGTTTTACTCCCCACGTAGAAAACATCCTTTACCTGCAAGCAGTCACGGATGTTTTCTATGGGGGAGTCTTATGTCATTACTTTCTTACCAGGTACTTTCTCATATCGATTGCGCAGGCAACCAGAATGATGAGTCCTTTGATCACATACTGCATGTTCATGTTGATGGACAGGAAGTTCAGTGCTACGAAGATGATTCTTAAGAGAAATACACCAAGTACGACACCACTGATCTTACCGGTACCACCTACGAAAGAGACACCGCCGATAACGCAAGCTGCAATGGCATCACACTCGTAGTTCAATCCGGTATTTGCTGTGTTGGAACCGATACGGGAAGACTCGATGAAACCGGTCAGACCATACATGGCACCTGCCAGTGTATGTACTAAAATGGTGGTTCTCATTACGTTAACACCGGATACCTTTGCTGCTTCGGGATTGGAACCTACTGCAAACATGTTCTTACCGAAAGTGGTCTTGTTCCAGATGAACCACATGATAACAACGATCAAAGCTGCCAGCCATACATAGTTGGGAATGGCGATTCTCGCGCCGCCGGCATTGAAGGAGATCACGCTTCCCTTTACCACATCGTTGAAGTGCTGATCCAGACCGGACAGAGGCTGACCGTTATTGCCGTTGATCATGATGTACATTAACAGTAAGCCGTATACGATCAACTGGGTAGCCAGAGTTACGATGAAGGGATGCAACTGGAATTTCGCTACGAAGAAACCGTTGACCCATCCCACGATACCGCCGACCAACAGTACGATCAGGATCACCAGAGGGATCGGAAGTACCGGAAGGTTCGGGAACATCTTGGTGGCATAAGTCACGGACTGCATCAGGGATGCCGTGATACATGCGGTCAGTCCTACCACACGTCCTGCGGACAAGTCGGTACCTGTCAATACGATACATCCTGCAATACCACAGGCAATGGGAAGGTTCGCCGCGGACAGGCTGATGATGTTGACAATGGAAGCCGCCGACAGGAAATTGGAGTTCTGGATGTAAGTGTAAATAATTGCTACGATCAGCAGGATGTATAAGGCATTGTTAAGTAAAAATTCTTTCCAATAGGTCTTCTTGTCTCTGCTGTCCAGCTTCTTGTAGTCTGCAAAATTTTGCTTTACGCCGTTTATTTTATTCTGAATTGCTTTGCCGGGATTCATACGCATATCCTCCTATACATATTTTGCAGCAAGAGACATGATCTCTTCCTGTGTCGTATTTTTGGCATCTACTTCTCCTGCCAGCTTACCGCCGCTCATGACAAGAATTCTGTCACATACACCCAACAGCTCCGGCATCTCCGAAGATACCATCAGGACAACTTTGCCCTTATTGGCCAGATCGATGATCAGCTGGTAGATCTCGTACTTTGCACCTACGTCGATACCTCTGGTAGGCTCATCCAGCATCAGCACCTCCGGCTCTGTGAGAAGCCATCTGCCGAGGATAACCTTCTGCTGGTTACCACCGGACAGTGACCGGATCTTCGTCTTCTGGGAAGGTGTCTTGATATGCATGGCATCAATGGCCCATGCAGTGTCCTTCTCCATGGATTTATCGCTCAGATAAAATCCTGCTTTTTTATGTTTCTTCAGACTGGAGATCACCGTGTTCTCCCGGATATTCAGGATTCCGAAGATACCGGTGGCACGACGTTCCTCCGTCAGAAGTGCAAAACCGTTTTTAATGGACTCTCTGGCATTGCGGTTTCTGACCTCTTTGCCGTCCAGTTTGATCACACCGTCTTTTCTGGTGGCCACACCGAAGATATTCTCCAGTGTCTCCGTTCTGCCGCTGCCGTCCAGTCCGGCCAGACCTACGATCTCACCCTTTCGAGCCTTAAAGGATACATCCTGCAGCAAGGAATATCTCGCGCTTAAGTGTTCTACCTCCAATGCCACTTCACCGGGCTTGTTGGTCTTGGGCGGGAACTGGTTGGTCAGTTCACGGCCTACCATCAGTTTGATGATCTTGTCTGTAGTCAGGTTCTGTGCAGGCTCTGTTGCGATCCAGGTACCGTCACGCATGACGGTGACTTCATCTGCGATCCTAAGGATCTCTGCCATCTTGTGAGAAATATAGATAATACCGCATCCTCTGTCACGAAGCATATTGATGATCTTGAACAGATGCTCCACTTCTTCTTCCGTCAGGGATGAAGTAGGTTCGTCAAATACAATGATCTTACTGTTGTAGGATACCGCTTTCGCGATCTCTACCATCTGCCTTTGTGATACCGGCATCGTACTCATGATTCTCTTGGGGTCTACAGCGATCCCCAGTTCTTCAAAAATCTTGTTGGTGTCTTCCAGCATCTTGTGCTCGTTGACCATAATGCCTGCTGTCATGGGATAACGGCCCAGCCAGATATTATCCATGACATTTCTCTTCAGTGCCTGATTCAGTTCCTGGTGAACCATGGCCACTCCATTATTCAGTGCTTCTCTGGAATTTTTGAAATTGACTTCCTTGCCTTCCAGTTCGATCTTGCCTGCATCCTTACTGTAGATGCCGAACAGACACTTCATTAAGGTGGATTTACCGGCGCCGTTCTCTCCCATGAGCGCGTGTACCGTTCCTTTTTTTACGGTAAGGGATACATGATCCAGTGCCTTTACGCCGGGGAATTCCTTGCATATGTCTGTCATCTGAAGTAATACTTCCTGTCCCATACGCATCCTCCTATACATAAAGAGCGGCCGCTGCCAGATGCAGCAGCCGCTTCTTTTATTTACTTGTTATTCAGATCATTCTCCGGTGTAAGTAGCGTAAGGGATGTAGATCTTGTTGCTAACCTTCTCAGAGATGTTGAAGCTGTCGGTATCTGCCATCAGATCCTTGCCAGCCTGGATGTTCTTAGCCAGGTAAGCAATACCGTTTGCCATACCTTCTGCATCCTGCTTGATGGTACCGGTCATCTTGCCGTCTGCGATCAGCTGCTTGGCTGCATCAGTTGCATCAACACCGAATACAGGAATGGTGGTGCAGTTGCCATCGCCTAAGTTGTAGCCCTTGTCATTCAGAGCGGAGATAACGCCTTCAGCCATACCGTCGTTGTTGCAGATAACCAGCTCGATCATGTTACCAGCGGACTCATTGTACTGAGACAGGTTGGTGGTCATGTAGTTGTTAGCTGCGGTTGCGGACCAGTTACCGTCCTGGTCAACCTGATACTTATCGGTATTGGATGCATCGAAGTACTCCAGAGCGGGCTTGCCTGCTGCGGTGATCACTGCATCTGCATCTTCTACGCCGTACTGGGTACGATAGATTGCTTCTACGTTACCTAACTGACCCATGAACATTGCGTAGCTGATCTTGCCATCGCCATTCAGATCAATAGCATCGAAGTTGTCTACTACATACTGACCAACCATCTTACCCTGCATATGACCTGCTTCGGGAGCATCGGTTCCAACGAATGCACACTTGTCATAGCTGCCTAATACCTTACCTTCATCCTCATCGGATTCTACCGCACGGTTGAAGAAGATTACAGGGATTCCTGCTGCGCTTGCCTTGTCAACGATGGCCTGGGAAGCGTCTACGGAACCGGATGTTACGATGTTGACGATCAGAAGGTTGGTACCCTGTGCGATAGCGGTATCGATCTGCTCGTTCTGGGTGGTCTGGTTACTGTTGCCGTCATAATTCTGGAACTTGATGCCTGCTTCGGTAAGCGCATTATCCAGTGCAGTACGCACGCTGGAGATGTATGTATCACTGTAGGTGTAATAGAATACTCCTACATTCAACTCTCCCTTTCCTCCGCCGCTCTTTCCGCACGCTACGAGGCTGAGCATCATAATGCCGACCAACAGTAGTGACATGAACTTTTTCATATAAAATACCTCCTTGTTTTGATGAAAATGTATGTGTTTCATCTCTTGATGAGGTAATTATATGGCATCTTGTACATAAAAGATATACAAAATCTTACGCATGGGGTTAAAAAATATACTATTCTGTACACATTTTGTTCATGTTCTGTACATAATTTGTAACTATTCAGAGCCGAAAAGCATTACATAATTTCGTCGAACGCTTGCATTCGTAAGAATTATGTAATGCTTATTCGGCGAAGTAACCACATGAGCAAAAGAATAGCTCTGAAAGAGCGGTTTTGCGAGTGGGGTTCTGAATAGTTACTTTCTCTCTTCAAAAGAGAACAATATCTTCTGGCTCTCCCGCTCGTACATGTTCTCTCTGGTCACAATAGTGGTGGCTGTGTCTATCACGCTGGGGCCGCCGGTCTGTCCGTTGATCAGGTTCGCTGCCGTCTCCACTCCCAGATACCCCATGGCATAGGGGTTCTGCACGATCAGGGCATCCACCTCCCCGGTCTCCAACATTCCCACAGAGACCACATTGGAGTCAAACGCCACCACCTGCGTCCTGTCTCCCCGGTCCAGATCCCGGATGGCCCAGCCCACACCGAGGCTGGTCCATTCGTTAAAGGTCACCACCACATTGATCCTGGAATCCGACAAAAGCATCTCTTTTGCTCCCGCTCTGGCATCCTCCGTGGTGGAAAGGACATTGATGGTGGTAATATCCTTTACTCTCGGGTCCTGCTCCACCGTCTGCCGGAATCCCAGTTCCCGTTGCTGCCCGTTGGCGGAATTCACATCATAATTCACGATACCGATATACAGTTCGTCTTCTCCCACCGCCAGAGCTGCTTCCGCCGCCTTCACACCGGCCTGCAGGTTATTGGTCCCAATGCGGCAGCTTACCATACTGCTGTTGACATCACTGTCAATGACAACGATCTTAATTCCTCTCTGGGCTGCCTGACCGATGATCTCCGCATTGGCATTGTAATCCACCGCAGAGAAAACGATCACATCCACTCCGTCCTCCATGGCCTGCCGCACCATCTCATTCTGGGTCACATAATCTTCTTCCGATTCCGGGCCGTTAAACGTAACATTCAGATTGTATTCCGTAGCCGCCGCCCGGGCACCCGCAAAGACACTTTTAAAAAAGGCGCTCTCCGTGGACTTCACGATCATAGCCACCTGGGTTTTCCCTGTCTCAGCTTCTTTTCCGCAGCCACTCATGCTCATAAGAAGCAGGACACCCGCAGCCAGCAGGGACAGTATTTTTTTCATTTTCTGTTTTCTCATACTTTCTCCCATCCTGCCGCTGCATTTTCTTCCACCTTCGGCATCCGTATGATCACAGTAGTGCCTTCATCCAGTTCGCTTTCTATGGAAAGACCGTACTCTTTTCCGAAATAAATCTTAATCCTGTCGTTGACGTTCTTGATGCCGATGCCAGAATTATCTCCCGGCTCCTTATGAAGGATCGACCGACACTGTTCCTCTGACATACCGACACCGTTATCCTCCACCCGGAAGACCACATCTTCCCCTTCGCTGTAGATGCGGATCAGAATCCGTCCTTCATCCACCATGCGGTCCAGTCCGTGATAGATGGCATTTTCGATAATGGGCTGCAGGGTGATCTTGTTACAGTAATATTGCAGACAGTCCTCTTCCACCTGAAACTCATAGGAAAACTGATTCTTATAGCGGAAATTCTGGATCTTTAAATAGCTTCTGGCATGCTCTACTTCTTTTTCAATGGGGATCAATTCGTGCCCCTTGCTGATACTGATACGAAACAGTTTCGCCAGAGCATTGACCATCTCCACGGCATCCTGACACCTTTCTTCCTCGCAGAGCCACCCGATGGCATCCAACGTATTATATAAGAAGTGGGGATTGATCTGGGCCTGCAGAGCCTTTAACTCCGTTTTGCGCAGGGAAATCTCTTCCTGACGTACCTGCTTCATCAGTTTCTGGATCTTTCTTACCATGTGCTCGTAGGACTGTGACAGTGCCTCGATCTCCGTGGTGCCTTCCACAGGCTGATAAACATATCCCGCAGCATCCTTTTCGAACTCTTCCATAGCCCGGATCAGGCGCTGCACCGGATTGGTCACCAGTCTGGATACCAGAACACTGACCACCATGGTCGTCAGCAGAATGATTGTCAGCATGAAGCAGATGTTTCCCACCAGTTCCATCTCTTTGGCCGTCACCAGTTCACTGATATAGCTGACACCCACCACCTTCCAGTTACAGTTATCCAGCGCCAGGACACTACAGATCAGTTCTTCGGTCTCAAAGGAACCGTTGTGGCTCAGATCCAGTCCCTCCGTGGCTTCCGTCTTAAGACCCGAATACAGCAGCTGCTGTTGGGGATGATAGATGATCTCTCCGTTACTGTCTGTGATAAAGCAGTAGCCATGCTGTCCGATTCCCACATCGTCCACATAATCCGATATTTTGGAGAAACGGATATCAATGACTACCCGCAGCTTCTGTCCGTCTGCTCCGGGAATCTCCTGTAAGACCGATACCACCCAGGGATAATAGTCCTGCAACAGAGATTCCACATGGGGTTCCGACAGATAGAGTACCCCGGGGCTGTAGGAATCCAGTTCGATATAAGACAGATCCTTCAGATAATGTTCCTTCAGAGTATGAGTTCCCGTATGGGAATCCACCAGCTTCCCCTGCTCATCATAGATATAGACCGCCACCAGATCCGACCGGACACTGCAAAGAGTCTCCAGTGTCTGCCCGGTACTTCCGCCGCTCTTTGTCAGATCCTTCTCGATCAGACTCATGATCTCCTGCATATCTCCGATGTAGTTAGAAATGGTATTGGAAGCCTGAGTCACCGCCTGTTCACTGCTGGTATGTGCCGCCTGTTTCATACTTCCGACATAAAGAGAAAAAAAGTAAAAAGTGGACCACAACAAAAACAGGGTAACCAGTCCCACCACTAATGTCGTAATGATAAAAGAAAGGGACGTTTTTTGCTTCTTCATATCTTATTCTTTCTCCTGTCGCATGGCATTGGGAGATACCCCGCAATACTTTTTAAAGCAGTAGCTGAAATAATGCTGATCGCTGTAACCGCAGCGCTCCGCAATCTCCCGCATCTTCATGGAACTGCCCAGTACCAGTTCCCTTGCCGTTTCGATCCTCTTTTTCGTCAACAGATCCACGAAGCTTGACCCGGTCTCTTTTTTGATCAGGGCACTCAGGTAATTGGGGCTCACATGAATGCTGTTGCTGACGCCCACCAGAGACAGGGACGGATCCCCATACTCCTTGTCGATGATCTGCATGGCCTTTTCACACAGGATCTGGCTGCTCTTTTTCTTGCCCGCATTGACCAGTTCCCATACTTCCAGGCAAAGTGCCGTGAAACGATCCCTGGATTCCCGTATCGGACCTTCCAGCATGGCAAAACGCTGGAGCAGGGCGGAATCTTCTGTCACCGTATAGGCAATGCGGATCAGCGCCGAGGACATCCGGAAGATCAGGAATTTGCATTTCAGGGCAGCATCCTGCTGCACCTCCAGTTTGCCGAATACATCCTTCAGATAGTTTTCCAGTTCCTCTCGGGAACCACCACGGATCAGATTCTCCATCTGAGTAACACATTCCGCCGCCAGCTCCATGTCCATGGTGTTATCCCGCTCTTCATCGGCAATATAATGGATGCCGCTCTCTCCCGGAGTGCAATATCCCAATGCACTCATAGCTCCTCTGTAGGCCTCGTGGCATTCTCCCAGATGTTCTCTGATACGGCTGACACCGATATGACAATGCATTTTCAGAATGCGTTCCGTACTCTGTACCATCTCTCCCACGGCAATATGCAGATACCGGTCGAAGGTCGACGTGGTGGCCGCCAGCACTGCAATGATCCTGCCGTCCATGGCAAAAGAATAATGCTTCATATATTTTTGCAGTATCATATCCACGGAATGTACCAGTTCCGGTCTCGTACGGTTCTTCCCGTTGGTATCCTCCACCGTGATGGCCAGCACCGCATACTGAAAGGCATTATTACGATCCTTCAAAAAGCCGTTGCCAACCGCCTGTTCCTGTAAAAGTTCCTCCCGGTCCTGCCCCTCAAAGCTGGCATAATCATCTAGCAAAAGGGGCAGAAAAAACTGTTGCAGATCCGGATTATCATGTTTTCTGGCATCAAATTCCGCAAAGATTCCGTCGATCTTAAGCTTGATCTTCTTCAGTTCTTCCGTCAGATCCACCATAGTGATAGGTTTCAACATATAACTGATGATATTGTACTGGATGGCCTGCTGGGCATAAGAAAATTCATCGAAGCCGCTTAAGAAGGCGATCTGTGTGGTAGGACGTACCTCTCTGACCTGTCTTGCCAGCTCGATTCCGGAGACAAAAGGCATCCGGATATCCGTAAGCAGCAGATCCGGTTCCATCCTCTCCACCAGTTCCAAAGCTTCGATGCCGTTCTCCGCTTCCCCCACGACTTGAAATCCGATGCTCTCCCAGTCGATCTTCCTTATGATTGCTCTGCGTAATTCCTCTTCGTCATCTGCCACTACGATTGTATACATTGCTGTCCCTCTCTGGTATGTATTATTTTAAGGTAAGTATCTTCCCGGAAAACGCAATGGGAAGGGATATTTTTCTGGTACTGTTTTCGCCTGCAAACAGAATCTGGGCAATGCCGTCAGCCGATACGGACGCAATCCTGCCGGTTCCGTATTTCTGATGCTGTACTTCCCGTCCGGACTCACAGGCTGCGATGCAGGCCTCCACTTCCCGTGGCGGCAGCTTCTGCACCTTTTTGTCCGGTGTCTTTAGCAGCGAGCCTCTGATCCCGACAGCCGTACCGGTCTTTCTTACAGCGTTTAACGGCTTCGTTTTCTCAAACACTTCTCCTGAAAAAGCAGAGGTCAGATTCGGTCCAAAGGTAAATACATACAGCTGTTCCTTCGCTCTCGTCATTCCCACATAATAAAGCCTTCTCTCTTCCTCATAGGCATTGGCCTCCGGGGAATCCGGTACACAGCCCCTCCCCGGAATCTGGGAAGGGATCACTCCCGCCAGCATATCCGCCAGATACACTCTTGTGTATTCCAGTCCCTTGCTGGAATGGATCGTGGACAGGATAAAATTACTCTTCGGATCCCCGTAGCCCTCTCGCATCATCTCCTGCAGCTTCTGTAATCTTGCAGGGAAATCAAACAGGCTGTTCTCCTGATCTCCCAGGGCCTTTAATATATCCGCCTTGCCACTGTCCAACCCGTGGGTATCCATGAATTCCTGATATCCCATATAATTCAGGATCCGGTAGATAGCTTTTCCTGCTGACTCATACCGCATATTGTCCAGATGGGTAGCCAGTGCCTTGCACTGTTTTCTGGTGTAAACGGATACCTCATCCATTTCCGCCACCGTATCCAACAGTGTCAGTCGTCTGGTATTGGCATCCACCGCCTCCATGGCCGCCTTTTTGCTGATACCGGCTCCCATTTTGTAATAGATCCGAAGAAATGCCTCCCCATCCCATGGATCCAGAGACAACTGAATAAAATCACAGATATCGTTGACCACCGGATGGGAAAAGAAGGTCATATCCGAATTTTTCACCCGGCAGGACAATCCTTTACGTTCCAACAGATCAATGATGGGAAGTGCACTTTCGTTATTCCGGTATAATACTGCCGTCTCCTGTTCACAGTCCTGGGCTACTTTCAGCAGATAATTGTACTGTCCCTGTCTGGATACTGCCTTGATCTCTGTAACGCAGCCACCACCTTCTCTGGCCGCGGTCATCTTCTTCGGATGTCTGTTTTTATTCTTCTGGATCAGAGTATCCGCCGCCCGGACGATCTCCTGCCTGCTGCGGTAATTGGTCTCCATGAGAAGGATCCCTGCTCCCGGGTGTCTGTCCTCAAAGGAGACAAGTGCCTGCGGGTAAGCTGCCCGGAAGCCGTAGATACTCTGGTCTTCATCTCCCACCATAAACAGATTCCGGCTCTGCGCCGCCAGCAGGTCGATCATATCATGCTGTATTTTCGAAGTATCCTGCGCTTCATCCACACAGAAATACCGATACTGCTCCCTGAAATGTGCAAGTACCTCAGGATACTGTTCCAGAATTCTGAGGGCGTAGATCATCTGATCATCGTAATCGATCATCTGCATCTGCCTGAGTTTCGCATTATAAGTACGGAATATCTCCGGGAATTTCTCCACATCCGTGTCCATATCCCGGATTTTCTCCGGTGTCAGACGCATATTTTTCGCATAGGTGATATCCAGCTGGGTCTCTTTGATATCATTTTCCGTGGCGTATTTCCCCGTTACTTCCAGAAAAGACTGTTTGACGGCCGCCGAGGCTTCCTTATCTGCCACCTGAAAAGGCGTTTTCCCGGTACGGTAGGCAAAATATTGCAGTACCTTCTGGGAGATGCCGTTGATGGTGCGAAACTCCAGCCGCTCTGCATCCGCTTCTCCGAACATCCCCGCAAACCGCCTGCGCATATCATTCGTTGCCGCCACCGTATAGGTCACTGTCAGGATCGACTCCGGTGTTATTCCCAGGCAATAGATCATATAGCCCAGTCTGCTGACCAGTACGGTGGTCTTACCGCTTCCTGGAACCGCAAGAAGCAGTACCGGACCTTCCGTAGCCTGTACCGCCTGCATCTGCTGTTCGTTTAACTGTATGTGATAGTTCCGTACAAATTCCGTAAAATTCAATTCATTGTCCCACTTTCCGCCTCCGGCATTTTTCTGCCTTCCTTTGTTGCTATCGGCTCACCGTCCAGTACTGCATCCAGAAGGATACCATTCTCATCGTAAGACAGTTTTAAGGAGAAAAAGGGGCGGTTCTCACGAAGCAGCCGGAAAAAGATCTTGTCCCCTTCCCAGAGATCCAGTTCCTCCACCTTATTGATCTCCACCCATTCCAGTGCTCCTTCGTCACACTCCCTCGGTTCCCCCGTAAATCCATCCGCCGTATACAGGCACATATACTCACAGACGTCCCGGTATAAAAAGGTGATGATTCCCCGGAACCGGTAGGCCGTCAGAGTATATCCTGTCTCTTCCTTTACTTCCCGGAGCACACAGTCCTCCGGGCTTTCGTCCGCCTCGAAATGACCACCCACGCCGATCCATTTGTCTTTGTTAATGTCATTTTCCTTCTTCACCCGGTGAAGCATCAGATATTTTCCGTCCTGCTCGATATAGCAGAGCGTGGTCAGATTTCTGAGCTGCTGTATACTCATTTTCTTTCTCCTCTATATCCCTATCCTCTGAAAAATCTGTCCAAAATTATTATTTCTTACAATGTTCCGCAATGGCTGCGATCGCTTTCTCCATCTGGAACGGTTCCGCCAGATGTGCATTCCTTCCGGCGGTCAGACATTTCTTCGCATCTTCTTCATACGTCAGCGCATTTTCCCTATTCCTCACATTACAAATCCATTTTTGCATTTGAATGTATATTTAATTTATTTTACCATGTTAACTGCCGGACGGCAACCTTATTGCTCCAGCATATTCTCAATAAAAATCCCATATCCTCTGGTACTGTCCTGCACGAGAACATGGGTGACGGCCCCTACGAATTTACCGTTCTGGATGATAGGTGCACCGCTCATTCCCTGGACGATTCCTCCGGTCAGGGCGATCAGGTCAGAATCTGTGACTTTCAGTTCGATTCCCCGGTTCACGTTGTCATGATCAAGATGAATGTCGGTGATCTCGATATCATAGTATCTGGTGGTGCCATCTACGGTACACAAAATCTGCGCCGGTCCCTTTCGGATCTCCTGTTTTAATCCAATGGGCATCGCCTCTTCCGTTCCCATTGCCAGTGCTTTGTCATTGCACTTGCCGAAGATTCCCCGGACACTGTTGCCGGTAATATCCCCCAGAATCCTGTCATCAGAATAGACGATCATTCCCGTCATTTCCCCCGGATGCCCGGCCGTTCCCTTCTGAATGGAGATGATCTCCGTCTGGTACAGGGTTCCGTCATTCATTTCCATCAGGTTGCTGGTGTCCACATCATTGATTCCATGCCCCAGTGCTCCGAAATTTCCCTGACTGTCAATGTAGGTCATGGTTCCCACACCCTGGGCATTGTCCCTGACCCAGACACCAATCTTATATTTCTTCGTCTGATCCTGTACCGGATCGATTTTAACATCAAAATATTCTTCGCCCCGCCGGATCGTCAAAATCGCTGCTTCTCCATTACCGTTTTCGATCCGGGTGATCAGATCATCCTTGTCCGCCACTTCCGTGCCGTTCAGTTTCACCACATAATCGCCGCTTTTCAAAATATGTTCCGCCGGAGCCACCTTCTCCCCGTTGACAGAACGGAACTCTCCGGTACCTATGACCATTACCCCTTCGGTCTTGACATAGATTCCGATGGGAACACCTACCGGGATCAGCTGCTGATCCTCGATCACCCGGATCCCCACCTGCTTAAAAGGCAGGATCCCGAACAGCTTCACCTGCATCTCAAGGCTGTCCGTCATTCCGGTCTTCATAGTCACCGGCTGACTCAGATCCAGTGTCACGGCACCTTGGGGAATATTACTGGTTCCCTGTTCACTGACACTTAAAATCTCACCTTTTGCGGGAATATCCAGTGCCAGTGATTCCTCCGATTCCGCCCGCATATAAATAACAGAAGGAATACTGCTGTCCACCAGATAATAGCTGTAGCCAAAGAGTCCCATACCGGCCAGGATAAGGGCAGCACAAAGGCAGGCCCGGTAAATCCGCAGTCTGCGCACCTTCTGTTTCCAGAGCTGCAAAATGATGACTGCATCTTCTCCTGCCTGCCTTTTTACTTTTTCCGTTTCCGTAATCCATAGCTTCATACACATTCCCCCACTGAACTTCTGTCATTGCTGTATAGGGTATAGTGTACGTCACATTCCTATTTTTAATCTGTGATCACCGGGATTTGCGGTTTACAGTTTTCTCCAGTTTAACCACAAATGACCACATTCCCACTGCTTTTATATTCCTCTGGGCAGTCGTCCGTCAGAATCGTTCCGCTCTGAAACGCCCCGAAGGTCACAGAGCTGACATTTCCGAACTTAGAATGATCTGCCAGAATAAAACATTCTCTGCATTGTCCCATGGCAGTCTTTTTCACCATGGCCTCATTCATATCCGGTGTGGTCAGGCCACTCTGCCTGCTGATCCCGTTGGTTCCAAAAAAGCCTTTGGTAAAATGATAGCTCTGTAAATTCATCAGTGCCTGATTGCCTACCACAGCCTCCGTGGAGCCTTTTAATTCACCGCCGACCAGATACACGCGGAATCCTGCCGCTGCCAGTGTCTTGGCATGCGCTACCGCATTGGTCACAAAGGTGGCACTTTTCTCTGTCAGATAAGAAAGCATACTTGCTGTGGTCGTACCTGCATCCAGATAGATAAAATCCTCCGGCTGGATCAGTGCTGCCGCTTTGGCAGCCACCAGCTGTTTGGCTTCCACATTGACTTCTGCCTTCTGTTCCACCGTGGGTTCATGTGTTATCACCGTCCGGTCACATGCCACAGCACCTCCAAAGACCTTTACCAGCTTCCCGGCATTATGCAATGCTGTGATGTCCCGGCGTACCGTGGATTCCGACGTATTTAACAGATCTTTTACCTCGGCCACCGTAATGCTGTTTTTTTCTTCCAATAATTTCAGAATGATCTCATAACGTTGTTCTGTCAGCATAAATTGTTATTTTCTCTTTCCTTTGTCACATCTGTCTCCAGTATGATCTTACGCACGGGAAGAATACTTCCGGGAGACATGGATAATTCATCCACACCCATTGCAAGGAAACGTCTGGTCAACGATGTATCTGCACCCAGTTCTCCGCAGATGCCAGCCCAGATTCCGGCCTTATGCGCATTTTCCACGACCATCTGTATCATACGCAGCACTGCGGGATGATGCGGATCATAAAATGCATCCAGCTTCGGATTCTGCCTGTCGATGGCCAGTGTGTACTGGGTCAGATCGTTAGTACCGATACTGAAGAAATCCACTTCCTTCGCCAGCTCTGCACTCATCATGACAGCAGCCGGTGTCTCGATCATAATACCCTGCTTCGGTTCTCCGAAAGCCACACCCTGTTCTGTCAGTTCCTGTTTTACCTCCGCCACAATTTCTTTGATCCGGTGGACTTCTTCCACGCTGATGATCATGGGATACATAATGGAGCTATTACCAAATGCGCTGGCGCGGAACAGTGCACGGAGCTGTGTCTTGAAGATCTCCGGTCTGGTCAGACAGATACGGATGGCACGGCATCCCATGGCCGGATTTTCCTCCGGCTCCATTTCGAAGTAATCGCACTTCTTGTCTGCACCGATGTCCAGTGTACGGATGATCACAGGCTTTCCCGCCATGGTCTCCGCCACAGTGCGGTAGATCTGAAACTGTTCTTCCTCGGTAGGGAAGGTTTCTCTCTCCAGATATAAAAACTCACTGCGGAACAGGCCGATGCCGCCGGCATCGTTCTGCAATACGGCCGCCAGATCTTTGCTGTTACCTATATTAGCATAGAGCATGATCTTCTTACCGTCAATAGTGATATTTTCACGTCCCTTTAAGGTCTGGAGCAGTTCTTTCTTCTCCTGCTCCTCCTGCTTTAGCTGCTGCATTTTCGACAGAGTATCTTCATCGGGATCCACATAGATGCAGCCGTTTCGTCCGTCCACGATACCAAGTTTTCCGTCTATGGCATCGGTCAGAGGGATATCGGTGCCGATCAGTGCCGGAATGCTCATGGTGCGGGCCAGGATCGCCGTATGGGAATTCACGGATCCATGTACCGTTACAAAGGATAATACCAGATCCTTGTTCAACTGTACCGTCTCGGAGGGTGCCAGGTCGTCTGCCACAATGATCACGGGTTCTTCCGATGCCGCCATGCCTGCCGTTCTGCCACCCAGCACGCTTAATACGCGCTCGGAAATGTCTTTGACATCCGCAGATCTGGCTCTCATGTAGTCATCCTCCATGGAGGCAAACATCTGTGCAAAATTGTCTCCGGTGGAAGCCACCGCATACTCTGCATTCACCTGCTGCATATGAATGATGTTCTCAATGGATTCATTGTAATCATCATCCTCCAGCATCATCTGATGAATCTCGAAAATAGCTGCATTGGCTTCTCCCACTTCTTTCAAGGCTTTCTGGTACAGATTCTGCAGCTGCTCCATGGCGGTTTGTCTGGCCTGTCTGTAACGAGCGATCTCCAGGTCGGGATTCTCGATCTTCACACGCTTTACCTGCTGCTCATCCTTCTTATGAACACTGATCCTGCCAATGGCAATTCCGCCGAATACACTTTTTCCCTGGTAGACTTCCATGACTTTTCTCCTCTCCTGACGATAATATTATGATTACTTAGAGGTTTGCTTTCACAAATTCCGTAACAGCTGCATAAGCTGCTTCCTCATCCTCACCGTCGAAGGTCAGGGTGATCTCGTTGCCGGCCTTAACAGCCAGACCCATGATGCCGAAGATTCTCTTGCAGTCTCCGGTCTTGCCGTCCTTGGTCAGAGTGATGGCACTCTGGAATTCCTTTGTTGCCTTTACCAGTTCTCCTGCTGGGCGAGCATGGATACCTTCGGGATCTGTGATAACATATTTAAATTCTTTCATTTTCTTATCTCCTTTTCTGATTTTTTATATTACGGTAACTATTCAGCACCCACATTCGCAAAACCGCTCTTTCAGAGCTTCCCTTTTGCTCATGTGGTTACTTTTTTCTTCAATACACCCAACAGCAGTGCGGACACTACCGTACCTGCCACCAGTGCCACCAGATACATCACTGCGTTACCTACTACAGGGAATACGAAAATTCCACCGTGAGGTGCCATCAGTGTGCAGTGGAATGCCATGGACAGGGCGCCTGCCAGTGCCGAACCGATGATGCAGGAAGGAAGCACATGCAGAGGATCGGATGCTGCAAAAGGAATCGCACCTTCGGTGATGAACGCCAGGCCCATGATGAAGTTGGTGGGACCTGCGTCTCTCTCTTCCTTGGTGAATTTATTCTTGAATAACAGGGTTGCCAGTGCAATGGCACAGGGAGGAGTCATACCTCCGATCATAACAGCTGCCATGATGTCATAATTGCCTGCAGCGATCGCTGCCGTTCCGAATACATAAGCTGCCTTGTTGAAAGGACCACCCATGTCAATCGCCATCATGCCGCCCAAGATCAACCCCAGTACAACTCGGCTGGAATCACCCATTCCACTTAAGAAATTGTTCAATCCGGTATTGATACCGCCCATGATCGGTTCTACCACGAAGTTCATTGCCAGTCCCATGATCAGGATACCCACTACCGGGTAGATCAGTACCGGTGCCAGCTTTTCAATGGCATCGGGAAGCTTATCGCAGATCTTGCGAAGTCCCAGGATCAGATAGCCTGCCAGGAAACCTGCTACCAGTGCACCCAGGAATCCGGACTTTCCGTTGGCTGCCAGCATACCGCCTACAAAGCCAAGCGCCAGCGCCGGTCTGTCGCCGATTGCCATACCGATGAAGCCCGCCAGTACCGGAAGCATCAGACCGAATGCCACGCCGCCGATATTCTTGAACATTGCGGCTATGGGAGTAATCGTACCAAAGTTACTTCTCTGATCTGCGGGAAGTGCATTGATATCAACGTTCAGTCCGTCGATCAGGAATGCAATTGCGATCAGGATACCTCCGCCTACTACAAAAGGAAGCATATGGGATACGCCGTTCATCAGCTGGGTATAGATCTTATGAGCTGCGCTTTCCTTACCGGTTACGGCTGTAGTTGTTTCACTGCTTTCCCCGTGGAAAACTTCCACGTTTCCACTCATTGCCTGTTTTACCAGCTGGTCTGCCTTGCCAATACCGTCGGATACCTGACAGCTGATGACTTTCTTGCCGTTAAAGCGGTCCATGGGTACTTTGGCATCAGCCGCCACGATGATGCAGTCCGCCGCTTCAATCTCTTCTGCAGTCAGTACATTTTTTGCGCCTGCGGAGCCTCTGGTCTCAATCTTAATCTGACAGTCTGCTGCTCTGGCCGCCTTTTCCAATGCTTCTGCTGCCATATAGGTATGAGCGATTCCGGTCGGACAGGAGGTCACTGCCAACAGCTTAAAGCCTTTCTTCTTCTCGGTGGTAATACCGGTATCACTTAATCTGTCATCAATGCTCTTGGCACTTTCATCTGCTGCATCAATGATCTGTAAAAACTCATCTACGCTTTTTGCGTTTCTCAGGGAAGTGGTAAAATTTTCATCCATCAGCATCACGGACAGTTTGCTCAGCACATCCAGATGTACATTATCCTTTGTATTCGGTGCTGCAATCAGGAACAGTAAGGTCACCGGTTCCCCGTCCAGAGATTCATACTCCACACCGTTTTTGATCACCATGGCTGCCAGTCCGGGGGTTTTTACCGCATCACATTTTCCGTGAGGGATCGCAATTCCCTCTCCGATTCCCGTGGTACTCTCTTCCTCTCTTGCATAGACCTGTTCACGATACTTCTCCACATCAGACAGCTTTCCGCTTTTTGCCATCAGTTCCACTGCCAGATCCAATGTTTCCTTTTTGTCAGCCGGTGCCGCATTTAGGGAAATACTATTTTTGTCCAAAAGATCTGTAATTCTCATGTTGTGACCCATCCTCTCTTTTTATATTTATCATTGTTATTGTTCTACCTGCTGTAATACCTGCAAGACTTCTCCTCTGGTGGCCAGATTCTCGGAAAATGCACTGGCGCTTCCTGCAGCAATTCCCATATGGAACGCATGTACATAATCTTTCTTTTCCATCCATCCTGTCAGGAAACCTGCCACCATGGAATCGCCTGCACCCACACCATTGACCAGTGTTCCCTTCGGTGCCGGAGCTCCCATGCTCTGTCCGTCCGCTGCGATCAATACTGCTCCTTCGCCTGCCATGGAAATCAGTACATTCTGTGCTCCCATCTCCTGCAGTTTCCTGCCGTATGGAACCACCTCTTCCCTTGTGGAGAGCTTCACACCGAAGATATCCCCCAATTCATGGTTGTTGGGTTTTACCAGAAAAGGATGATACGGCAATACCTTTACCAGCAGGTCTCTGGTGGCATCCACTACGGTGAGAACACCTCTTCCCTGAATTCTCTCCAGAATTCTCTGATAAATGTCATCCGGCATGGTATAAGGAATACTTCCTGCCAATACCAGGACATCTCCGTCTCCCAGTCTGTCAATCTTTTCCATCAGCTGTTCCAAAGCTTTTGCATCAATATCCGGGCCACAGCCATTGATCTCTGTTCCGTCAATACTTTTCAGCTTCAGATTGATTCTGGTCATTCCGTGATCGATTTTGATGAAATCAGCATTTACGCCAAACTCGTTCAATCTCCGGATCAGTTCCTCTCCAGTGAATCCCGCCGCATATCCCAGGGCTGTGGAATCCAGTCCCAGATTCTTCAGTACGATAGAGACATTGATTCCCTTTCCTCCCGGAAGAATCAGCTCTGATGAGGTTCTGTTCGTCATTCCCAGCTGAAAGTCATCCACGGATACGATGTAATCCAGTGACGGATTGAAAGTCACGGTACAAATCATTTCTATCCCTCCTGTCTGTCATCTTTCTTGTTCTTATGATGTTATTATATCTTCACATTCAGTCAAATTCAATCAATTTAATTCACAAATATGGTGCTTTATTTTGGTTGAATTTGCACAAAATAAAAGGATGAAATACTTCTTCATCCTTTTTCAATGTTTCTTTCACTATAGCATTTCCCTTATCTGGCTTCTTTAAACCCGTTTGCCTGTTCTTTCATTTCCTTTGCATTGGAAAGCGCCGCTTCCGTCAGTGCATCACTGCCTAACAGTCTTGCCAGCTCCGCCAGACTTTCTTCTTCTGCCACCTTGTGAATGTCCGTAATGGTCATATCATCGGTACTGCTCTTTTCAATAATGAAATGCACATCCGCCATGGCTGCGATCTGAGGCAGATGAGTGATACAGATGACCTGATGGGCTCCTGCCAGAATACTCAGCTGCTCCGCTACTTTCCATGCGGTTCTGCCGCTGATACCGGTATCGATCTCATCAAAGATCAATGTATCAATGGCATCTTTCCCTGCCAGTACCGTTTTGATCGCCAGCATCACCCGGGACAGTTCACCGCCACTGGCCACCTGGTTCAAAGGTTTCAGACTTTCTCCGGGATTGGTGGAAATCAGGAATTCCACATCATCATAGCCTTTTGTTGTAATGGCCTGACCGGGTCTGACTGCGATGTCAAATTCCACCGTCAGGAAATTGAGACCTATCAGCGCATCTTTCAATTTCTGCGTCAGTACCGCTGCGTTTTTTCTACGGATCTCAGACAGTTCTTCACAGGCTTTCTTCAGTAACGCCTGCTTTTCCTCCCACTCGGCGTTCAATTTCTGCATATAGGCATCATAATCCGCCAGTTTTTCCAGATAAGCTTCTTTTTCCTCTTTGTACCGCAGGATCTCTTCGATCGTGTTGCCGTATTTTCCCTTGAGGTGATTGATGGTATTCAGACGATCCTCTGTACTGCGAAAATCCTCTTCATCAAATTCCAGATCCGACATATATTCGGAGACATCATGATTGTAATCTGACAAAAGACTTTCCACCTCTGCCAACTGTTCCTCCATCTGTTCCAGTGCAGGATCATACATGGTCACACTACGCAATGCCCGCAGTGCCCTGCTCAAAGAATTCCCGGCACCGTCTTCCGCGTCATTGCCACTGAGTTGATAGCTCTCCGCCAGGCTTTCCGCAATTTTTCGGCTGTTGGACATTTTGCGGTACGCCTGTTCCAGTTCCTCATCTTCTCCGGGCTGCAGGGAAGCATCCGCGATCTCCTTTTGTTCAAATTCCGCCAGAGACTGTTCTCTGCTTCTGGAGGTATCATCCAGAGTTTCCTCTGTGATCTTTTTCTCCAGGGCAGTACACTCATGATAAAGTGCAGCCACCCGCCCTGCGCATTCTGCAAATTCCGCTCCCGCATAGGCATCCAGGATCTCCATATGTTTTTTCTTGTTTAGCAGAGACTGGTGCTCATGTTGTCCGTGAATATCGATCAGCAGCTCCGAAAGTTCCTTCACCTGCTTTGCCGTCACGGTCTCTCCATTGATGCGGCAGATGCTTTTCCCGGAGGAAAGTTTTCGGCTCAGGATCACGGTTCCGTCTTCCGAAGGTTCCAGATCCATGCTCTTTAATTTTTCCGCCAGCCTTTCTTCCTCGCAGTCGAAGACCAGTTCCACCAGACCGTTCTCTTCTCCCCGTCTGAGCATGTCTTTCTCGAACTTTCCTCCCAGTGCCAGATTCACTGATCCAATGAGTAATGATTTACCGGCACCGGTCTCACCGGTCAGTATATTCAGTCCTTCTCCGAACTCTACCTCTGTCTCCCGGATAAGAGCCAGATTTTTCACGCGTAAACTACGAAGCATGTATTTCCCCCTGTCTTACCTTTCTATCATCAGATGGATCTTGTCCATAAGGATCTGGGTATCTTCCACGGTCCGCACTGCCACCATGATCGTATCATCTCCGGCGATACATCCCACCACTTCGGAGAATTTCAGGGCATCCAGTGCCGCCGCCACTGCCATGGCCATGCCGGATACGGTCTTGATCACCAGAATATTCTGTGCCATGTCCATGGAGATAAAACCGTCTCTGAGGACGCGGATGTATTTATCTCCCATATGACTGTCATCCTGTTTTAAAATGACGTATTTCTGTTTGCCGCCACCGGTGGGTACTTTGGACAGCTTCAGTTCTCTGATATCTCTGGATACGGTAGCCTGTGTCACAGCAAAACCGGCTTCCTTCAGATAGCCCGCCAGTTCCTCCTGGGTCTCCACATCTCTTTTTTCTATAATCTCCACGATCTTGCGATGTCTTGTTTTCTTCATCTTGACCTCATGCCTTTCTCACAACAATTCGTCAGGAATCTCTCATTTTCCGATGCAATACATCCAGGAAGCTTACCTGATTCAGCTGAATAAACTCGGTGATCTTCTCCGACTGCACAATACGGATCCGGTCTCCGGTACACATGGTCACTTTGTGGCTGCCGTCATAATTGGCTTCCACGGTCTGGCTTTTGCCCTCTCTGCCACCGGGAATCTCTATAACGATCTCATCTTCCGGGGACAGGATAATGCTTCTCTGGTTCAGGCTGTGGGGGCAGATCGGTGTCAGGGTGATCAGTTTCGCCTTGGGCTCCACCAGCGGCCCGCCCGCCGACAGATTATATCCCGTGGATCCTGTCGGTGTAGTCACGATCATTCCATCTGCCTTGTAATGATTCAGAAGCTGTCCGTTGACATAGATGTTGAATTCTATGATCTGCAGGGATCCGCTTCGGGAAATGACGATGTCATTCAAAGCCCAGCCTTCCGACACAGTTCCATCCGCACAGCAGACTTTACCGTTTAACATCATTCTGCGTTCTTTCTTAAAATCATCCCGGATCAGGCGGTCCAGTGATTCCTCTAATCCAGACAGTTCGATCTCCGTCATATAACCTACGGTTCCCAGATTCACTCCGATGATGGGGACAAGGATCTTCTTCGTCTCTCTGGCTGCCTGCAGCACCGTGCCGTCGCCGCCCAATACGATCATGCAGTCCACATCTAACGGAATGTCCGTTGCTTCCTCTTCCGCCACGGAATCCTTTTCTTCCTTCCAGTCGGATTCCTTGACCTTTAATTTCACCGTACAGCCTTTGGTTTCCAGATAATTCTGGATCCGTTTCGTGGTCGCAAGCTCCTGATCCTTATGCTTGTTGGTATATATCAGAAAATGCTTCATAGCTTCGCACTCCTTGTCTGTTACAGGGTATGAGAGTTGTCTACGATACCTTTGATTACGGCATCCCATTCAGGGGTATAGGACAGTCCGGTCTTTTCCTCTATAATAGTCTGTAAGGCGCTCTCCGCTTCATGCTCGGTCAGCGCCAGCTTTTCTTCGGAGATCTCCTCCGGCTTACGGATATGCAGCAGATATTCGATATTGCCCTCCGGTCCCTTGATGGGGGAATATTCCAGATGCAGTACTTCGAAACCAATGCTGTCCGCATAGTCGATGATCTTGCGGATCACTTCCTCGTGGATCTGAGGCTCTCTCACCACACCGTTCTTGCCCACCTTGCCTCTGCCGGCCTCGAACTGGGGCTTGATCAGACACACCATCTGTCCGCCGGTCTTTAACAGATTTCTCGCCGGGATCAAAATCTTGGTCAGGGAAATAAAGGACACATCCACGCTGGCGAAATCCAGTGCATCCGGGATATCCTCCGGGGTCACATAACGGAAATTGGTCTGTTCCATGCATACCACCCGCTCATCATTCCGCAGTTTCCAGGCTAACTGCCCCTGTCCCACGTCCACGGAATACACCTTCGTGGCTCCGTTCTGGAGCATGCAGTCCGTGAAGCCTCCGGTAGATGCACCGATATCCATGCAGATCATGCCGTCCAGCAGAAATCCCCACTGTTCCATTGCCTTTTCCAGCTTCAGGCCTCCGCGGCTGACATATTTCATGGTATGATTTCTGACTTCCAGCTTGATCTTGCTGACATCAAATCCGGTGCCGGCCTTGTCTTCCTTCTGTCCGTTGACATAGACATTGCCGGACATTATGATGGCTTTTGCCTTTTCTCTGGAAGGAGCATACCCCTGCTCTACCAGAATCACATCCAGTCGTTCTTTCATCTTCGTCTCCTAATTATTTATAATCTTTCCAGAATTTTCTCCGTGATGCTTTCCGCATCCAATCCGATCTCCTTTTTCAAAAGCTCTACATTTCCATGTTCCACATAAGCATCGGGAATAGCTGCCATGACACATTTGATCCGTTTCTCGTGGTCATTCAGACAATCCAACACCTTTTCTCCGAATCCTCCGCTTTGGACATTTTCTTCCATGGTCACGATCATCTCATGATCTTCACAGGCCGAAAGTACTGCCTCTTCGTCAATGGGCTTGATAAATCTGGCATTGATGATACTTGCCTTGTAACCCTTTTCATGCAGAAGCTTCTGGACTCCCTCCGCTGTCTTTACCATACTGCCTACGGCAAACAATGCGATACCGCCCTCTCTTGCGATCCACTCCGCCTTGCCCAGTTCAATGGGGGCACGGTGTTCGGCAAGTCCGGCATAAGCCGTTCCTCTGGGATATCGCACCGCAATGGGCGCATCCAGTGCCACGGCAAACTTCATCATATCCGATAATTCCCATTTGTTCTTCGGCGCACAGATATGCATATTGGGAATTCCCGACAGATAGGTATAATCAAAAATACCCTGATGAGTCTCACCGTCACTCCCCACCAGCCCTGCACGATCTATAGCAAACACTACCGGCAGATTCTGAATACACACATCATGCAGGATCTGATCGTAGGCTCTCTGTAAAAATGAAGAATACACCGCAACAATAGGCTTCATGCCTCCTGCTGCCAGTCCTGCTGCGAAGGTCACCGCATGTTCCTCCGCAATTCCCACATCAAAGAACCGGTCCGGGTACATATTCCGGAAGCGCTTTAAGCCGGTGCCGTCCGGCATGGCTGCCGTAATTGCCACTACCCGTTCGTCCCGCTGGCCCAGCTTGCACATAACAGTGGAAAACACATCCGTATAATTGGCCACGGTGCGGGGATGGGAAGGAATTCCCGTCTCGATGTCAAAAGGCTCTGCCCCGTGGAATCTGGCGGGATGTTTCTCCGCCGGTCCATAGCCCTTGCCCTTCTGGGTAATCACATGCACCAGCACAGCTCCCTTGACTCTCTTGGCTTCCTCAATGACCTTGATCAGGCCTTCGATATCATGTCCGTCTACCGGGCCTAAATAAGTCACTCCCATATCCTCAAAAAACATCCCGGGGATCACCAGCTGTTTGAAGCTGCTCTTGGCCCGGCGGATACTGTT
This sequence comes from Waltera acetigignens, assembly GCF_025567015.1. Classification (NCBI taxonomy): domain Bacteria; kingdom Bacillati; phylum Bacillota; class Clostridia; order Lachnospirales; family Lachnospiraceae; genus Waltera; species Waltera acetigignens. Next base: position 170,996 of record NZ_JAOQJO010000001.1, on the reverse strand, counting down.
GACAATACCGTTGCCACCGGGTTTTCTCTTGAGAGCGTTGTATATGCCCTCTTTCAGATCCAGATAGCCGGTCGCCGTACGGATATTGTTCAGATATTTGGAAACACCGCCCACATTTTCGGAGATGGACATATTGTTGTCGTTTAATACCACAATAAAGTTCGTCTCCAGTTTGGCTGCATTGTTCAAGGCCTCGTAAGCCATGCCTCCTGTCAGAGAGCCGTCTCCGATCACGGATACAATGGTGGTCTTCTCCCCTTTGAGATCTCTTGCCTTCACCAGTCCCAGTCCTGCGGATATGGAGGTAGAACTGTGTCCGGTATCAAATGCGTCATAATCACTTTCTTTTCTCTTGGGGAACCCACTCATGCCATGGAACTGGCGTAAGACATCGAAACCGTCCTTGCGGCCCGTTAATATTTTGTGGGTATAAGACTGATGACCTACATCCCAGATGATCTTGTCCTCCGGGAGATTCAGAGCAAGATGAAGTGCCATGGTCAGTTCCACCGCTCCCAGGTTCGAACCCAGATGTCCCCCGGTCACACTGATCTTTTCGATCAGGAACTGCCGAATCTCCTCCGCCAGTTCCCCATAGTCTGATTTATCTATTTTTTTGATATCGTTTGCTTTCTCGATCTTATCCAGTAACATTGGCTTTTCCTCTGCTATTTCGTTCTATGAACCAGGTGCAGCAACAGTTCCTTCAGGAATTCATGTTCTCCCGAAAAGCTGTCCAGAATCGCTACCGCTTCCCCGGTCAGCCGTTCCACTTCTCTGCCGGATTCTTCCAGTCCGTGTAAAGTCACATAGGTCTGCTTATGATTCTGTGCATCACTTCCGGTAGCTTTTCCCAGCTCCTTGCTGTCCCCTATCACATCCAGAATGTCATCCTGGATCTGGAATGCAATGCCGACATTGTAGGCACACAGTTCCAATGCCGCAATCTCTTCATCGGTTGCCCCTGCCAGCGTAGCTCCGATAGTCATGGCCGACTGGATCAGGGCTGCCGTCTTGTTGGCATGGATGAACAGGATCTGTTCTGTGGTCAGAGGTTCTGCCTGTTCCTCCGCTTCAATGTCTGCGTTCTGGCCGCCGATCATCCCATAGATTCCTGCCTTGCGGGCTAAAATATTCAGTGCCGCCGCCACTCTCGGGTAATTCGGATCTACCGGTTCTCCCGAGGTGCATGCCGGAAAAGCACGAAATGCAGTCTCAAAGGCATAATTGAGCAGTCCGTCTCCTGCCAGGACTCCCATACCGTCACCGTACACAGACCAGGTGGTCTTGCGGCCTCTGCGGTACTCGTCATTGTCCATGGCCGGCAGATCATCATGTACCAGAGAATATGTATGGATCATCTCGATCGCCGCCATAAAAGGCTCTATCGTATCATCTTTGCCACCGAACATTTTATAGGTCTCCTGCATCAGCATGGGACGCAGGCGCTTTCCGCCTGCCATAAGACTATAGTTCATGGCTTCAATAACGGTCTTCTGGTATCCTTCCTCTGCCGGAAGATATTCCTTCAGTAATTCTTCAATCGCTGCCGTTCTCTTCTGCAATTCCTGTCTGAATAACGTTTCTTCCATGTCTAATGCCAACCTTCCTCTACCTGCCGGTATGCTGTATGCTTACTGGGGATCCAGCGGTTCCAGTCCGCCCTCTTCGTTCAGCTTCATGACCTGTTTTTCCACCCGGTCGATCTGTTCGCTGCACTGTTTCAGCAGATTCATGCCCTTGCTGTACGCCGTAAAAGCTTCCTCCAGAGAAATATCCTCTGCTTCCAGCTGTCCGATCAGTTCTTCCACTGCGGAAAAATTCTCTTCCAGGCTCTGTGGTTCCTGTGCTTCCGTTTTCTTTTTTCCTGCCAAAATAGCACCTCCGTCTGCTGCCTGCATCTATCTGCATCCCCCGGATACCGGTAAATGCTATCCGGGAAGTCTTTCTTCCTTCTGTATCTGTTCCACCCGGGTATCGATCACGCCGTCACTCATCCGGATCCGCAGGCGCTCCCCTGCTTCTACCTGGGTCACGGAACGGATATTTTTCCCATCGGTATCCTCCACATAGGAAAAACCACTGTTTAACTTTTCCAAAGGAGAGACCGCTTTCATTCTCTCAATATACAATGCCAGGTTATGTCTGCGTTCCCGCAGGATCGCCTGCAGCCGGTTCTGCAGCCGGTCTTCCAGCTGTATGCTGTAAGTCCTCTTCTCCCGTATCCGGCTGGCGGGGCTTAAATATTTCAGGCGCATTTCCATCTGATCCGCCTGCTGCCTCTTATGCTGAAGCACTCGTCCCATCCGCTGATACAGCCTGTCCTGTCTGTCCAAAATCTCATTCTCAATATCACTGACCTGTGTCACTGCCAGTTCTGCCGCTGCCGACGGGGTCGGTGCCCGCAGATCCGCCACATAATCAATGATCGTGGTATCCGTCTCGTGTCCAACCGCCGAAATAATGGGAACAGAGCAGTCGAATACTGCCTGTGCCACCATTCTCTCGTTGAATGCCCACAGATCCTCGATGGAGCCGCCCCCACGTCCCACGATCATGACATCCACGCCCTGTCTCTCCAGTGCACGGATTCCGTTCACAATGGAAGGCGCCGCCGAAGCTCCCTGTACCAGCGCAGGATACAAAATAATCTGCACGAAGGGATTCCGTCTGGAGGCGATCTGTATGATATCCCGGACTGCCGCGCCGGTATCTGCCGTGACTACCCCAAGAGTATGGATATACTTCGGAATCTGCTGCTTATACTCCGGAGCAAACATGCCCTCTTCCGCCAGTTCCCGTTTTAGTTGTTCGTATTTTTCATAGAGGGCTCCGGCGCCGTCCAGCGTCACTTCCTTCACATACAGCTGATATCTGCCGTCACGCTCAAATACACTCACACTGCCCTTCGCAATTACCTGCTGCCCTTCCGTCAGCCGGAATCCCAGACCTCTCCGGTCTCCGGCGAACATAATGCAGTTCAGGGCACTGGCAGAATCCTTTAACGTAAAATAAATATGTCCAGAGGGATGGTATTTACAGTTGCTTACCTCACCCTTTACAGATACCATCTGTAAAAAGTAATCCTGCGTGAACATATTTTTGATATAAGTATTCAGTTGTCGTACGCTGATTACGTTCTGTATCCTACTCACCGGATTTCATGATCTTGGCAAGGATCGCATTGACGAATCCGCCAGAGCTTTCCTGTCCGTACTTTTTGGCAATCTCGATTGCCTCGTTAATAGCAACGCCATTCGGGATATCGTCATCATAGCGCAGCTCATATGCACCAAGACGCAGTACTGCAAGCTCCACCTTTCCCATACGGGTGGTATCCCAGCCTTCGGTATTCTCATTCAACAGCCTGTCAAGCTCGGGGATTTTCTCCCTGATCTTCTCAAAGCGGGCCGCAATGGCATCTGCATCCTGCCAGGAAGGAACTTCCTCATTATTCTCGCGGAACAATGCAATCTGTTCCGGCATATCCTCCGGTGCATGAAACTCCACGCGGTATAAAAGTTTGAAAACCTGTTCTCTCTGCTCGTGTCTTCCCATAATATCTTCCTGTAATTCCTCTTATTTATCCTTCTTCATGTTCACACCGGCAATACGGATGTTCACATCAGAGCAGGTCAGTCCTGTCATATTCTCAATGGCATTTTTCACCTTCTGCTGTACTGCCTGACAGGTAGCGGGAATATTGTAACCGTACTCCATGGTCACAGTCAGATCCACGGTCACATTCTTGTCCAGCACCTCTACTTTGACACCCTTGGTCAGGCTCTTAACGCCTACCTTGCTCATGAGTTCGTTGGTAACATTACCAGCCATGGCGCTGACACCGTCTACCTCGGTAGCTGCTAAAGATGCGATCATAGCCACTACATCATCGGCGATCTGTACGGTACCGATGCTCTCGTCTTCCCTTAATACCAGGTTCTTCTTATCTATTTCTTTTTCCATGATAGCTGATCCTCCTAATAATAACTAATTAGTTACAGTATACCAAATCCTTATTCATTTGTCACCCAAAAAGTCAAGGATAATTGTTTCCCGTTCTGGGCATAAGTGACGGTATTGCTGTTCCCCTGTATCTGCATATATGAAAAAATCTCCTGCTCATCGATCAATGCATGACAGATTTCCTGATAACAGAGTTCATCTGCACATTTTATCGTCACTTCCGTTCTGCCGCCCTCTATGGCTCTGTCGAAGACCGCCTGCATCTGTTCATGGTCATAGGAAGTAAAGTAGGAACCTTCCCGCACATAATAATTTGCTTCCGTCGCCGTACATTCCGGCATAGGGATCATCGCTTCGATACGATGCGTCCGTAGCAGATCCTCTGTAGTCACGCACAGATAATCATAATTGATCTCCGGCAGGCTCCTCTGCTCGCTGCCATTCTCCATGCGGTAAGAGGCATCTCCCCAGGTGGTATCTACATAATAATAGTCCCCGTCCACCTGTACCAGATTCCAGGCATGAGCTTCTCCGGTATCCACCGTTCCCTGCACCAGGGTGCACATCACCCCCAGATGATTCAACAGATACTGGGTGGCTTTGGCATATCCCTGGCAGACAGAAGCTCCTCCTAAGAATACCGAGGCAATGTTCTGATTATCCGCCGCACTCAGATCATAATTTGTTGAAAAGATGACCGCCTCATACACCGCTTTTACCTTATCGTACTCAGAAGCCGCCTCTTCCATACCGGACAGCCATTCCGCCGTCACACTGCGAATGGCCTCCGCCCGCGCTACGGCCTCTTCCTTCGTCTGATCGTAAGTGCCTGCGAAGTCGATTCCTACGGTTTTCTCCCCTCTGGAATATTTGGTATAAGTATATCCTGTGGTGTAAAAAATCTCCGGATGATCTATCAGCACGCACTGAAATACTTTGTCAATGTCCTGTTCATCCATTCCCTGTTCCAACGGTTCCGTGGACAGTTTGATCGTGTCATCCATAGACCCAATCGCCTGCTCGATCTCCTGATACCAGATCTGTTCCTGCGCATCCAGACTCTCATATGCAAAACGAGAGCCTCCCTCCTCTAAAAGGGAAAAGCTCTCTGTATTGTCATTTTCCGCAGCCGCCGTCTCCTGCACAGGCATAGTATCTATCTGTGACTCGGGCAGCACGATGGTCTGGGGTACTTCCTGCAGAACCTCCTGTGAGGAGCATCCTGTCAAAAGCAGTAACATCAGAATTCCGGCACATAACTTTTTCTTATTCCGCATTCTATCCCCCTACACACTTTTTGTTTCCATATAATTACTAATTGCGTCCGAACTCCGTCAGCACCAGTCCCTTATTACGGTCCAGAGTCATGCCGATGCTCCAGGAATTCACAAACAGTAATAAAGGATTACCCTTCATGTCCTTGACCTTCTTCATATCGGAAGTACCGGACAGCTTGGCCAGGTCGATCTCATCCTTATTCTCGATCCAGCGGATATGCTCATAAGGCAGGTTCTCCAGACGGATCTCCACGTTATATTCGTTCTCCAGACGGTATTTCAGTACATCGAACTGCAGCACGCCTACCACACCGACGATGATCTCTTCCAGACCGGTATTGAACTCCTGAAAGATCTGGATAGCACCTTCCTGAGCGATCTGCTCTACGCCCTTGACGAACTGTTTTCTCTTCATGGTATCCACCTGGCGCACTCTGGCAAAATGCTCCGGAGCGAAGGTCGGAATACCTTCATACTGGAACTTCTCCCTGGGCATGCACAGGGTATCTCCGATGGAGAAAATGCCGGGATCGAAGACACCGATAATATCACCCGCATAAGCCTCGTTTAAGATCTTACGTTCATCCGCCATGATCTGCTGGGGCTGGGATAATCTCATAACCTTATTGCCCTGCACATGACGCACTTCCATGTTGGCATCGAATTTACCGGAGCAGATACGCATGAATGCGATACGGTCTCTGTGAGCCTTGTTCATGTTAGCCTGGATTTTGAAAACAAAGGCACTGAACTCATGCTCCGTCGGGTTGATCATGCCGATGTCTGCTTTTCTTGGCAGCGGCGTGGTAGTCATATTCAGGAAATGCTTTAAGAAGATCTCCACACCGAAGTTGGTCAAAGCAGATCCGAAGCATACCGGGGTCAGGTTACCCTTCTGCACTTCCTCCAGATCAAACTCTGCGCTGGCACCGTCCAACAGTTCCACCTCGCCAAGCAGCTTGTCCGCTGCATCCTCTCCGATCAGTTCCTTCAGATGTTCTTCGTCCTGAATGGGAATCTCGGTGGAAGTTCCTTCCTTCGTTCCCTTCTCCGTATCGGAATATGCGATCACACACTTTTTCTCACGGTCGTAGACACCCTGGAATTCCTTACCGGAACCGATGGGCCAGTTGATGGGGCAGGTGGCAATGCCAAGCTCCTTCTCGATATCATCCAGCAGTTCAAAGGTATCTCTTGCCTCACGGTCCATCTTGTTGATGAAGGTGAAAATAGGGATCTTGCGCATCACGCAGACCTTGAACAGCTTTCTCGTCTGGGCCTCGACACCCTTGGAAGCATCGATGACCATAACTGCGGAGTCCGCTGCCATCAGGGTACGGTAGGTATCCTCAGAGAAATCCTGATGTCCCGGGGTATCCAGAATATTGATGCAGTAACCGTCATATTCAAACTGCAATACGGAAGAGGTAACGGAAATACCTCTGTCTTTCTCAATCTGCATCCAGTCGGATACCGCATGTCTGGCCGTTGCCTTACCCTTTACGCTTCCTGCCAGGTTGATGGCTCCTCCGTAGAGCAGGAACTTCTCGGTCAGGGTCGTCTTGCCGGCATCCGGGTGGGAAATAATGGCAAACGTCCGGCGGCGGTTGATCTCTTCTGTATAATTATTACTCACTACTATAGTCCTCCAAATATATCTCTTATATCTCTAAAAATCTATTTTCGCAGTTCTTCGGGATCTGCTATCTATGATGGATCTGCCTTTAAAACAGAGCTTCCTTCAAACTCCGGTTGGATTCCGAAATAATCCAATACCGTAGCTCCGATATCGGAAAAAGTCGGTCTGGTTCCGCGATTCCCCGGCGTCACAGGCGCACCGTACATAAGAAACGGAGTATATTCTCTGGTGTGATCCGTGGTGGCTGTGTAAGCGGGATCACAGCCGTGGTCTGCGGTGATCATCAGAATATCATCCGGCTTCATGTGCGCCTGGATCTCCGGCAGCTTCTCATCAAAATAAGCCAGTGCCTTCGCATAGCCGTCCACATCTCTTCTATGGCCGTAGAGCATGTCGTAATCCACCAGATTGATAAAGCAGAGTCCTTCGAAATCCTTGTCCAGATATTCCAGTGTCCGCTCAATGCCTTCTGCGTTGCCGGAAGTGTATACATGCTCGGTAATGCCCTTGCCTACGAAAATATCCTGGATCTTACCCACAGCAATGACATCCTTACCGGCAGCCTTCAGCTGATCCAGCATGGTCACTGCGGGAGGCAGCAGGGAAAAATCGTGCCTTCTGGGGGTACGGGTATAATGTCCGCTCTCACCGATAAAAGGTCTCGCAATGACACGGCCCACGCCGTGTTCTCCCTGTAAAATCTGTCTGGCAATACGGCAATAATCATATAACTGCTCCACAGGAACCACATCCTCATGGGCAGCGATCTGAAACACACTATCTGCGGAAGTATATACGATCAGTTTGCCGGTGCGCACATGCTCGTCCCCGTAATCCGCAATGACCTGTGTGCCGGAGTACGGCTTATTGCACAGCACATCTCTGCCGGTGCGGATCCGGAACTCTTCCAGCACATCCTCGGGGAAGCCGTCCGGATAGGTAGGCAGTGGCTTGGGAGAATAGATACCTGCGATCTCCCAGTGCCCGATGGTCGTATCCTTTCCGCGGGAACGCTCCGTCATGCGGGCGTAAGCTGCGGTGGGATGGTCTGTTTTCTCTCCCACTTCCACGCCATCAATATTAAACAAACCCATGTTTTTCATATTTTCCATATGAAAAAAAGGGCTCTTTGACACGCTCCCCAGTGTATTTACATTGATGTCACCGTAAGCTGCGGCATCCGGCATCTGTCCGATACCGAAGCTGTCCAATACAATTAAAAAGACTCTCTTCATTGTTTCTTCCTTTTGTCAAGTTTTCCAGGTTAAGTTATGATACCATCCAGATTGTTCCGTGCTTCGCACTCTCTCAATCTGGACCGCATTCGCAATCCGCTCATTTTCTTCGAAAATGGCTGCTTGCTCCTCCGAGTTCTTATGATACCATCCAGATTGCTTCGTGCTTCGCACTCTCTCAATCTGGACCGCATTCGCAATCCGCTCATTTTCTTCGAAAATGGCTGCTTGCTCATGTGGTACGGGTTACGAATTCAAAAAGCCTCCTGCAAGCAAGCTTGCGTAGGCTTTTTAATTGTAACCCTTGGTATCATAACATAATTTTTCCCCTATGTACACAAAAATATCACTGTGCAATGGTGCTGATGACGATATTTTCCGCCGCAATATCCGTCTTTCTTTTTACGATATCTTCGATCTGTGCCCGCTGCACATCCGTCAGTTCTGCGGCATTGACCACCACATCCACGGCATCCCCGTTGATGCTGACCACAGCTTCACTGAAACCTTTCGCCTGCAAAAGCACCTCGGCCGCCGCTTCCTTTTCCGCGATATCAGTCATGCGCACCATACTGTCCACCGCTTCCTGTTTCTGGGCATCGCTGAGCTCAGTACTGTTGATAATCTCCAATAACGTCTCTTTATTCCGGGCTCTGGTCTGCTCCTTGGAAAGTCTTGCAGCAGACAGTACCTCCACACCGTTCGTTCCGGTCAACACTGCTTCCCCGGGAATCTCCCCTTCGTCCGGCGTAGCCTCTGCCACCTGCATATCTTCATCCAGATAATCTTCCATGACGATCTCCACATCCGAATCCAGGCTTTCCATATCTGTGACAATGTCTGTGGAATCCACTGCACTGAGATCTTCTGTATTATCCGACGCCAGATACTCCTTTTCCAGGTTGGTCCCCGCAAACTGCAGATAACCTGCAATGGCTATCATGATGGCAAGTGCGGTAATCATAAGCTGATTCTTCTTAATTAAGTTTTTCACTGCGTTCCCCTTTTCCAAAGGCCTGTATCTGCCTTCTTGATTTTATACTCTATTGTATGTACCCGTCTGTGCGGATATGTTTCCTGTGACTCATTTTTCCAACACCTTGACTTTGTGGGCTTCCACACCGAAAAGTGCCTGTGCGATCTGCGTGATTTCACTGGTCATATTGCCTTTTCCGGCTCCTTCCGCCACCACCAGCACCCCCTCCACTTTGGGTGTGATCGTCTTCGCTACAAACGGTGTGCCCTGACTGCCGTCCTGATAGACGGTCTGGTATCCGGTATTGGAAGAACTCACGGTGCGGGTTCCTCCGGCGGAGTCCTGTTCTTCTGTCTGGGAACGATCCGCGGTCATGTCTTTTTCCACAATTCTTTCCTCCGAGGATTCCAATGTGATCATGACTTCCACCTCTCCCAGTCCCCGGACGGATTCCAGCATTTTCTTCAGTTTTCCCTCCAGATAGGCAGTATATTCCTCCGCGCTTCCCGCTGCCACCGCCCGGGTTTCGGTATCTACCACCGTCTCCTGTTCCCCGGTTGTCTGCGAAGGAGAAGTGAAAATTCCGGCATTGTACTGTTCTGCAGTCTCTGTGCCAACGGAAGCTGCCTGTGGCTCCTCCTTTTTCACCGGCAGGGCGATGATAAACAATAGGACACCCAACAATACCAGAATCAACAGGTTGTCCCGACGGAACCATTTCGGAGGGCCGGAACCGCCTGCACCGTTACCTGTACCAATGCTGCCTGTGATCTTTTCCCAAAATTCACCCATTGCTTCTCACCTCTTTTTCTTCCCTGGCTCCGGTTTTTCTACCGTCATTTTCCTTAACTCTCCAGCAGACTTCTCCATCATTCCAGCCGGATTGGTGCAATGTCCACATGGATCCCCTCCGTTTCTGCATTTTCCCTATCTGTTTCCTTCTGATCCGATACTTCCCCACTGTTTTCTCCTGTAACAGCTCCCTGTGCAGAATCTTGCTCCCACACATTTGCCGGGTCATATCCTTCCCCGGCTTCCTGCGCCACAGCAGCTGCCGTATTCCCGATCTCTTCCTGCGACTGTTCTGCCTGTTCGGTGGCCCGGGTCAGCACGGTCTGCAATTCTTGCATAAATCCTGTCACCTGTTCTTCTGCATTCCAGCCGTCTCCGCCGCCGAACATGCTCAGAACAGGCTGTAACAACTGCAGCAACAGCATAACGGATAATAACAGTTTCAAATATTTATCGTAGGACTCCTTCGGTCTGAAATGCACTACGGTCTGTGCACAGATCAGGAAGATCCCGGCCTGTCCGATCACCCGGTATAACCATTGCATCCTCTTACCTCCCCCTGCTTCCGATAGCTAATAGTGCCAATGTGATCAGAAACAACAGCATGGCTGTGCCCGCAGTACGAAACAGAAGCATCCCTGCATTTCCCATATGATCCGTACAGTTGGTCACTCTTTTATCGCTGACGATCCCCATAAAAGCTGCCGCACACTTGATCAAAAACGCAGTAAACAAAATCTCCAGAAGCGGAGCCGCACACACCGCCAGAAGCAGTAACAGCAAAAGTACGCCGATGCTGTTGCGGATGACAACGGCTGAACCCACCGCCAGCTCCAGAAGCCCGTCTGCCGCATTTCCGATCCCCGGCAGTGCCGAAAGTGCCTTTTCCACGGCGGAGGTCTTCACGGAATCCAATACCGGTGTGATCAATGACTGGAACACGCTGATCCCCGTGACCACTCCCAGAGAAGCCTTGAGAATCCAGCCCACCGCCTTTTCCAGAAGTTCCGTCAAAAGTGTCAGCTTTTCCTCCACCCAGATCCCGTTGATCATGGTCAACAGGCCATAGCAGTAAATCAGTGGTAGTACCACACCCAACAGTATTTTTTCCGTACCATAGATCAGAAGCAGCATCAGCTGATACCCGGCTCCCACTGTAGCCGGCCCCGAGGCCACTCCCACCGCAAGAAGATACGTAGGTACCATCAGCCTTACAAACAACACGATATTTTCCACCGTCTCTCTTGCGGTTCCCAGAATCCCGGAAAAACATTGCAGCAGGATCACTCCCATGAGCAGATAGATAAAGTAAAAGCTTAAATCCGCAATCTGATGTTTGTCGAAAACCTCCACGAAATGAATCAGCAGTGCAGAAAGGATCCCCAGTACGATCAGCCAGATCAGAATATTTTTCCTGCCCGCAGCAGATGCTCCCATTCCCTGTATCACTTCCTGCAACAGGGTTCCCGCTGCCCCCAGCACATCTCCCTGCAGCAGCTGTCCCATCAATTCCGCCACGGAGATCCGGGAGGCCGGAAACAGCTTCTGCATCCCTTTTTCCAGTTCTTCCATGCCATATTCCTGCCACATTGCATCCATTGCTCCCTCACTCTTATAAAATACCATAGATCTGTCGGATCACCGTAAGCAGAATCGGCAGTCCCGCAAACAGTACCGAAAGTTTTCCCAGAATCTCGATCTGATCCGATACCGCTGCGAATCCGGCATCCTTGCAGATTCCGGCGCTGAATTCACACAGGTAGGTGATCCCCACCACTTTCATCAAAATACCGAGATACCCTTTTGCATCCCCGAGGTACTGCTGTAATCCCGCAAACTCCTCCAGCAACTGTCCCGTCAGCCCCAGCACATAGGAAAATACCAGCACACTCAGGGCAAATCCGATCAGCAGCGTATATTCCGGCCGCTGTTGCCTAAATTGTATGGCAAAAAGAACTCCGGCGATTCCAAGCAATGCAATCTTAATGATCTCGGACATATTTCCTCCTATTAAAACGAAAACAGAGTCTGTACAGTATCAAACAGATCATAGATATACGGAACGATCCAGCTAAGAACCAGGATCAGTCCCGCAAGGCTGACGAGAAAAGCATGTTCCTCCCTGCCGCTGTGTTTTAAGACCTGGCTGAGTATCGTTACAAGGATTCCTACCGCAGCTATTTTAAAGATCAGTCCTATTCCCATCTTTCCCCGTCCTTTTCTCTTCTCTCTGTGGTCTCCGGAACCGGCATCAGACTAACAATAACAGTATCAGCAGACCGCTCATGGCTCCCAGTCCTACGGAGAGCCTGCATTTCTGTGTAATTTCCCGCTGCTGCATATCCGCCGTATGTTCCAGTCCCTGTCTGGACAATTCGATACTTTTTATCTGCATCGTTTCATCCGCATAGCCCTCTTTTTCCGCAAAACGCAAAAACTCTTCAATGTCTTCTTTTTTCAGAGGAAGCATCCGCAGCTGTCTGCGAAAGCTTTTCTCCGCCAGTTCCAGAAAACCAGCATCCTCCGTCTCCGCATATTCTCGGTATACTTCGGTGCAGATCTCTCCCAGCCTGTCTTTCCGTTGTCTGCCGGTCTGTCGGCAGCATTCCGGAAGTGTTGACCCGTTGTACCGGATCTCACTGATCCACTGTTCCAGAATGCGGATGAGTTCCCGGATCGTATATAATCTTCCTAAGAATTGCTGCCGATACCACAGTCCCATTCCAAAGCATCCCAACAGAATCAGAAATCCTCCGAGCATCTGCATTCCATCCGTCCCCTTCCTTTTAAGATCACTATGCGGTCAAATATCTGTCGCAGGCAGGATTCACCCAGGCGCTTTGCTGCGTCCGTCTCGTCCGTTCCATGCAGAGTGGCCAGCAGACCACAGCCGCAGGCCGCTGCTTTTTGTAAGGCCCGCCTGTCCGTTTCCTCCCCCAGTTCATCCACTGCAATGACTTGAGGTGACATGGAACGCAAAAGTAATAACATCCCCTGAGCCTTGGGACAGCCATCAAGCACATCCGTCCGCATCCCCAGATCATTCTGAGGTCTTCCCAGATAGCTTCCCGCCAGCTCCGAGCGCTCGTCCACCACTCCCACCCGAAGTCCCGCACCATACGTATTACCATCGGAAATCTGGCGGATCAGATCCCTGAGCAGAGTGGTTTTGCCGAATCCCGGAGGCGATACAATCAGGGTATTCTGAAATTTTCCTTTCTTATATAATTTTGGCAGGATACCGTCAGCTGCTCCCCGGATCTCATGGGCGACCCGGATATTGATAAACGCAATATTTTTCAGAGTGCGGATCACTGTTTCATTTTCCAACACAGCCTGTCCGCACAATCCGATCCGGTGTCCGCCTTCCACAGTCAAAAAGCCCTGTCTGATCTCATCGGCATAAGCATACACCGAATCCTGACACAGCCAGGCGATCAACTCCCGTATCTCCGCTTCCGTCACCAGATGCGCTCCGTAAGGATGCTCCTGCCATTCCCCGCCGTTATTTAAGAAATAATCTTCTCTCGATGTTTCCACGATCACCGGCCTGTCCACACGTAGACGGATCTCGCAGATTTTTTCCCCATTATCCGCTGTCTTCTGCCAGAATGCTCTTCTCTTTTGCGGAAAAATACGAAGCAGGCTGTCCATGTTTCTCCTCCCGTAACTATTCAGAACCTCATGCGCAAAATCGTTCCTTCGGAACTTCTCCTTTGCGAATGCAGGCATTCATCAAGACTTAGCTGATATTTAATGCTCTGAATAGTTACAATATATGTCTCCGTGGACAGGATATTCCTTTCAATCTTCTCTTTTTTTCTATAGTGTGGTATAATAAGCGATAACTGTTTTTATGACTTTTGTTTTGGAGGTTTTTATGAACATAATCATTGTGGGCTGTGGCAAGGTTGGCTACACCCTGGTAGAGCAATTAGGCGGTGAGAATCACAATATCACCGTGATCGATACCAATGAGGAAAAGGTGAATTCCATCACGGATGATCTGGATGCCATGGGCATCGTGGGCAATGGTGTCAGCTTCCAGACACTGTCTGAGGCCGGCATTGACCATGCGGATCTGCTGATCGCCGTGACCGGATCCGATGAGCAGAATCTTCTGTGCTGTGTCATTGCGAAAAAGGCGGGACATTGTAAGACCATCGCCCGTGTCCGCAATCCTATCTACAATAATGAGATTGCTTTTCTGCGGGAAGAACTGGGGCTTGCCATGATCATCAACCCGGAGCTGTCCAGTGCCGCCGAGATTGCCCGGATCTTCCAGTTTCCTTCTGCAGTTAAGATCGATACTTTTTCCAAGGGAAGGATCGAGCTTCTGCATTTCCGCGTGACCCATGACTGTCTCTTAAATAATTATGAACTGATCCATATCCGTACCACCTTAAAATGCGATGTACTGGTATGTATGGTCACCAGAGATAATCAGGTGCTGATTCCCCGGGGTGATTTTGTCTTCCGGGAAGGCGATGTGGTAGCTATTGTGTCCACTCCTCCCAAGGCCAATGATTTCTTCAAAAAGATCGGTATCGGCGCCGGCAGGGCACGTACTGCCATGATCGTCGGTGGCGGAACCATTGCTTATTATCTGGCAAGAAGACTTTTAGAAGTCGGCATCCATACCAAGATCATCGATCAGGATCCCGCTCGCTGCGAGCATCTGAGTGAACTGCTGCCCAAGGCTTCCATTATCTGCGGTGACGGTACGGATGAACGTCTTCTGATACAGGAGGGGCTGGAGAACGTGGATGCTTTTGCTGCACTGACCGGACTGGATGAGGAAAATATCCTCCTGTCACTGTATGCGAAACGGACTTCCCGCGCAAAGGTAGTCACCAAGATCAACCGTATCAACTTCAGTGGTGTCTTAAGTGATATCAAGCTGGATACGATCTCCTATCCGCGCCTGGTAACTGCAGATATGATCATTAAATATGCACGATCCATGAATGAATCTCTCAACAGTAATGTGGAGAATCTGTATAAGCTGGAAGACGGTCATGCAGAGGCACTGGAATTCTACATCAAAGAGGATTCTGCCGTTACCAATATACCTCTGAACCGTCTGCACATCCGGAAAAATATCCTGGTCTGTTCCATCGTCCGCGGAGGACAGGCTATTATTCCCAGTGGTCAGGACGAGCTTCATGTAGGCGATTATGTGGTCGTAGTACTGACACATGCACGGCTGAATGATATTAAAGATATTATTGAAGGGTAATTTTGTAGAAGGACACTATCATGAATTTTGCGATATTGAGTTTTATTATCGGATTTATTTTACAATTTGAAGCTTTATTCTTACTGCTTCCCTGGATCGTGGGTATGATCTACGGAGAATATCATGTGGCACTGATCTATCTGGTGACCGCAGCTGTTTGTTTCATTTTAGGAAAATTGTTAAGCTTCAAACACACAGGACGTTTTAAGGAATTGTATGTCAGGGAAGGCTTCACTGCCGTTGCACTGGGCTGGTTTGTCATGTCTGTTTTCGGTGCTATTCCCTTCGTTCTCACCGGAGAGATTCCTTTTTATATTGATGCTCTCTTCGAGACGATCTCCGGCTTTACGACCACAGGTTCCAGTATCCTGTCCGATGTGGAAGCACTCAGCTATGCCAGCCTGTTCTGGCGCAGCTTCACTCACTGGATCGGCGGTATGGGCGTATTTGTATTTATTATGGCGATCCTGCCGATGATGGGTGGCTCCACCATGAACCTGATGCGTGCGGAGAGCCCCGGTCCTTCCGTCAGCAAGCTGGTACCGAGAGTACGGGATACTGCGAAAATCCTCTATGGACTTTATATGGCGATCACTGTTCTGGGCGTGATCATGCTATGCCTGTGCGGTATGCCGTTGTTTGATTCCCTGTGTACGACCTTCGGCAGTGTCGGCACCGGTGGTTTCGGTGTCAAGAACAGCAGTATCGGCGGTTACTCTCCACTGATACAGAATGCAGTAACGATACTTATGATCTTAAGCGGTGTCAATTATACGGTATATTTCTGTCTGTTAAGCAGGCAGTTTAAGGAAGCTTTTTCCATCGAAGAAGTTCGTTGGTATTTTTTGATCATTTTCGCCAGTGCTCTGACGATCGCCTGGAATATCCGCCCGCTCTATGCAACTTTGGGAGAGACACTGCGGCACTCCTTTTTCCAGGTAGGAACGATCATCACCACCACCGGATTTGCCACCACGGATTTCAATATGTGGCCGCAATTGTCGAAGACGATCCTTCTGCTTCTGATGATGATCGGAGCCTGTGCCGGCAGTACCGGTGGCGGTATAAAGGTATCCCGTGTGCTGATCCTCTTCAAGGCGATCCGCAAGGAGCTGTCCATGATGATCCATCCCCGGATGGTGAAAAAGATCAAGATGGACGGACACAATCTGTCCCACGAGACGCTTCGTTCCACCAATGTCTATATGACGGCTTATTTTATCGTACTCTTCGTTTCCCTGCTGATCGTCTGTCTGGACGAATATGACCTGAGCACAAACTTTACCGCAGTACTGGCCACCCTGAACAATATCGGTCCCGGCCTGGAGTTAGTCGGTCCCACCCAGAACTTCGCATTGTTCAGTCCTCTGTCCAAATGCGTGCTGATGTTCGATATGCTGGCCGGACGACTGGAACTCTTCCCCATGCTCGTGATCCTGCTGCCGTCCTGCTGGAAGAAATATTAATTCCTTAATCACAAAAATGAGTCTGTGATGACATTTTTAATCGTCACACAGACTCATTTTTTCATGCATACCTCTAATCAAATGTTGACCGAAATGAGAACGCTACATATCATTACAATCATTATATGATGTCGGGGTCAAAAGCCCCCGACTTTGATGCCTACGGATTGTTCCGTGCTACGCACTCCCACGTCTCCGCTCCGCTTCGGTCCGTGCTAGACATGTGCCACTGGCACATAGCACCCTACCCAATATTCGCATATCGTGGGATTATCATCCCACTTTTATGCTCATATCGGGGCGGGTTCTAAGGTCTTTCACCTACCTATGAGCAAGCTCATGTGGGCTTAGACCTTTTGACCCTGGCATCATTATATATGAATCTTCAGACACTTCTTTCCGGTCAGTTCCTTCGTCCGTTCATCCGGCTGTCCAAAGCCAACATAAATATCTGCTCCCCTACCGGTATGTACAAATTTACCTTCTTCATCTACAACGGTAAATGCCCTCCTCGGAATTTCCAGTGTCACCATCTTTTCTTCTCCCGGTGCAAGTTCCACGCGCTTAAACACGGCAAGTTTAGGATTGGGCACTTCGTTGATATCCTCAACCTGTACATAGACCTGCAATACATCCTCTGTAAAAACATCTCCGTGATTTGCAACGGTTACTTCAACACCTACACTCTGTTCTTCCGTCTGTGCATATACCACATCTTCCGTCAATTCCGCCCTCGTAACTAGTGTATCAGCATAATTCAGCCCATAACCGAATGGATAAAGCGGAGCTTTTTCCACAAAGCGATATGTCCTGTTCTTCATGGAATAGTCATCAAAATCCGGCATCCCCTGTAAATTGCGGTAAATGGTAACCGGCAATTTACCCGAAGGTGATATTTCTCCAAAGAGTATATCTGCAACTGCCTTTCCACCTCTTGCTCCCGGATACCATGTCTGAAGAACTGCATTCGCCCTGTTATCTGCCAGGTTCAAATCCATAGCACTTCCTGCCATCATACATACAATAAACGGAACTCCCATTTCTGCCACGATTTCCAAAAGCCTCTGCTGTGAAGGCGGAAGCATCAGCCCCTGCTTGTCTCCGGATGCATATGCATTGCCTGTATCGCCCTCTTCTCCTTCAAGACTTTCGTCCAGTCCCAGACACAGAATAACAAGATCCGAATGTTCTGCAACTGTCATTGCCTCAGAGATACGGTCATCCTCTCTTGCCAGTTTTTCTACCTGATCTAAAAACAAATGGCAGCCTTCTGAATAAAGTACCCTGACATCATCGCCTACATAGTCCTGAATACCTTCCAGTACAGTAACATACCTTGAAGCCGTCCCATGATAATTGCCGATCAGGGCTTCTCTGGAATTGGCATTGGGACCAATGACTCCGATTGTTTTAAGTTTCTTTTTATTTAAGGGTAAAATGCCATCATTTTTTAACAATACGACACTCTTGCATGCTGCCTCTATGGAAAGCTCAATATGTTCCCTACATTCAACAACTTCATACGGAATATGATCATATTCTGTCTCATCAAACATTCCCAGCAAGAATCTGGTCGTAAATAAACGAATGGCTGATTTCTGCAGTAGTTCTTTGGAAATAAGCCCCTCTTCATAGGCATTCAGGATTTTCTGATAAGTACATCCGCAATTAACATCGCAGCCCATCTCCAGAGCCAGTCTGACGCTTTCCTCCGGTCTGTCTGTCACCTTATGGTGTTCATGAAAATCACGGATAGCCCAGCAGTCTGAAACATAATGTCCCTGAAATCCCCACTGTTTTCTCAAAACCTCCACCATCAGATAACTATGAGCACAGCATGGTTCACCATTGGTTCTGTTGTATGCGCCCATAACCGCTTCGACTTTTCCTTCCCTGACACAGGCCTCAAACTGCGGAAGATACGTTTCCCAAAGTTCTTTCATGCTAACCTTTGCATCAAAATAGTGACGTTTTTCCTCCGGGCCGGAATGTACTGCAAAATGCTTGGCACACGCTGCCGTGCGCAGATATTCTCCCTCTCCCTGCAGACCTTTGATATATGCAACACCCAGTATTGCAATCAGTGTCGGGTCTTCTCCATAAGTCTCATGTCCACGCCCCCAGCGGGGATCCCGGAAGAGATTGACATTGGGCGACCAAAGTGTAATTCCTTTATAAATATCACGGTCTTCATGTTTTTCATTTTCATTATATTTGGCTCTCGCCTCCGTAGAAACGGCAACTCCTATCCGCTCCAGCAGTTCTTCATCAAAAGTTGCTCCAAGCCCGATTGCCTGTGGAAAAACAGTTGCTGTACCCGCTCTTGCAACACCATGCAGGCCCTCATTCCACCAGTTATACTCCGGAATATCCAGATGTGGAATTTCATCTGCGTCAAAGCGCAGCTGTGAAGCCAGTTCCTCTACGCTCATCTGCTCCACCAATTCAGTAGCTCGTCTGACTGCCTCTTGTCTGTTCATAAATTCCTCCATAAATTTTTTTCTGATTATTAGCTATATAGGCTTAATACGGTCTGGCGTTCTCCTGAAAATCCTTTCTTGCCTCTGCCACACAGGTATCATAATCTGCCGAGTAAGGAACTTTCTGCTTGGATCTGAATCATTAGAAAAGCTGCGCTGTCATTTTCTTTTTGTCTTCTCTGATACTCTGTTGGCAGAATACCGTATTTCTCCCGGAACAGTCTGGAAAAAGCCTGACTGTTGGGGAAACCGTTCTTTAATGCAATTTCGCCTATGGTCAGATCCGTTTCCTCCAGTTCCCGCAATGCATGTTCAAACCGGATGCTCCGCAGATAATCTTTATAGTTGATTCTGCCATACTGACGGAACATTTTCGACAAGTAAGTAGGGCAATATCCAAATGTTGCTGCCAGGGTTTCCAGTGAAATTTCTTCTGCATAATGTTCCCGAAGGTATCCAGTAATTCTTTCAAGATGTCCTGAATGAGTATTCCCCGGATAATAATCCTTCTTTTCCTCAGGTATCCGATAAGCGGTTACCAGAAGATATTTCAGCTGATAAAAGATACTCTGCATCAACAGTTCATAGCCGTACTCTTTTCTGATCTGCTGTCTGTACATTTTCTCAAGTAATGCAAAAAGTTTTCCATCCTCTTCCTTTTTTTCACCGGAAAACCGCATTATCTGTTTTTCCATTGGGATCTGTAAAACAATTGCCTCATTTCGTCCCGATGTATGAATGGAATGCACTTCATTGCTGTTCACAATTATAAACTTTCCTGCCGGAAGGACATATTTTTTATCGCCGAGATAAAAATCTACCTTTCCCTCCCGCAAGGCAAATATTTCAACACAGCTATGTTGATGCGCCTCACATATATATTTTCCGTCTGCACCTTCGAAACGGAATAGCTTAAAGGGCAGTCCCCGATCCGGCACCACTGCTTCCTGCCGGTATATCTTCTCTTCTTTCATAGTCATCCCTAATATTCCACACCGGAAGATTTTCTGTTCCATGATAAAATCTCACCGGCAGTTTCCCGGAGGGGGAAAATTCTCCAAACAGCATTTCGGCAATTACCTTACCACCTCTGGCTCCCGGATACCAACAATCCACGATGGCTTTCACATTCGGGTTGTGTTCCGCCCATGGCAGATCTATGGCGCTTCCTGCCATTAACAGAACCACCACCGGTTTTCCCATCGCTGCAACAGTTTCCAGAAGTTCTTCCTGAAGTCCCGGCAGATTTAATCCCAGTTTGTCTCCGCTGGCATATTCATTCCTGGCATCGCCCTGTTCTCCCTCTATGGTTGCATCCAGTCCAAGGCACATTACTGCCACATCGGCATGTTCCACGGACAGCTTTACTTGCTCCGTGGTACGCACTCCCACTTCTCAGCTCCGCTGCGGTCCGTGCCAATCATGTGCCACTCTCTTTATTTGTAAATTCTGTAATTTCCCGAAAGTGCCAGCATGGCAAACAGGTACAGGAAATTATCATAATATCGTCTGTCCCCGGTGCGGAGCGGAGTATTCCAGAAGCGATCTACGCATTCCTTTATATGAGGACCGTCTGCTGCCAGTGATGCCTGTGCATTGACTGCTACAATGGCAACCGGATGCAGTGCCTTCTCTTCCAGTCTTGTTCCATCAATCAGGAACACACCGTCCCAGTGTTCTCTCTGCTCTTCACAGTAAAATCTCTGCAGCCGGTTTGCGATCTCCGTCTGCCACGGATCTTTGTCATACCAGAGATGATCCATAGCAATGTTGGCTATGGTGCGGTATGCATCACTGTAGTACCAGTCATGCTTTCCGAAGATCTCCTGATGCCCAGCATGGGGTGTCCCGTCATAGTCTGCGTATTCTGCGCTGAGACCGGTTTGTGGATGACATGCCTTATGCAGATATTCTCTGCTGGCTGCCGCAGCCTGTCTCCAGAATTCCCGGTCTTCTTCCTCCACCTTCTCCGCAAACAACTCATAAAAATGAGGCAGATGATATGAGGGGTCAGAAAAATCCATGTTTGTGACAAATTTGATCAGATGATTGGAAGGCTCCCACATAGGTTCTCCCGGATGTCCAGGCTCCCCTTTGTGAATACATTCCCGCAGGATTGCTTTTGCCTCTTTGCTGTAAGCAAAAATACCTTCTCCGTCCCCCCAGCGGGCAGATGCAAAAAACAATGCCATGGCAAAATACTCTTCTCCGTCCGGTGCCGGTCCCTCTGCATTGTGCGTTCCATCCGTGCTGCAGGACCAGGCAAAATAGTTGCGGCAGGGTCCTGCCGGAATATACATATAAGTCCGCACCCACTTCCAAAGGCGGTCGAATTCTGCCTTCTTATCCATCTGGACACAGACCATCATGCCGTAGGACATTCCCTCTGTGCGTACATCATGATTGCCGGTATCCTCCAGATACGCCATATCACCGCCTGCCTCATGATAAAAACGTTGTGCCTCCGTTCCGTAAAATATGGTTTCAAAGGTCTGTTCCAGTCTTTCCCCGATTGCGGTCTCATCATAACCGCACTCTTTCAATACATTTCGATAAATTCCAGTCTGATATGCTCCTGCCATTTGCTCGTTCTCCGATTTTTATTCTTTGACGCCACCCAAAGTAAGTCCGGCTACAAAGTACTTCTGTAAGAAAGGATAAATACAGATAATGGGCAGCATGGTAATGATCGTTGCCGCTGCACGCACGGAAGTCGGTGTTACGGTTCCTGCGGCATTCTTCATTGCCTCCGCTGAAGTTCCCTGATTGGTTACGGAGGATAACAGCTTCATCAATTCATACTGCAATGTGGTCAGATTACTGCTCATGCGATTGTAAAGCATGGCATCAAACCAGGAGTTCCACTGTCCTACCGCCACAAACAGGGCTACTGTGGCATAAACCGGCTTACACAGCGGAGAATAGATCTTAAGAAAAATAGTGCTGTAACCGGCACCGTCCAGCTGTGCAGATTCTTCCAAGCTGTCAGGGATTCCGTTCATATAAGTACGGATTACCAGCATGTTAAATGCGCTTACCATTCCAGGGATCACATATACCCAGAAGTTGTTGGTAAGCCCCAGCCCCTTATATAAAAGGAATGTCGGGATCATTCCACCGTTTACATACATGGTGATGACCCAGAACAGGGAAACCTCTCTCTGGAACAGGAATCTTTTGCGGCTGACAATAAAAGCAAGGATCGCATTGGCTGCCAGAGACAACAGGGTTCCGATCAGTGTTCTGGCAACTGTGATATAAGCGCCTGTGATCAGATTATCTTTATGTAAAACCGTCGTATAGTTTTTCCAGGTGAATTTTCTCGGCCACAGGTAGATTCCTCCCCGCAGGGCATCCGTACCATCATTCAAAGAGATTGCCAGAGTATTCAGCACCGGATATAACGTTACGATCACAAACAGGACCATGATGATGCCGTTTATGAACGGAAAAATGTCATTTTTTTTGGATTTGATCTTATACTTTGTATCTATCATTGTAATTACCATCTCTTTCTGTTTTAGAATAACTGCTCTTCGCCGTTATGTTTTGCAAACTGATTGGCCAGAACGATCAGGATGATACTTACCAGGCTCTTGAAAATACCTGCGGCTGTACCTATTGCATAATCTCCCTGGCTGATGCCCCATTTCAATACATAAATATCAATCGTCTGGGAGAACTTCTGTATCAATCCGTTTCCTAACAGATACTGAATTTCAAATCCTGCATTTAATACATTACCCACATTCATCAGCAATAAAATTACGATGGTCGGTTTGATTCCCGGAAGAGTAACATATTTAATTTTATTCCATCTTCCTGCGCCATCAATGGCAGCAGCTTCATACAGGGAAGGGTCAATGGATGTGATGGCCGCCAGATAAATAATGGCATTCCATCCTGTCTCCTTCCAGACATTTGCAAATGCTACGATCGGCCAGAAGTACCCAGGATGGGCAAAGAAATTGATCGGCTGGCTGAGCACATGCAGATTTACCAATACTTCATTTACAATTCCGGTACCAGACAACATATCATGCAGGATACCGGTTACGATGATCCAGGAAAGAAAATGTGGCAGATAAGAGATCGTCTGTACTGTCTTTTTCCCACCATTACTCTTGATTTCATTCAATAGAATTGCAAATACAATTGCGGTAACGAAAGTTGCCACAAGGTTGATCACGCCCATGGCCAGTGTGTTCCTGATGACCCGCAGGAATGTCACATCCGAGAATAACATCTGAAACTTCTGAAGTCCCACGAATTCGGAGTGCAGGATTCCCAACTGCGGCTTATAATTCTGGAATGCCATCGTCCATCCGGCTAAGGGAAGATAGTAAAAAATCACTCCATAGATCATCATTACTCCTGCCCAGAAAAGCAGAACTTTTTGCCTTTTGATTTCTTTCCATGTGATAGGTGTTCTGGTTTGTTTTACTTTTTGTTTCGATTTTGTTCTCGTTAACGACATATCCTCGCTCCTTAAAAAACGGGCAGATGAAATTTTACCTGCATCTGCCCATTCTCAAATTTCATTTATATGTTTTTATTTGAACTTTGCTGCCAGTTCCATTCTGCTGTCCAGTTCTGCCTGTAATTCACTGATAAAATCTTCCGGCTTGCAGGCATTATATGCATCCATATAATCCGCCCATGCTTTGTCGAAATCAGCTGCCATAACTACCTGAGGAAGATACTCATGCTTTACTTCACCGATCTTGGTCCATGCCATACCACCGGGTGTGCTGGTATTGAAGTTATTGGAGAAGGACCACATAGGATACCATTCACCGGGTGCTTCGTTGGTGCCCAGCATTTCCACGTAAGTCTCCGCACCGTATGCCTGGAATGCTTCCTTCACATCATCGTTTAATCCATCGAAGAATTCCCTCGCCTGGCCATCTGGCTTGTTTGCATTGATACCATCATCACTGGTTCCGTTGTACTGAGGGAAATAAGAATAAGAGCACATATGGGATGCCTTATACTCTGTATCGGAAGCCTGCGTTCTCTGCTCCGGTGTTCTGTAGAATTCACCGTTCTCATCTACTTCATAGTCAACACCTTCCACACCCCAGAAACGAAGGTTATGGATATCCTGATCCAGCAGATCATTGATCAGCTTCAGTGCGCCGGGAACATCCTTACAGCTTACAGTAATTGCAAGTCCGCTTCCTGAGTTGAATGCGCCACCGGCATTATGCCACTGGTTCTTTACGCTTTCATCAATTGTGATCGGCAGAGGAATGTAATCGCATCCCTGTGCATCCAGTCCTGCCTGCTTGATGGCATCGCCTGCTGTGTAAGCGAAATCCCACCATTGATCGATCATACCCAGGACACGTCCTGTAGAAAGTTTGGAAATATACTCATCATAAGACTGGGTAAAGGACTCGGGGTCTACAATGCCTTTCTGGTATTCTTCATTTAATTTTTTGAAATACTTTACTGCGGTATCGGAAGTGTTGTAATCCAGTACCGTCAGCGTCTCAGGATCTACCATAC
Source organism: Waltera acetigignens (assembly GCF_025567015.1). NCBI lineage: Bacteria > Bacillati > Bacillota > Clostridia > Lachnospirales > Lachnospiraceae > Waltera > Waltera acetigignens. Next base: position 146,415 of record NZ_JAOQJO010000001.1, on the reverse strand, counting down.
AGCTTCCGTCATTAGGATAACCATCCAGGAACTGAGGTGCATTCTCCAGACAGAAGTATCTCCAGTCATCACAGAGAATGGTATAAGGAATATTGGCTGTTCCGTCTTCCATAGTAGGATTTGCTGCATTATACTTTTCGATCAGATCAAAATACTGATCCATGGTCCGGATCTCGGGATAGTCTGCCCATTTCAGAACTCTTGCCTGAATCCAGAATGCTTCATCATTATGTGTACATACCTTCTCTTCGTTCTTGATGCAGCTGAACTGAGGGATCCAGTAAATGTGGCCGTCTTCCTGACGAAGCTTCTCCCACTCCAGATCAGTAAACAGATTCTTGATATTAGGATAATCATCCAGATAATCATCCAGCGCTACCAATGCTCCTGCCTCATACAGTTGTTTGGTTCCAGTCTGTCCCTCAATGAAGTCCGGATACTCGCCACCGGCGATCATGGTACCCACAGCTTCATCTGCGGTCTGTCCGGTCAGCCAAGTCTCTTTTACTTTGGCGCCTACCTTCTCTGCGATCAGCTGCTGCACTTCATTGTCGTCATTGATCTCAGATCCCGCTACCGCAAAAAATGCGGTGAATTCTTTGATGCCTGCTTCTTCTGTGGTACTGTTGGTTCCTGCGCTCGTTGTACTGTCTCCGGATGTCTGGTTTCCGTCACTGCCACATCCGGTGAACAGTGCCGCTGTCATTGCTGACACAAGTAACATGCTTACAAGTCTCTTTTTGTTCATGTTGTAACTACCTCCCTTTCGATAAATCTATTTTACCTTTTTGAGAGGAACTAACAATCAGAGGAACTATAGCAAAAGACAGGGGAAATTATAGGTAGTCCTGTAATTTCCCCTGTCTTTTATTCTCTTACTCTCCCTGTTGCATCTTTTTACGGAATCTTGCGGGAGTGCAGCCCTTGATCTGAATAAAACGGTTCGTAAAATAATCCAGATCATGGTAGCCCACATCTTCTGCGATCTGAACGATCTTTTTATCGGTACGCAACAAGGCATCCGCAGCCTGCTCCATCCGGTAATTGTTCAGGTAGTCTTTAAAGGATTGTCCGTACTTTTTCCGGAAAAGCTGACCCAGATAAGCACTGTTGACATAATATTTCTCACTCAGGCTTTTCAGTGTAATATTTGAAGCGTAATTTTCCCGGATCTCTTTTTCCACCATACCCAGAATTCCTCTGGATACATTCTTCCGCAGCTGTGACAGATAATCCGCATATTCGCAGGCAAATCTGGTCAGATGTGCCTTACTTCCGCGCTTTACCCCGGTCGCAAAGCTGCTCTCACTGATGACCCTTAAGATTTCCTCCTGGTTCACGTCATCATCCTGTTCACAGGCTAAGTGGATCAGCTGAAACAACAGATAATTAATATTCAGGGTCATCGTCTCCCCACAAATACCGCGTTTACACATTTCTTCATAAAAGAAAGCCACCGCCTCCCGGATTTCCAGATGATTGTTCTGTTCGATTGCCTTCAGCAGGCCATCCAGGCTCTGCTTACACAGGATCAGTCCTTCCGGAGATACCTGGACCTCCTCCTCATAGAAATAGATATCCTTCTTTGTCCGGAACCCCTGAAAAGAACGAAGCATACAGGTATTGCCGTAAGACTTTGCGATACTGTTGATATCCTGCACTTTTTTTCCTGCCAGCATCACCACATTTGTCTGTAAATTTGATGCAAGATATTCCCGAAACCGTTCCAGATACCGTTTTACATCCATCCCGTTTTTTTCCGGAACATAGTCAAACAAAATCAGTCCGATATCGTAGATTTTCTCATTGACAGAGACATCAAACACACACAGATCTGCATCTTCTTTCAGGTATTCCCTGCTGTATTCATACAGCCGCCTCTGTAATGTCCGCATTTCCCGATCTGTCGTTCCCTCTTCATCACAGACTTCTTCCATCTGGATTTCCACATATCTCACACCGATTCCACACCTCATGTGTTCATGTATATATCTGGCATTCAGGTCATCAAACTTCCCCTGGATCAATGCGATCATATTTCTCGCCAGATAAGCCTGCTCCAGCTTCCGGTTCTTTTCATGATCCAGTTCCTCTCTGTTGTGCAGGGCAAGAACCTTATTCAGTACCTTGCACAGAATCTCGCTGTCTACCGGCTTCAGCAGGTAATCCGTGCAGTCATTCTGTATTGCCTGTTGTGCAAAACTAAATTCCGCATATCCGCTCAGTATAACAAAATAGGCATCTGAAATTTTCTCTTTACGGATGTGTTCCAACAGTTCCAGTCCTGTCATCCGAGGCATTTTAATATCGGCAATAACCAGATCTACCTTTTCCTTCTTCAAAAAAGCCAGTGCTTCCATCCCATTTGCCGCTGTTCCCGCAACCCGAAAGCCTTCATTCTCCCAATCTACTAAAAGTTTCAATCCCTGTAAAATAAACGGCTCGTCATCTACTAACAATACTTTCAGCATCTGTTTTACCCTCCTGCAAACAGGGAATCCGTATCGTAACCGTGGTTCCCACTCCTTCTTCTCCTTCTACACGGAATTCCACTCTGTTTTCCGTTACCATTTTCAATCTGACACAGGCGTTGATAATCCCTACTCTTCCGCCGCCCTTGAGCATCTCAATGCTGGCATTGCACATGTTGTTCTGTAGCTCTGTAAGTTTGGCCTCCGCCATACCGCTTCCAGTATCTTCAATTTCTATCTCCAGCCCTTCTTCCTGACGGCCTATCCTTACAAATATCCATCCCGGGCTGGATTTGCTTTCAATGCCATGCACACAGGCATTTTCTACAAAGGTTACAATCGTAAGCTTGGGTATCTTGAAGTTTTCACATTCTCTGTCTACTTCAATGTCATAATTCAGCCGTTCTCCGAAACGATACTTTTGAAGCGCCAGATAAGCTTTCACAAATTCAATCTCCTGGAAGATACTCACGGAATCATTGCCCCATTCCACATACTGTCTCTGCATCACCGCAAGTTTGGACACCATGTCGGCTGTCTCGTTTTCTTTTTTCAAAATGCTGTGCATCCGGATGCTTTCCAGTACATTAAACAAAAAGTGAGGATTGATCTGGCTGTGTAATGCCAGAAGTTCCGCATTTTTTCTTCCCACCAGTATCTCCTGCTCACGGATCTTATTCTTATATACAGTCTCGATCAGTCCATTGGTACGTTCCACCATGCGATTATAATTTCGTATCATACTGCTGATCTCATCTTTACCGTCTTCACAGGGCATGGGAATAAGATGATCACTGTCTACCGATTTGAATACCCTGCTCAGTTCCGTAATCCTTTTTGTAAAGGAACGGTTGAAGATCTGAACGAACCAGAAGGGAAAAATAACGTTCGCCACAAGGAGCAGCAATATGATGGGAAGTTCGTTCCGGATGCTTGTAAGAAAACTGTTCTCTACCGGCTTTACATAAATCGTAAGATCCGTACCATACAGACTGATGGTATGTTCATAGGCTTCTCTTATTGTTGCGTTATCCAGCCGCTGAAACTCGCTGCCGTAGCTGCCGTATTGTCCATTGGAAAGGAGGATCCGATCTCCTTCACAGATCAGAACCTCATTATCATAGTTCATGTTTTTAATGATGCGCACCATACTGCCATAATCAAACTCGATTTTTAAGTACTTTTCTGTCTCTGCATCATAGAAATCCAGCCGCTGTAGATAAATGATGCGCCGCTCCCTTGTGATTCTGGAACTGCTGTCATCATAGACAAAAAAGAGCCCTTTGCTTTTCGCCTCTTCGTTCAGCTGCAGATAGCTCTCTGTATTCCTGAGCTTATCCAGCGTATTGACCCTTCCTCCGTTTACAATGGTATCGTTATCCGTATACAGGGTAAATATCATACTGTTCATTCCCAGTGCATTTTCCAATAACGTCCCGCTCAGGAAATTCTGATATGCCGCCACATATTCTGCAGAATTAGTGTATCTTTTGGATAAGAACTCTTCAAAATCGCGATTGGTATAAATACTGTTGCCTATCTCCCCGGCATTTCCGATCATACTGCTCAGACTGTATTCCACCGCACTGGCAATATTAGACATCTCATGCTCCCTGCGCTCTCTGTCAAATTTTGCAGTCGTCAGGAACACAACACTGTCTGTTACAATCAGGGGAATCAACACACAGACAACATAGAAAATATAAAACTTTTTTTTGATGGTGAAATCATCCATCCAAAGCCCCAGCTTATGTAATGCCTTCCCCATAAGATCCTCTCCTCATTTATGTGAAAAAGAGCAGACGTTTCTGTAGCCTGCTCTTCTTTATTATAGGACATCTACGATCTGCCCGCAATACATTTTTATACGGCATTCTGCACAAACCAGGCAAAATCAGCATAGTTACTGCTGTCCTGTCCATTGGCAGATGCGTACATTCCTATCGTACATCCCACAAATCCCCCTGCTTCCTCCGTGGTATAAGGAAGCAGACTGATATCCTCAGCAATCAGCATCTCCCTGCCATCCCGAAAAAGCCATATCCGTGCCTTCTGCCTGTCGCAATGCATTCGTATTTTAAAGAATTGTCTACCTTCTCCTACCGGCTTTTCGGTAAGGATTCTCTCTTCCCCATGGATACAGGCTGTCACAACAAAATAATTCTCGTCAGCCCTTTTCCGGATCTCCATGCGCAGATGATTTTCATGATTCTGGTACAACACCATTCCCGCTGTCTCACATTCCTGCTTCGGTTCAAATTCCATCCCAGTCTCTGCATAGAATGCATAATTTTTCTGACGGATTCCGAAATAGGAACAATGATTGCAGTCAGATATTTTTTCCTTTTTTGTATAGAGCCGCAGCATCCCCGGACGGTGACTCAGCGAATAGTTTTCTTCACAGATTTCTTCTACACTTACCAGCCGTTTGTCCGGTTTTTTCTCCCAGAAACTGATATGATCGGAAGTACTGCTTACTTCCTCTGGAAAACGGTATTCCTTTGTGGGCAGTTCCAATGTATCTTCCAGATGCCCGACGCCTTCTGCAATCACCGGCCATCCATTTTCCCATGTGACTTTCGCCAGAAAAGTCTCTCTTCCCATGCTGCTGTGTCCTTCACAAGGTCTGGATGCCAGCATTACCACGTACCAGTTCCCCTTACCATCCTCCACCAGATCTCCGTGTCCTGCGTAGATCACAGGATAGTTTTTCCCCAGATTCCTGTGGGTGAAGATCGGGTTTCTGGGGCAGCCCTCGAACCACTGGAACAGCTTTTTACTTCTTGCAATGCTGATGCTGTGCTCCGGTCCGGTTCCTCCTTCTGCATGCATCAGATAATAGTAACCGTCGATCTTATAAAGGTGCGGTCCCTCCGGCCAGATAACTCCTTTTACAGCCCCTTTCCAGATTGCCATGCTTTCTCCCACAAGCTTCATCTGCCGAAGATCCAGTTCCTGCACCCAGATTTCCCAGTCTCCGTTATAGCGGACTCCTTCCGGATTCGGTCGTGTACCACAGTAATAGCATTTCCCGTCATCATCGAAGAAAAGACTGGGATCGATCCCCGGAGCATCTTCGCCGAGATAATAAGGATCCGACCACGGTCCTGCTGGATCTTTTGCCGTTACAATGAAATTGCCTCCGTAGCTTACATTGGTAGTGATCATGTAAAACAGTCCATCATGGAAGCGGATCGTTGGTGCATAAATCCCCTGTGATATTTCACTTCCCTTCACCGGAAGTTGTTCCGGTCTGTCAAGAATATTCCCGATCTGCTCCCAGTGCGCCAGATCTCTGCTGTGGAAAATTGGAACTCCCGGTGCATACACAAAACTGGAATTCACAATGTAATAGTCCTCTCCTGCCCTGCATATGGATGGATCCGGATAGAAACCGGATAAAATTGGATTCTTTGCTGTAACCATTTTGTTTTCCTCACTCTGTTCTATATTGTGTATCCAAATCCTAAGATTGTAAATTTTTTATTCTGGTCTTCCTCTGTCACTGTAATCCGTACTTTATGGGATCTGCTTTCTGTCTCCCAAAACAGTAATACAGCATTACAATGCAGCCAATTGTTCTTATGGGGATCCGCCGTCATACAATATACATCATTTACAAATACATCGGCCTTCCCCACATCCATTTCTCCGGAATCCTTAAATATAAGAAACAGTGACTTGCAGGTAATCTCCATTTCAAATCCCGGCATCTGCGGTCTGCTTCCATCATACATCCAGTTATACGGAAATTCCGGTGTCTGTGTAAGGCTTCCGTCCATTTCCACACTCTGCAATTCTATATCTGTGGAAGTAAAACTACCCGTCCGGATTTTGGCTCCTACATAACGGTTCTTCTTATCAAGCAAAAAAATTCTTTCAAAATCAGCACCGATCACTGCCGGTCCGAAAAGCTTTTCCGACAGGATCTGTTCCTCCGTCATTCCTTCCACAAAAGTCCCAACTCTTGCAGGTTCTGCTGCATCACAACGCTCAAACAGATATTGCAGGCAGTCCGCCATAATGGTATGTCCGGTATTATTGGGATGAAACATATCATAAAAAAACTGATTTTTAGATAAAATTCTTCCCTCGCCGCACTTTAATGAAAACTGTGGAGTGACCGCATTGAGGATGCTCACCATGGGAAGATCATAAAGATCCCCCACCGGCCTTAACCGCTCCTGTAAATTCCAATCATTTGCAAATACCGAAAACAGGAGAACCACTGCCGGCTTCCATGGCAGTTTCAACACTTTCCGCACCAGGCTTTCATAACAGACACCCTTTGTCTCATCTCCCTCATCGTTTACTGCAAATTCAATAACCACAATATCCGGTCGTTCCCCTTCCCTGAGCACATCCCGGTCAAACCGGATCATTGCCAGTTCTGAAGGTGTTCCGCCGACTCCGGCTTTGATAAACCTGACATTGTTCTGTGTCGAAAAACGATTCTGAAACAGTTGAAAGGACTTATATGCATAGCATTCCGTATGGATTGGTATAGCTCCGGCTCCCTGCGTGATAGATCCACCGATATAGGCAAGCGTTACCTCTTTTCCTGCCTTAGATTTTTCAATAGCCTTACGGATACGATAAGGATTCCCCAGCTGCAACAGAGAGCGGCTGATCATGCCGCAGTATTCTTCCGAATGCATATCTATAAACAGATCCTCTTCCTCCGGAGGTGCTTCGTATCCGTCATTTAGGAAGAGTCTTACACTGACTTTTCCCATCCGCTCCGGCGCTGCAAACAGAATTTTAATCTGTCCCGGCACATGATCATCCTCTGTCCACCTGTAATCCGACAGATAGATTCTATGTTCCATGCCGTCACACTTAAGAGAAGTCGTAAGATTCGTTCCACCTCCGTACAGGTCCTTTTTCCCATACATCTGAAATACAAATTCTGCGGTTTCTTCCGGCCGGTCCGTCTCCACGCTTACGCCGATACTATGTACCAGTCTGCCAAATCCCTCTACTGTCTCCAGAAGTGTCAGTTCTTCCTTATCCGTAACATTTCCCGTGATCTGTGCACTGTTGATCAGCCGTCCGTCGCTTTCATAGATAAACTGGATTCCGGTTCCGTCCTTTTGCCGTTCTCCAAAAATATCTTTGTCTTTTAATATATAGAAAAAAGGTCTTGCCTTTTCCGGATCCTTCGGTGCTGCCGATCCTGTCATTTCTATCCCTCCCGAACTTTTATCAGTTCTATTATAGTCCGGCTCTCCTTGCACAAACACCCGGGAAAATATAGGAAATGCAGGTAATAATTTTATATCCGGCAGGCTGCAAATCGTCTCCGGAAGGAATTCCAATCTTCTCCGTCGCTTCGTTCCATGACAATTGCTTTTGCTTTTTGTCCATCCGGAATATATTTCTTTATAATGTTTTGCATCCGTTCCGGTGTCTCTTCGGCATCGGTCATCACCAATATAGTCTCTACGGCTTTTCCTGCTGCCAGAAAATACTCCATAATGTTCGGTATTTTCCCCTGGTGCAGGAAACAGGACGCAGTTTCTGTGGAAAGTGCTTTTAAGATCATTACGCTCCGCTCTTTTTCCGCTCTTTCAAAATATGCCGGTGTATATACATAGATCGTACTTACTTTCTCTTCCTCCGCAAGATAATCATAATGTATATGCACCTGACCGTGCACTGTATCCGCCAGTTCTGTCAGCGGGAACTCCGGATCTGGCATTTCCAGATAGTTCACAGCCCTGTCTCCCGAGTATCCCACCGGAGCATCCGGGTTGATTACATCCGTACCATTCGCCCTGAAATACACATTATGGTATCCCGGCGTGATATTGTGGATTTCCCCTGTCCAATATCCTTGTCTTTCCTGATCTTTCCTGAGTTTTAGGAATTCTTTTCCGTCCAGGGTGGCTTCTACCGAGACTGCCTCCGGTGCCTCGAAGCATACGACTGCCGTTCCCTGTTCCGTAATGCAGATTCCGTGAGGGATGTCCGGGTATTTTCCTGCAGGCCTCCCTGCTTCATCAGTCTCAAAGCGGATCTGGCGGTATACCGGATCAAACATCAGTATCTGTTCTTCCATGGTCTGTCGCTGTAGTCTCTGTCTTGTGATTCTGGCTGTTCTTTCCCCCGGAATGTCATCCGTTTCTGCCCCCGCTTTCCGGAACAATAACGGTACAAAATCATACAGGCTTTTCCTCCAGACATGCCATTCGTGATATCCCTCATATACTTTGGAAATGCAATACTTTCCTGCATTTTCAAACTTTTGTTCTATCTGCCTCATTCCCGTTCTGATCTGATCCTCATAGCATCCACAGGACATAAATACGACATCCAATGTTTCCTTGCTGTCGCAGATCCGTTCCATCTCATGAATAGCAACTCCGGAAAATACACCGGCAGCAGAAAATAACTTCATATTTTTTGCCACAATATCCGTAGTCTGCGCCGATCCCAGGGAAAGTCCCGCCATCGCCCGGTAATCTCTTCCCTTTCTCACCCGGAAATTATTTTCAATATAAGGAATAATGTTGTGAATCAGTTCACTCTCAAAATTTCCAGGGTAAAATACAGGTTTTTCTCCATCTTTGAAGGCATAGCCACTGCTCATGACCACGATCATTTTCTCGCACTTTCCCTCTGCGATCAGATAGTCCATGATAAAGTTCGTCTTCCCCTGCCAGATCCATCCGGTCTCGTTCTCTCCTACGCCATGCTGCAGGTACAATACCGGATATCTTTCATCTCCTTCTTCATATCCATAAGGTGTATAGACATAACATTCCTTCAGGTGGCTGCTCACCTTCGAAGCGTATTTACAGATGCTGACCGTACCATGAGGAATATCCTTTGCAAAATAGAAATCCACATTCTTCTCCTGCACCTCAAAAGTATTGATCGCAGCAAAACACCCATAAGAAATTCCGGCGTACGGATTGCAGATCCTGACACCGTCCACATACCAGAAATAATAATGCATCCCCCAGTGAAAATCTTGAACTTCCGCAAAAAATCCGCCCTGCCCATCGGGCATCAGATTTATTTTCTTATTTGTAAAATATCCCCCAAGTCCGGCAACCTGTACTATTTTTGCTGCCGGTGCATACAGATAAAAAATGACTGCGCCGTCTTCTTTCACTGTAACAGATGGTCTTCCTGCTCTCTTTTTTTCTATTGGATATCTGTCCAAAGCTCCGTTTCTCTTCTCGTTCATAAAAAAATACCCCCAATCCTTTTCTTTAGTTTAAAGGAATTGAGAGGTATTTTTCTATTTGTTTTTTATACTTTTTTGTAAAAAACTTATCCTTTTACTCTTTTTTCCACCTCAAGCTGCAACATCTGATAATAAATCTCAGGATTACAGGAATCATATGCTTTCATATATTGCTCCCACGCAGTCTCAAAATCTTCTGCCATGATCACCTGGGGAAGCCATTTGTGTTTCACCGCATCCATCCGATCCCTGACCTGTCCGGCAGGAGAATTAGACGACAGGGATGTGGTATAACTGTACATGGGATACCATGCCCCGGGAGCCTCATTGTTGCCGATCATATCCACATAATTTGTCACTCCGTAAGCAGAAAAACATTCCTGAATATCCTCCGGTTGATTTTTATAAAATTCCGTTGTCTGATATTCCAGTGAAAACGCATTGATTCCATCGGAAAGCCTTCCTTCTACTCGTGGAAAATAAGAATAAAAACAAAAGTGTTTTCTCTTTTCTTCCGAAGTCATCCAACGCTTCTCCTGCTCCTCTGTCAGATAAAACAATCCGTTTTCATCCACGCAGTAATCATCTCCCTCTTTTCCCCAGAAACGCAGTTTAATAATCTCCGGCTCTAACAGGTCACTGACAAACTGCAAAGCTCCGTCAATGTCATTGCAGGATACCGTAATGGATAAGCCTGTAGAGCTATCCATCTCTGCGGAGCGTGTTACATGCCATTGGTTGGCGATTCCTTCCTCTCTGGTAATCGGAAGTGGAACATAATCGCAGCCCTGTTCTCTAAGGCCCTGTTCATCATAGGCATTCTGAATCGAATAGTAGAACTGCCACCACTGATCCGGCATACCGCAGACCGCACCCGTGGATAATTTTGCCAGATAATCCTCATAGGTCTCTGTAAATACTTCTGCACCGAGAATATCTTTGTGATATTCCTCATTCAGCTTTTTAAAGTACCATTTGGCAGTATCTGTGGTGTTATAATCGTAAACCTGTAATGTATCCGGATCCACAATACAGCTTCCGTCATTTGGATAACCATCCAGAAACTGCGGAATATTTTCCAGACAAAAATACCGCCAGTCATCACACAAAATCGTAAACGGAATGTTCGGTGTTCCATCCTCCATTACTGGGTTCGCTGCCACATAGCGCTCGATGAGATCAAAATATTCATCCACAGTATGAATCTCCGGATACCCCGCCCATTTCAGCACTCTGGTCTGGATCCAGAAGGCTTCACCTGAGTGGGTCACCTCCACATCTTCGCCATGGGTCACACCAAACTGTGGGATCCAATAGATATGACCGTCCGGTCTGCGGAATCTCTCCCACTGTTCTTCCGTCAGGTAATTTTTGATATTGGGATAATTCTCCCAGTATTCATCTAAAGGAAGTAATGCCCCTGCCTCATAAAGACTGGTATCTCCGGAAATAAAATCCGGATATTCCCCACTCACAATATAACTGTTCAAGGCACTTTCCTTGGACTGTCCCACCAGCCATAGTTCTTCACAATCCGCACCTGTCAGGCGTGCGATTTCTTTTTTTATATCATTATTCTGGTCAATAGATTCTCCCTCCACAGCAAAAAAAGCTGTGAAATGCTTCACATTGTTCTGCGCCGCTGTCTGTGCATATGCAAAATATAATATTCCGCCCAAAAGTCCAAATACTGCTACTGCTGCAATGATTCTTTTTTTCAATCGTCTGTCCTCTTATCCATCTGTTTTGAGGCTTTCAGCCATGCAATCTCCTGCTTGTAAGGTGGAATGGTCTTCTTGTCTTCGCCCTCCGCACACAGCCATGGTGTCTCCAAGATTTTGGGCACGGCGGTAAACCGTTCGTCATGGACGATCCGATGCAGGGTCTCATAGCCGATGGTACCCTGTCCGATATTGGCATGGCGGTCCTTGTGGGCTCCTAAGGGATTCAGGCTGTCGTTCACATGGATCACTGCAATCTGGTTCAATCCCAGAATCTTGTCAAACTGCGCAAGCACACCTTCGTAATCATTCACCAGATCATATCCGGCATCGTTCACATGGCAGGTGTCAAAGCATACCCGCAGTCTGTCCTTCCGCTCTACTCTGTCATAGATCTTTCGCAGCTCTTCGAAAGTTCTGCCGACCTCACTGCCCTTGCCTGCCATGGTTTCCAGTGCGATATTGACCTCACTGTCATCCGCATCAAGCACCAGCTTCAGTCCCTTTGCGATCTGCTCCACGGATGCTTCCACACCGGCACTTAAGGAAGAACCCGGATGCAGTACCAGTACCTTACTGTGAAAGGCTGCGGCACGCTTTACTTCTTTTGCCAGAAATTCCACGCCGAAATCAAACATTTCCGGCTTCTCCATGTTGCCTAAATTAATAATATAGGGAGCATGAATGACGATTTCCCGGATACCTGCTTTTTCGGCATAGGAAATCCCCTCATCAATTCTCAGCTCTCCGATTTCCTTGCGTCTAGTGTTCTGGGGTGCCCCGGTGTAGACCATCAGCACGTTGGCACCGTAGCTTTCCGCCTCCTTCACAGAGCCTAAAAACATTTCTTTTCCCGACATTCCCACATGGGAACCCAATAATATCTCTGACATAAAAACTGATAACTCCTTCGAAATAGATTTTTCCTTTCAACTGTCCTGTTAGGTCTTGCGTTCTTCCACCATAATTGCTATTACTGCCCCTCCTGCCACTGAAAATATTCTTCCCAAGAACCACATTGGAATTGCCATTATAAAGCCGCAACTATTTTAATGCCTATTTTTTCACTACATATAACGCAGCTTTCATATCGTCCAGATACAATTCTCGGCTCATACAACACATCCATTCCCATTCCTATCATATCTAAGGTTAATCCGTTTACGTCTTTCCTTTGTCTGACATCAAATACGATATACCCCAGTCCATCCTTACCTTCTTCTATAAATATCTTACCTTCCATTATTCTGAAAATTCTCCATTTGCCATTCTACATAGAATGATTCCTATAAGCAACAGTACCGGAAAAATAATTCCTGCCAGGATTCCCATTTTCATGTTATCTCCCAAAGCTCCTGATACCATCCCAACCAATGTAGGACCTCCCGAACAGCCTATATCTCCGCCCAATGCCAACAAAGCAAACATAGCTGTTCCGCCTTTGGGCAAAGCAGCCGATGCCTTGCTGAAAGTTCCCGGCCATGCGATTCCCACTGACAGCCCACAGACGGCGCAGGCAATCAGGCTTAACATAGGCATCGATAATAACGAAATCCCCAAATAAGATAAAATACATAAAAAAGTACTAAAGATCATAAAGTGATCCAAATTGATACGGTCGCCATATTTACCGTAAAACAATCTTGAGGTTCCCATTAAGATTGCAAATGCCATCGGTCCCGCCAGATCCCCGGCTGCCTTGGAAATACCAAGACCTTTTTCCGCAAAAGCAGACGCCCATTGGCTTACTGCCTGTTCACTTGCTCCCGCACATATCATCATGATCAGCAGTATCCAAAATATTTTTAACCGGAATAAATCCTTTAACCCAAGTCCGGCCTCTCCATCCGCAAGCAATGGCTCCATCGGGACTTTTGAAAAAACAAAAGCATTTCCAAGGGGAATTACCGCCCAAATAATAGCTAATATTTTCCAGTTATCTATACCAGCCACATGAAAAAACAATGTTGAAATGAGTACAACTCCTGCATGTCCCCAACAATAAAAAGAATGAAGCAGACTCATTGCTTTCTCCTTATTATCCGATGGACACGCTTCAACAACCGGACTTACCAGAACTTCCAAAAGTCCGCCACCTACTGCATAAATCATTACAGAAGTCAATATCCCTATAAATGGTATCGGTATCACTTCCGGTAAAACTGTAAGAAGGATCAATCCTGCCGCTGCCAGAACATGAGCCATAACCATGGATACGCGATAACCTATTCTATCAACAAACCTGACGGAAAGAAGATCGACCAACAATTGAATTCCAAAATTAAAAGTCACCAGTAATGTAATCTGAGAAATCGGCACATGATAGTTTTTCTGAAAAAACAAGAAAAGTAATGGTACGAAATTGTTAACGATAGCTTGTACAATATACCCCACAAAGCAGGCTGTAATTGTCTTGTTGTATTGATTTTTCATTTTGTTTCCTCCTGTTAGGTGGAATTATATCGCAAATCAAAGATTCAGTCATTGCACAAAATCGCATTTTTATAGTACAATATAACAAACTCTATAGTTTGTGAGGAAATCTACCATGGATTTTTATAAAATAACTACAGATGAAACACTACGCGAAACCGTCCAGCATGGCAGTGATCATTATCCATTTGCATACTATCCTGAAAATATCTGGGAATTTGACTTTCATCGCATTGACTGGCACTGGCATCATGAGTTGGAATTTTTATATGTTGCTGAAGGCTCTGTTCTCTGCCTTGCAGGAACAAGCAAAATAGAACTGCCGAAAGGCTGCGGCATATTTATCAATAGTGGTATCATTCATCGTTTTGAAGTACAAGGCAGTACATTTACACCTAACATTGTTTTTTCGCCGACTCTGTTAGCCCCCGAAAACAGCCTCATTTATGAAAAGTATATTATCCCTGTGATAAACTCTTCTGTTCCCTATCAGGTGCTTCGCCCATACAACCGATGGGAAAATCAGATTCTGCAGCTTTTGACACATATTTTTTCCCTTCAAGAAGCAAAGGAAACTAATGAATTAGGTACCATGCAGCTTTTACTTCAGCTTTGGAACATACTATTTGAAAATAAAGATTGGAAATCCGATTCTGACAGTATTCATCGGTTAAATCACAAACAGGCAGGCTTACAAACTATGATGCAATATATTCATGACCACTATATGGAAGAAATTACGCTGGAAATGATTGCAGCATCGGCATCTATCAGCAAAAGTGGTGCTTTACACATTTTTCAATCCAACATCCACTGTTCTCCGGTAGCATATCTGATTCAATACAGACTGGCGCAGGCTGCCGAACAGCTTTATACTACTCAAAAAAGCGTTTTTTCCATTGCTGAAGAAAACGGTTTTACAAGTTCCAGCTATTTTTGTCGAAAATTCAGACAGCATTATCATATGAGTCCCAATGAATACAGAAAGAAGAAGCTGACCCATTGTATCAGTCATCCAGTATAAACCGCATAACTTTGACCCGTATGCCATGGATCATGGGGAAGCTCTGATCACACAGTGCGCTATGGTATTTTTTGCCCTGGATGATATGGGAAAAGTCATCGCCACCTGTATGGCACTGACCAATAGCAATTCTTACGCTTTTACAACCACCACTTAAAGGTAGGACTCACCTCTGTTGCTACCGGATCAGAAGCAGCCATGCCATTCCATAATAGGTCACTACCGCCACCAGATCGTTTACTGTGGTGATCAGGGGACCGGATGCCACTGCGGGGTCTACCTTTATCTTATGGAAAAACATGGGGATCACAGTACCCACAGCGCTGGAGATTGCCATTGCCACCAGCAAAGATACTCCCACACAGCCGGAGATGCCGAAGGCTCCCATCCAGGTATATCCTTTGAACAGATGCACATAGACACCGAGACAAAGTAATGCCATAATGCCCAGCAGTGCTCCGTTTAAGGAACCGGTCTTTACTTCCTTGACCACCAGCTGGAACTTCTGTTTTCCCGTCAGATTTTCATCCATCAACACGCGGATGGTCACTGCCAGAGACTGGGTTCCCACATTTCCCGCCATATCCAGCACCAGCGACTGGAAGCAGATCACGATGGGAAGCACCGCCACCACATTTTCAAAAAGTCCCACCACAGAAGACACTCCCATGCCTAAGAACAGCAGAATGATCAGCCAGGGCAGACGCTTTTTCATACTCTGGACTATGGGCTCCTTCAGATCCTCTTCTGCGGTCAGACCTGCTAGCTTTGCATAGTCCTCGCCCATCTCATTGTCCACCATTTCGATCAGGTCTTCGGATGTGATGACACCTAGGATTCTCTTATCTTCTGACAATACGGGAATCGAGTCCTCCGCATAATCCAGGATCCGGTCCATGCAATCATCGATCTTCTCATGATCGGTCACATAAGGATAAGATTTCAACACCAGATCTTCCAGATGTGTATTTTCTCTTGCCCGGATCAGATCCTTCAGATCAATGGCTCCGGCGAAAACACCCTTTTCATCTACCACATAAATGGTCATGATATTGTCGTTTTCTCCTGCCTGCTTCACCAGCTCGCTCATAGCCTGCTTGATGGTCAGGTCTTCCGAGATGCAGATGTAATTCGTTGTCATGCAGCTGCCGATCTCTTCCTCATCGTAAGACAGCAGCATCTTCACATCTTTTCTCGCATCCTCGTCCAGCATCCGGACGATCTGTTCTTTCTCTTCCGGATCCAGATCTTCCAACAAATCGACGGCGTCATCGGAATCCATCTCGGAGATCACTCTCGCAGCACTCTCCACAGACAATTCCCGGATATACTTACGGGGTTCCTCAATGTATTTGAAGATCTCTGCGACCTTCTGCGCTCCCAGCAGATGATACAATCGCTTCCGTTCTTCCTCTGTCATCCCCGCCATCATATCGGCAATATCGTTTTTATGATAATTCAATAAAAAATCCAGGATCTCCTCATCCGTTTTCTCGCTGCGGAATAATTCTGCCAGTTCGGAATATTTCTTGTTCATAGTCTAAGTCTCCTTTCTCGTTCTCATCTTTTAAATGCAACGTAAAGGGCAAAACAAAAGAAGCATCACACGATGCTTCCTCTGCATAAATCTCTATGCACAACAAATCAAAATACGGCCGTCACTTTCCACAGACAGCTGTACCCTGCTCGCAGGAAAAAGCACCGTGTTTTCTACTTCGCCCATAACCATCGCAACTGTCCATGAAATTCACCTCCGACTTGTTTTTTTCGTGGTTATAGTAGCACTGTACCATTTGTTTTGCAAGCTGTTTTTCTTATTTTTCAATTGCATTTTTGTATGCAAACATAGACTTGCTATATTCGACAAATTCCTCCAAAGACACTGTCTTGTACTGATCCGGCATACTCTCTTTATCATCTTCCGGCATGTCATACTCTGCAGCCTGCTCGCTGTCTCCCTGCTCCATCCGCTCTACAATGCAGTCAAAAATATCTCTTTTACTCTTGTAATGGCGGTATAATGCTCCTTTCGTCATGTCAAGCTCTCCGGCGATCTTTTCATTCGCAAAAAAGTCATGCTATATCATACATCTCTCTGCAGATCTTTTTCCCAGTTTCCGTCCGGAAAATATTCCGATAAGCGTTCTGCAAGGCTTCTTCAGACAGTTCGTCCTCACACATGTTTACAAGGAAATCCGCTTCCACCAGAATCTGATAATCAATGCCGTCTATATTGTTGTAGGTATGATGATGGGCAATCAGATACTGTACCCGCTCAGAAACTTCTCCGGAAAAACCAAGATCTGACAGCAGCTTTTCAGCAATGACCGGGCCTTCTTTTTCCTGTAATTTTCCGTTACAGTTTCCGTATTTTTCTTCACACAGATGGATGCCGATATCATGAGTCAGTGCTGCCGTCTCCAAAATAAATAAGGTCTTAGCATCCACATTCTCCATTTCCGCAATCAGCTTCGCATAGCTGTGTACCTTGCAAAAATGCTGAATGCGCTTTGCATCTCCATGGTAAAGTTCGATCATTGCCATATGTAATTTGTTGATCATTTTATTTTCCTCCTACCGGGTTTCCTTTGTGATGCTTTCCGTTTTCACGGGCCTCCTGCCTCCGAAATATCCTACTGGATCTTTGATACAATGCCTTCTTCCGTCAATGTCTGCAAACATTCCTGTGCATTCTCATCATGCATCATCTGCCACACCTGCTCCATACCGGGCGCCAGCGGCTTCTTCAAAAACTGTTCTCCGGAGATCCAGTAGACCTTTCCCTCCTCGGATGAGATCAATTTTCCTTCATATTCCGACGTTTTATATAAAAATCCCACATTCCTTATATCCCCTGTCATCCAGTGATAAATGCCGGTCAGTCTGGGATTTTGGATCGTCAGTCCGGTCTCCTCATAGATTTCTCTGATCACCGATTCTTTGAAAGTCTCACCCGGCTCCACATGCCCTCCGGGAAATGTCGTTCCCGAATACCCTTTTCCCTCCTTGTCCAGTGCCAGCACATTGCCCTCGTTATCATAGACCATACACATATTCATAAAGATTACTTTTTCAATTCCAGCCATTACTTTCTCTCATTTCTCTAAGATAAACTTAATATAACATAATCTTGCTATGCCGGCAAATCGAGTTAGTGTAACTTGAAAGTTAGTGAAATAATCCCGTAGCCCTTGGCAGGGTATAAGAAACGCGGCACGCTCGCGCTCTGTCGCAGAGCGTAGCGGTACATAAGCGGTCACAATACGACCGCAATGCGTCCCTTGGGACGCTATGGTACCGACGTCTGCTTACGGCACTGCTTATTCTTATACCCAGCCGGGGCTACTGGTTTTTGAAAGCTTTCCAAAACGCAGAACTCCCGGAGTATGCGGTGCCATGTCGAAGATGTTTGTCGGAGGATGTTGATATTTTCTAGAAAAGTGCTGAAAGACAGGGGGAAAGCGGACACGATGTCCGCGTCAGCCGATTGTCGACATGGATGTCGACTGTAGGCGGCCCCGTCATGACGAGAACCACTCATCACTTTTCGTAGAAAATTCACATCTGGAGACCTTACATCGAGACATGTGTATCGCATGCTCCGGGAGTTCGTGAATTTTGCCAATGTATTTCACTAACTCTCAATTTATTGAATCAAATCATAGCACATAATCTTCTGCTGTATCTGCGCATAAGCCTCCGGCTCCAGATCATATCCCAGATAAGCAATTCCCTGATACACTGTTTCCGGAATGATCTCCGATGAACTCATTTTTTTACAAATAGCCTCAATCAGATCCCGCTTTGCCGCGATGATCTTCGCATCTGCTGCGTAAAATTGCGACATATCGCAATCTGAAGTATTGCCACAGGGGTTGAGACAGGTAGCGCAGTCCGGTGCAATGGCGAATTTCTCCGCATGAATCTTCTGGACTGTCTCTTCTTCGCTATCGCCGTCTGTCAACCGCAGAAATGCTTCCCGGACCACACTGTCCGTCCGCTCTGTTTTGCCATTATTAGACATGGCTCCCACCAAGCCGATCAGGGCGCTGATGATTCTGTCTCCCTGCATTTTCCTACAAACCTCCATTTTTCAGATGCCTGCTTTCCGTACAGGCAATCCTGATTATTCCAAAATTTCTCCGTCAATGGAGATGGTCACTACCTGCCAGGGCAGGAACTTTCCGCTGTCCTGTATAGCCTTCTTTGCCGCCATTTCCAGTCCTCCGCAACAGGGCACTTCCATGCGCACGATGGTCACGGACTGAATGTCGTTGTTCCGCAGAATCTCCGTCAGCTTCTCGCTGTAATTCACTGCATCCAGCTTCGGACAGCCGATCAGCGTCACTTTGCCGCGAATGAACTCCTTATGAAAATTTGCATAAGCATATGCGGTACAGTCTGCCGCGATGAGCAGTTTTGCCCCGTCAAAATACGGTGCCTGCAAAGGTGCCAGTTTGATCTGGACCGGCCAGTTACACAACTGGGATTTCATTGTCGCACTACTCTCTGCCACAATTTCTGCGTTCTCCGTCCGGTTCATCTGACGCATTCTGCTTCCTGGGCATCCTCCATGGGGAATCTGCATACCTTCCCGTTGCATCTTTTCCTGTTGTTTCAGCTGCTGTGCCTGCTTTACTGCCGCCTCATCATAGGCCGGTGCCTCCCGCTCTTCGAAGGTGATGGCTCCCGTGGGACACCCCGGCAGGCAGTCACCGAAGCCGTCGCAGAAATGCTCCCTGACCAATTTTGCCTTGCCATCAATAATATCTATCGCACCCTCGTGACATGCGGTCGCACAAATACCACAACCATTGCATTTTTCTTCATCAATATGAATGATTTTTCGAATCATGTTGCCTCCTTAATTTTGCTGTTCTCTTTGTCTCTTCGAATACTATAGCAGACTTAAGCTGGTTGTTATGTTGTTTTTCCAACAAAATCATTATTTCCTTCGCATACAAAATCATCTTCTCCAGCGTCCTGCGATTAATCGTAAGCAGCGCTTCTCCTTCCAGCTTATGACCAATGGCCTCATAAAAAGAACCGATAGTGAACCAGTCCAACCTATGGGCACCATCATGTTCTCGCCCAGCTCCAGCGGTAAAATTCTGAACACAAAGGGCAAAAAAATACCGCCTGCATGAATATTAGTTCCACACAAGCGGTATATACAGCACGACTTATAATTTAGAAAGACACGGTCAGCTGCATCTTGAATCTCTCTTCACCGTATACTGCGTGAGGAATATCCTTGGGCATGATCAGTGTCTCGCCCTCTTCCACATAGAATACCTCGTCGCCTACGGTAAATCTGCCCTTGCCTTCCAGAACGGTCACCATGGCATCTCCGCCTGCTGCATGGGTAGATATCTCCTCGCCCTTGTCAAAGGAAAAGATTGTCATGCTCACATAATCGTTCTGTACCAGAGTCTTGCTGACTACCTGGCCCTCCTGGTATTCCACCAGTTCCTTCAGAGTTAATTTGGTCTGCTTGTCGATATTTTTATACATCGTTGTCCATCCTTTCTTAAACACATCGTTATTGTGCCTGCCCGGCATGCTCCCACCAGAGCTCTCCTTGACTTTCTGAGGTGATTATACTAGAATCATCCCATCAAGTATGTTGATTTTCCAACAAAAGGAGAATTCATTATGACTAGCACTCTTTTTCAAAATATTTTACCCGAAGATATCCCTGTTATGCTGAAGCGTCTGAATGCATATACGAAATCCTATCAAAAGGAAGAATACATCAAGCATGCCGGTGATCCTGCGGATTTCATCGGCATTATCGAATCCGGCTCCGTTCACATCCTACAGGACGATTATTACGGCAACCGCAATATCACCGCTTCTATCCCCCCGGATTCCCTGTTTGGGGAGGCTTTTGCCTGTGCAGGAATTCCATATCTTCCCGTGGATATTGTGGCAGCAGAGGACTGTACAGTGATGTTCCTAAATGGGAAAACACTGTTAAACACCTGCGACAACAGCTGCACTTTCCATCATACCCTGATACGCAATCTCCTAGGAATCGTAGCGCAGAAAAATATGTATCTGAATCAGAAGATCAAATATACCTCCCGTAAGACCACCCGGGAAAAACTGATGGCCTATCTTACCGATCAGGCAAAATTGAAAAGGAGCAACGATTTTACCATCCCTTTCAACCGGCAGGAGCTGGCGGATTATCTCGGGGTAGAAAGGAGCGCCATGTCCGCAGAGCTGGGCAAGCTCACAAAGCTTGGCATCCTCCGGACACAGCGCAGTCATTTCACCTTATTAAAACCACTGGATTAATTTTTGATCACCTTTTCAAAATCGGAAGCTGGGTGTTTGCACAGCGGACAGATAAAATCTTCCGGCAGTTCCTCGCCCACGTATTCGTAACCGCAGATGGTGCAGCGCCATACCGTCTGGCCGTCTGCGGTTTTTCCCACTTCCTCCGGCTTTGGCTTTACCTCTTCTTGATAGTACTCATAGTTTGCCGATGGCTCCTCACTTAACACTTCCATCTCTGTCACTTCACCAATGAACATGGTGTGGGATCCCAGATCCACGGTCTGACTGACCTTTACCGCCAGATAAGCATTTGTGCCTTCTATGATGTAGGGCACGCCATTCTCCGCATTTTTATACGCTGTGTAGTCTGCGAATTTGTCCACTTCCCGGCCGGATTGGAAACCAAAGCGCTGATATAGAGGGAATAGTGCTGTCTTACTAAGCACCGATACGTTGAACACGCCGGTCTTTAACACCATATCATGGGTATAATTTGCCTTGTTGATGCATATGCAGAGCTGATTCGGAGTGGATGCCGCCTGAATCGCAGTATTGACGATACAACCGTTTGCTTTCTCTCCATCTTTCGTCGTTACGATATATAATCCATAACTTAATTTGTGCATTGCCTTCTTATTCATTATATTCTCTCCTTTTCTCCTTCAGCCTGTTTCGCTTCCTTTTTAGTATCTCTTATCTACCATATTTTATTTTCTTAACATTACTTATTTTCTTTATCCTGATGATAACACAGTTGAAATTATCTGTCAATAATATTAGTAATGATTCTTATTTTTATTTCTATAATTTAAAAACACCGATACCTTTCGATACCAGTGTTTCTTATCTGTTTCCTAATAGGTCACAACGTTATGATACACTCTGTAATATCCGTCTCCGATATCCACCAGCTGCAGCTGTATTGCAAAATACTCCATACCGAGATTTTTCAACACATCCACCACATATCCCTGCTCGTAGGCTCCGGTATGATAGGATTGCTCAATGGTACTCCACAGGCTCTTAGGCACAACATTGTCAAAATGCTGGTCACCACTTCCCAGGCCGGTCAGCTGCTTCCTGCAGTCTTCATAATAGGAACTTAAATCCGTCAGCGCATCGGCTCTGGGCTCCGGCGTAGCGGCAGTTGTGGTATTGCCTGCAGAGCCTGCGGTATTGCCGGAGGGATAACGCAACGGCTCCTGAGGATCCGGATTGATATAATCACTGAGAGAGCTGCCAGGCTGCTCCGGTTCCTGCGTACCGTCTCCCTGCTGTCCGGGATCTGTAACGCTCCCGTCTGTCTGACCGCCGGAGGGTGTGGTGCCTGCGTCCGGATCCGGTGTGGCTCCGCCTGCTTCAGACGGCTGACCGGTACCCGCTGCCCCTGTGGTATTTTCCTGTCTGTAAGCGGTACCGTTGCAGGCCGGCAGATACACCGACAGATTCTGTCTTATATGGGTGGAGGCAAAATCTGCATCCGTCTTGTTAAAATAGTCATATCGGATGGCCGCTGCGTCATCCCAGGTCACATCCACATTGTAATAACCATCCTCCAGCTTTACGATATTCCAGGCATGATCCCCACCGGAATAACCGGTGCAGTAATAACAGGGAATTCCCAGCTGCTGTAACAGATACTGATAAGCTCTGGCATAACCGGCACACACGCTCTTCCCATTCACCAGTGCACTGTAAGCACTCTGGTTCATATCCGCTGTCAGATCATAGGTCACTGCCGATGCCAGTGCATCATGCACATATTTCTCTTTTTCATAATTGCTGTCAAGGGACGCTGCCCCGGTAATCAGATTCTGTGCCGCCGCATCAAATCTTTGCTTTGCGCTCTCCAGATCATCTGCCGTACTGTTATATTTTAAATCGATCTCCACGCATTGCCCGTTGGTCAGATATTTGCTGGAATAACCCGTCTCCAGCCAGAACATTTCCGGATGATCACCGATCACCGCCTCAAACGCTGTCTTTACATCACTGGCAGACACGGTCTTCTCCGGTGCAAACTTTTCCGTCAGGTTCTGTGCGTTGGCATAAATCTGCCGGTATACGGACTGCTGATTCTCCGACAACATCTGATAATACGGATACTCCTCTGCGGAAAATGACAGCCCCTCTCCCGTTTCTCCGGAACCTAATGTTTCCTTCAGATTCTGTGCTTCCTGATCCGGAATCTGCTGTTCTTCCGGCTGCACGGGAGTAAATCCTGTCCTGCCGCTGACATCCTCCGGAATCTGCATCTGATCCATGGACGGCGCCACGTAGCCGTTCATTTCCCCCGGCATACCATTAGGAAGCGTCACACTGATATTTCCATTCCCGGAAGTCTGTCCTTCCCCGGTCTCTTCGGTCCCAGGGGGCATATCCACTGTATTGCCATACAGTTTCTGCGCCAGAGAACTGGTCATATCGGGGTTCAATGCGAATACCAGGATTCCGCCACACAACAGCAGACACAACACTGCAATTCCTATCATGATCTTATTGACTACTTTCATCTTATGCTCCTATCAGACCGGGCTCCTGGCCTGTGCTCCTGCCCGGATTTGTTATAAAGCCAGCTTCTGCCGCTATTGCTTCTCTTCTCCTGCGGCAAGTAATCCATCCGGAGAATAGCGGTTCGTTGCATTCCACAGGATCCATTCTTCATATCCCGCATCGTAGACTGCCTGGATCTGTTCCCGGATCTGGGTTCCGTTATAGGAGATATGCCCAGGAACCCAGGTGGCCGTAAATGCCTGCAGCCAGGGTCTTACCACGGCCCGTTCCGCTTCCGGAATCTCCTGCAATTCTTCTGCAGACCCCTGCATGGCGGCCGATACCGTTTCGTAAGGATGGGCATCCGGCACCTTCAGACCAAACACACCGTTAGCATAATGAGAGGGATATACCATAGGGCTGATGGCATCCACTGTCTGTCCCAGTGCCGTGTAATCCTGCCCTACGGTCTGCACATCCGTCTCGCTGCCGATAATAGTGCCGAAGACATCTGCCGTGACCACACAGCCCTTTTCGTGAAGTCTGTCTCCCGCATAGGAGAGAAAATCCTGTATAGCCTGCCGTTTCGGATAGGCTTCCATATCCACACCGTAATCTGCCGCATCGGCATCCGAACCTACCGGGAATCGCACATAATCATACTGGATCTCATCAAAACCCAGATCTGCCGCCATCTCCGCAAGCTCTGTCAGATATTCCCAGACCTCCTGCCTGTAGGGATTTACCCAGGCCAGTCCATTGGCATCTGTCACCGGCTTACCGTCCGGCTTCGTCAGTGCCAGTTCCGGCTGTGCCGCCGCCAGAATGGGATCCTTAAAGCATACGATCCGCGCAATGGTATATATATTATGATCTTTCAATTCCTGCATCATTGTCTGAATGTCCCGGATGTAACGTATTCCGGCCTGCATTTCGGATATCCGGTCCAGCACGGGAATGTCCTGTGGAATCTCCTCATTAGTCAGCCGGAACGTCAAATTTCCCTCGTCGTTTTTCACGTCGATGACCATGGCATTCAGTTCCGTCTCATCCACCAGGCGGATCAGATCTTCCATTCCGCCACTGCCAGCCTTCGGGCCGGTGACGTAGATTCCCTTTACCTTCGTCCGTCCCGCCATGCGGTCCGCCGTAGTCTGCTCTGCATCCCCGGTGGCGGCATCCCCATCCGTGACATCCGGTGCATTCTCCCCGGTGGCAGCCTCTTCTGTGAAATCCACCGTGGCCATTACTTCTATTCCTGTCTCTTCCGTCCCTGTCAGAGATAATTCATTGTCTGTTCCACAGCCGGTCATGCCTAGTATAAGTACAATCCCTGCTGCCAGAAGTCTCTTCCCCGGACCAGTATTTCGTATCATCGGTACTCTCCCTGCATACCGCCGGTCGCTCCTGTTTTCTTTATCCAGCGGTACAAAAGCTTCATAATTTCATGGTTCTGAATAGTTCCGTCGGAGTCAAAAGGTCTTTCACCCACTTATGAGCAAGCTCGTGTGGGCTTAGACCTTTTGCCCCTGGTATCATTATATTTTTAATTGTTAAAAAATGCAAGAAATGCTACACTATATCTATCGGCTCTGCCTCCGCTTGAGAAAAGAGCCGTCCTGATTTTCCCTGGAATAAGGTTTTTCACCACAAGAAATTAGGTCTTCCATGTATCATAATTTTATCTTTGATCTCTACGGCACCTTAGTAGACATCCACACTAATGAAAATAAAACTTCCCTCTGGAAAAGGCTTGCGCTGTTCTATTCCTTCCAGGGTGCTTCCTATACGGGGAGGGAACTGAGGAACAGATATCGCCAGCTGGAAACGGCTGCCAGCAAGGTTCCCTCATCTTACACCTGTCCGGAGATCTGCGCCGCAGATATTTTTCGAACTCTTTATGTCGAAAAAGGGATCCAACCCACAGAGGCTCTTCTGACCGCTACCGGTCAGTTCTTCCGGATCGAATCCCTCAATATTTTACAATGCTATCCCGCCACGATCGGCACACTGCAGCAGCTCCATGCAAAAGGCTGTGGGATCTACCTCCTGTCCAATGCCCAGCGGATCTTCACCGAATACGAGCTGCGCTCGCTGGGACTCTGGGATCTGTTCGACGGTATCCTTATCTCCTCTGACGAGGGCTGCTGCAAGCCGGATCCCGCTTTTTTTCAGATCCTGTTTGACCGCTACGGATTAGATTTCACCGACTGTCTGATGACCGGCAACGAGCGTACCAGAGACCTGGCAGGTGCTATAGCTGCGGGGATCGACTGCTGTTACCTGCACACCGCCACCTCTTCCGGTTCCGCAGATGAGCCACCAAAAAAAGCCCGCTTTACAGTTATGGATGGTGACTCTTATGCGCTGCAAAAACTTCTTCTAAGTTTAGCGAGATAAGATAAAGCACCCGGAAGTCAGCTTTTTCCCGGGTGTTTTTTCATCCATACAAAGGCTGCCACACAGATCACCACAGAGATCATGGAGCCTGTCAGGAACTGCATCAGGAATGCTCCTCAGATTTTTTCCGTGGCACGCTCTTCCTCTGGATAAGTCAGTCCCCAGTCTTTTCGGATCCGGGTCATCATTTTCATAACATCCTCGGTAAGCTCAAGCTTCATTAATTCCGGATGTCCGGCGATGGCCTGTTCCATATCCTCCACCTCGTATCCCAGTGCGTCTGCCGTAGCTCCCGCCACAATTTCCTCGGTGTGTCCGTCTTCCGTGTACGTGATCACTGCTTTCTGCCCTCTGGGATACTCATACATTTCCACGTAAGCCTTGTCAAAAGAGATCATGCCCCGTTTGGGCTGCTTGGCATGCAGGGACAATGTGACCGTTGCCATCTCCTGCTCCCGGTTCATCAGAAGTATTCCCGCCTGCTCGTCCACACCGGTAGGTGCAAGCTTCACCTGCGAAGTAATCTGATCCGGGCAGGAATTTAAGAACATTCTGACAAAGGAAAGGGCATACACACCGATGTCCAGCAATGCTCCTCCGGCCAGATTCCGGTTGAAGAACCGGTTCTTCATATCGTATTCCTTATAACTTCCGAAATTCATCTGTATCACACGCAATTCTCCGAATTTTCCGGCATCCATGCGTTTTTTCAGTTCTTTATAAATCGGCATATGATAGATAGTCATAGCTTCCGCCAGCACCACACCATGCTCCTTCGCCAGCTGCACTGCCTCTTCCAGTTCTTCGGAATTCAGCGTAATGGATTTTTCGCACAGCACATGCTTGCCAGCTGCCAGCGCTTTCCGCAGAAAGTGAATGTGAGTGTTATGGGGTGTGGAAATATAAATGATATCCACCGCAGGATCCGCACATACATCCTGAAAGCTCGTAAACACCTTCTGCACACCGTATTTTTCCGCAAAGGCCACTGCCTTCTCCGGCGTCCGGTTCACGACACCATACAGTTTCTGTCCTCTTTTTTCCATAGCCTGCGCCAGCTCATTTGCAATGACACCGCAGCCTGCACTTACCCAGTTTGCCATCCTATTTTCTGCATTCCTTTCCACGCGTCTTATTCTCATACATCTTTGTATCCGCTTCATTGATGATCTTACGGACATCCACACCACAGCCTTCTGCCCAGCCCACAGCACTGGAGACCGGCATCTCGCCCTGACTGTTTTTCTCCTGCAATGCAGCACTGACAGATTCGATCATGGACTGGATCTCCGCTTCCACCGGATTCTCGATCAGCATGACAAATTCATCTCCGCCTATGCGATAGACCTTACGTCTGTCCGTGGATAATTCATATAATACGGAAGACAACGTCTGGATCAACACATCTCCGGCGGCATGGCCATATTTGTCATTGACACATTTCAGATTATTCACATCCCAGAAAATAGCTGCCAGTCTGTCCACCTGCGGATAGTAATCATTGATCATTTCCTCATATTTGTTCTTGTTATATACATGGGTGCCCAGATCGGTCTCCTTACGATATGTCAGATCAGCGATCCTCTGTGCATCCTCGTGGCTGGTAATGCTGATATACCGCAAAATAATGGTGAATATCAGAAGTATCACCGCCCGGGGCAGCGCTCCGTAGAACAATATCACGAACACCGGATCCGGCTCAATGCCAAACTGCAGCGTCCCCGCCATCCACTGCTCCATATACCAGTCTCTGGAATGATTGCTTCCTAAGAGCATATTCAAATCACAGATTCCGTGATAGAATCCCGTCACCATACTGACAGCCATTGTCACGTCATTGACAACATAGGTGATCCACAGTGTCATCCGCTCCCTGTACTGTACCGCCAAAAGCAACGGCAACACATAGATAAGCACCGCATGGAATGACAAAAATGCCGCAATGACTGCCGATATCATACAGATCAGTGTCAAAAACACATACTTTACCCAATGCTTTGACAGATCCACCTTTTTATAAATGTATAAAACAGGAATTCCCATCACCGCCGACACCCCTGCTGCCATGGTAAAAATTCTGGCATCCACAATAAAGATTCTCACTAATGTCAACAGCCAGAGGAGCAGAATAGTCACAAAAATCCAGAAAAAACCTTTTAGTGTGTGTATATTTGAGTTGATCTCCTGCTGGTATAATTCTTTTTTATACTTTTCCTGATAATTTTCCATCATAACATCCCTATGTTCTTCTATCATTTGTTCTCTTCATTCAGTGCTCAGCGCATAACAGATACAGTATAACATATTATGATTTTTTTTGCATTAAATGAGCTTACTTAGCATAATTAAAATCCTATTTTTCCACATTCTGTTTCATGCTGTCGGTGCCCCGGCAATCGACCTCTTTACTGGGAAATAATCAAGCTGCGGTTATTTTCCCGGTACTCTTTTGGGGAAATGCCATAGATTTTCCGGAAATTCCGCAGGAAAGAGGAGTAATCCGCAAAGCCGGTCTGCTGCCAGCTCTCAGTAATGTTCTTCCCCTCCGCCATGGCCTGGCAGGCGGAAATAATCCGCTTGTTCACAATAAAGTTATGCACCGTCATGCCGGTGATCTCCTTGAATTTCCGCAGAAAATGATACTTACTCATGTGCACGGCCTCCGCCACTTCCTCCACTGTGATCTCCTGGCTGAGATGGGTCTCGATGTAGCCGGTCACCTGCTCCACCAGAGGATGATCCACGATCTCCTGTGTGGAAGACAAATATTCCTCCCGTTTACACAACACATTCAGATACCCAAAAAACAGGCTCAAATTGCCTCTGTCCATGACCTTACGGATTCCGCAGTTCTGGACATCATCCCCCTCTAAGATCTCCGACATAGCAAGCTTTAGCAGAAATCCGCGCAAAATTTCCTCATAATAAATGGGGAAATGATACAGTTTCGGCCCCGCTCCCCAGAAGCATTCTGCAAGAAACGGCTCTCCCACCGCCAGCTCCCGCAGCATCTGATCACTGATCCACAAAATGATCCGGCGGGACGAATCCATTTTCTTCTCCGTGGGATGATATTTGTGCATGACATTCTTATCGATCAGCAGGAAATCTCCCTTCCGCATCCGCACCGCCCGGTCCTCGATCAGGGAAGAAAATTCCCCCTCTATAATATAGATCAGCTCATAAAAATCATGATAATGGAACGACACCGCTCCGACAGGCTCCCCTACCTTCTCATAGACCTCATAGTCACCGCTCAACATATATTGCCGTTCGTCCGCCGCATCCCGGCAGCGCAGGCTGCTTTTTCTGTTCACGACCATCCATTTTCTCTCCTGTATCATTCTGTTCAGTTTTTATTTTCCATGGTTTATATCCCCTGTCTTACTATATAGCAATTTTTGCACTATTTCAAGCAATTCATGCAGTTTTAATGCATTTACCATTCTGCTATGCTTAAGACAGCAAAAAACGAAACCAAAGCATTCCCTACAAGGAGGATTTCTATTATGCAAATGACATTACGCTGGTATGGCAGCAAGTACGACACGGTTACCTTAAAACAGATCCGTCAGATTCCCGGTGTCACCGGAGTCATCTCCACTCTCTACGGCACCGCTCCCGGAGAAGTCTGGGAAATGGATGACATCCTGGCCCTAAAGACTGAGATTGAAGCTGCCGGCTTACAACTGGCCGGTATCGAGAGTGTCAACATTCACGATGCCATCAAGATTGGTTCTCCCGACCGTGAACAATATATAGAGAATTATATCACTACCCTGGAACGGCTCGGCCAGGCAGGCATCCATATGGTATGCTACAATTTCATGCCGGTCTTTGACTGGACACGCACCGAACTTGCCAGAATGCGTCCCGACGGTTCTACAGTCCTTGCTTACAATCAGGCTGCTGTAGACGCTATTGATCCGGCCAAAATGTTCGAATCCATTGCCGGCGATATGAACGGCACTGTAATGCCCGGCTGGGAGCCTGAGCGTATGGCTCATGTCAAAGAACTGTTCGAAATGTACAAAGATGTGGATGATGAAAAGCTTTTTGCCAACCTGAAATATTTTCTGGAGCGTATCATGCCCACCTGTGATAAATACAACATTAACATGGCGATCCACCCTGACGATCCTGCGTGGAGTGTTTTCGGACTGCCCCGTATCATCATCAACAAGCAGAATATCCTGCGTATGATGAAGATGGTGGATAACCCTCACAATGGCGTTACCTTTTGTTCCGGTTCCTACGGCACCAACCTGGAAAATGATCTGCCAGATATGATCCGCTCCCTGAAAGGCCGCATTCATTTCGCCCATGTCAGAAACCTGAAGTTCAACTCTCCTACTGATTTTGAGGAGGCTGCACATCTGTCCAGCGATGGAACCTTCGATATGTACGAGATCATGCTGGCTCTTTATGATATTGGTTTTGACGGTCCCATCCGTCCCGATCACGGACGTATGATCTGGGATGAAGTGGCCATGCCCGGATACGGACTGTACGACAGAGCTTTAGGCGCCACCTATTTAAACGGTCTGTGGGAAGCTATCGAGAAGTCCCATAAGCAGAAATAATCATCGCACCTGAAAACTCATAAATCAGTTTGGAGGAAACCATTATGGAACTTACCTTAAAAAGTCTTCATGACGACCGGGACGCATTTCTCGCTGCCGGTTATCATCTGCCGGAATTCGATTACGATACCGTTCATAAAAACACCGTGGAACATCCCCACTGGATCCACTTCGGTGCCGGCAATATCTTCCGTGCCTTTCAGGCCAACGTAGCACAGAATCTGTTAAACAGCGGCGTTCTGGATACCGGTCTCATCGCAGCGGAAGGCTATGACTACGAGATCATTGAAAAAAGCTACCGTCCCCACGACAATTTAAGCATTCTCGCCACCTTAAAGGCCGACAACACCGTGGAAAAGACCATCGTAGGCAGCATCATGGAGTCTCTGATCCTGGACAGTAAAAACGAAGCAGAATACGCACGTCTCCGGGAGATTTTTAAAAATCCTTCTCTCCAGATGGCCAGCTTTACCATCACTGAAAAAGGCTATGCTACCGCCAATGCCAAAGGAGAATTCTTCCCCGCAGTAGCCGCTGACTTCGAAAAAGGTCCCGAAGCCCCCGAAAGCTACCTGGGCAAGATAGTCTCCCTGCTTTATACCAGATACACTCACGGAGCGCTCCCCATTGCCATGGTCAGCATGGACAACTGCTCCCATAACGGTGACAAATTATATGCCGCTGTCAATGCGTTCGCCAAGGCATGGACCGACAACGGACTGGTGGAAGCCGGCTTCTTAGGCTACGTCAATGACCAGACGAAAGTCACCTTCCCCTGGAGCA
Source organism: Waltera acetigignens (assembly GCF_025567015.1). NCBI lineage: Bacteria > Bacillati > Bacillota > Clostridia > Lachnospirales > Lachnospiraceae > Waltera > Waltera acetigignens. Next base: position 115,027 of record NZ_JAOQJO010000001.1, on the reverse strand, counting down.
TGATCGACAAGATCACCCCCAGACCTGATGCCAAAGTAGAAGCTATGCTGGCCGAGGATCATATCGGCGGTCTGGATGCCGTAGTTACTTCCAAAAACACCTATATCGCTCCCTTTGTCAATGCGGAAGAATGCGAATACCTGGTCATTGAAGATGCTTTTCCGAACGGTAAACCCGCACTGGACAAAGGCGGCATCATCTTCACCGACAGAGCGACCGTAGACAAAGTGGAGAAAATGAAGGTATGTACCTGCCTGAATCCTCTGCACACCGCACTGGCCATCTATGGCTGCCTTCTGGGATATACCCTGATCTCCGAAGAGATGAAGAACCCGTTATTGAAAAATATGGTGGAAGTCATCGGTTACAAAGAAGGACTTCCCGTAGTGGTAAATCCCGGCATCCTGGATCCGAAGAAATTCATTGACGAAGTGGTGAATGTGAGGATCCCCAATCCCTTCCTGCCGGATTCTCCCCAGAGAATCGCTACCGATACCTCCCAGAAGCTTTCCATCCGCTTCGGCGAGACCATCAAAGCTTACGAAGCTTCTCCAGACCTGCATACGGAAGACCTGAAGCTGATTCCTCTGGTCTATGCCGGATGGCTCCGGTATCTCATGGGAATCGATGATGAGGGCAGAGAATTTACGCCCAGCTCCGACCCCCTGTTAGAGGAAGCCCGTCAGTACGTTGCAGACTACGAACTGAGTTCCGCTCCCAAGGATCTGTCAAAGCTGGACGCATTACTTGCCAATGAGAAAATATTCGGTGTGAACCTCCACGCCATCGGCATGGATACTCTGGTAAAACAGTATTTTGCAGAATTAAGCTCCGGTATGGGAGCCGTGGCTGCAGCCCTGAAAAAATATGTTCCTGAGAAGGTAACCCTTTGATCTTAGAAGTTACCACTTCTCATAAGGACACCGGTTGACGGCGATTACAGCCCTCAGTTCCACAAAGCAGCCGCAGGCACCACACAGCCCCTCATTCAGATATTTACATTCCTTACATACAGCAAGGCGGTCTTCATAGACCGCCTTATCTGCTTTACTATCCTCTTCGATTCTGTCTATGTAGGCATACAGATTCTCCATATAGGCATTCTTGTCCATTTCCCGCAACAGACATTTCCGACAGGGATATTTTATTGTTTCTCTTATTTTTTCTTCTTCCATAATTGTTCTTATCGCTTATTTTATCCGGAACATAACGACACTGCATGCCGGCATGGTAAAGGTGATCCTGCCATCTGCGATCTTATACTCCGTAAATACTTCTTCGTGTACCTTATCGGGATCCTCAAAGGTGTTGTAAGCATGCATATCATTGGTTAGTATCGCAGCGGTCACGTGCTTTGGATCACACTCTGCGAAAGCGATCTCCACCTCTTCTGCCTTATCAATGGACAGGTTGTTCAGGGTGATGGTCACAACACCGTCCTTATCCACGGAAGCGGATTCCTGTAAATTGGGAACCTTGAACTTTTCATCTTCACCGATCTGTTCCACACCATCGATATAGCTTTCCACCAGATCCGCATCCTGATGGTATTTGTACATATGGAATACATGGTAAGTCGGGGTACGCAACATCTTCGGTCCCTCGGTCAGGATCACTGCCTGCAGTACGTTGATAAACTGTGCGATGTTTGCCATCTTCACACGGTCACAGTGCTTGTTGAAAATATTTAAAGACAGTCCGGCCACCAGAGCATCACGCATGGTACTCTGCTGGTATAAAAATCCGGGATTCGTGCCGGGCTCCACATCATACCAGGTGCCCCACTCATCGCAGATCAGTCCGATCTTCTTCTCAGGATCATATTTGTCCATGATCGTAGAATGCTTATGAATCAGTTCATCCAGCTTAAAAGCCTTTGCCAGCGTCTTATACCATGCTGCATCGTCGAAGTCCAGTGCACTTCCCTTGTGAGACCAGTCATCCTCCGGCAGTGTATAGTAATGCAGAGAAAGTCCGTCCATAAAGCCATGCATCCATTCCGGTGCATTTTCAAAACAGGTCTTCAGCACATTTTCAGTCCAATAAGTATCTCCCGCATTGGGGCCGCAACAGACTTTGAAAATCGGGTGCTTCTGATCATAATTTCTCACATAGGTCTGGTATCTGCGGTACAGATTGCCATAGTAGGATGGGGTCATATTGCCGCCGCATCCCCAATTTTCGTTACCGACACCGAAGTAATCCACCTTCCATGCTTTCTCTCTGCCGTTTTTTCTACGCAGGTCTGCCATAGGAGATACCCCGTCGAAAGTCATGTACTCTACCCACTCGGACATCTCCTGTACGGTACCGCTTCCCACATTGCCATTGATGTAGGTCTTACAACCGATCTGTTCACACAGTTCGAAGAACTCATGGGTACCGAAGCTGTTGTCCTCGGTCACACCACCCCAATGAGTGTTTATCATTTTCTTGCGGTTCTCCTTCGGGCCGATGCCGTCCTTCCAATGGTATTCGTCTGCGAAGCACCCACCGGGCCAGCGCAGTACCGGAAGCTTCATCTCCTTCAGGGCTGCCACCACATCATTACGCATGCCTTTGGTATTGGGGATCTCGGAATCCTCTCCTACATACAATCCCTCATAAATACATCTTCCCAGATGCTCAGAGAAATTGCCGTAAAGTTCCGGATTGATATGTCCCTTTTTGTTCTTTTCGTTAATATAAACCTTTGCCATATTGATCCTTTCTGTGGCAGGCATCCGTTTCCTACCACTGTTGCGGCATCACGCCATTCCGTCGCAGTGCGATTCCTGCAGAGCGTTCATTATAAAATATAAAAGATGCCAGGGTCAAAAGGTCTAAGCCCACATGAGCTTGCTCATAGGTGGGTGAAAGACCTTAGGACCCGCCCCGATATGAGCATAAAAGTGGGATGATAATCCCACGATATGCGAATATTGGGTAGGATTGTGGGAGTGCGTAGCACGGAACAATCCGTAGGCATCAAAGTCGGGGGCTTTTGACCCCGACATCATATAAAAGAGAATTGCATAAAGCAATCCACAACTGAGATTATTTTAGCAAAGAAGGTGATGCCTGCCAAGAGGAAATGAAATTTATAAACATTTTTTTGAAAAACGCCCCCGTGCAATCATACGATGTGGATAACTTTCTGAATTTTCAAAAAAGTGTTCAAAAAAATATTTTTCCAAAATGGCAGGCACTAAAGTAAATTTACCTTTCGATGCTGGTTCATTATTGGAAGCCCTTCACTTCATGCCAGCTCTCCACAGGCTCCGTACTTTCTTCCACCTGTACATTCTCATATACTACACTTCTTAACTTGTCTTCCGAAAAGTTATCCACTCTTGCCCTGATCCGCAGATCCTGCAGGGTAAAATCGGAAAGCAGATACTGGCTCTCATCCGGCATCACATCAAAAAAGGTATCACAGACGCAGTCACAGTCCTTCATCGTGATATGCTCCGCATAAGACAGCGGTTGGTCCTTCCGATCCTTCAGATCATAATACTGGGTCCAGGGATAAATCTTGAGGAACTCCTTTACCCGGCCTTCGATCTGCTCCACCGTGATATATTCATAGTGCTGCGGGGTGTCTGGCCGCATTTTCAGCCACAACAGTCTCGCTGCCCCCTTGATCTGAATCCTGCGCATGATGATATTGCGGTTATGTACTGATTCCGAACCGCAGGTGAGACACCCATGGCAGAAGCCATAGACACAATCCTCCACCAGAATCCGCTCATTGGAGCCGTTCTCCGGCTGGCTGTCCGCCCAGGGGCCCTTACCGCCCTTTAGCACCACAGAGTCGTCATTGACTTCCATATAACAGCCTTTCACCAACACATCCGTACACACATCGATATCAATGGCATCCGTACTGGGTGCCGCAACAGGACCTGCCGGGGAATAAATATGGCAGTTCAAGTATTTTACATGGTCACATTTATAAATATGTGTGGTCCAGAAATGGGAATTCTGTAAATTCAGACCGGCGATCCGCACATTTCTGCAGTTGGACAGATAGACCAGCCGGGGTCTCTGACCATCCTTGTTGGTGCCGTTACTCCATTTCCAGCGCAGCCAGCAGGCTTTCCAGGTCTTAAGTCCGTTACCGTCAATAGTGCCCGGTCCGCACATGGTAAATCCATTCAGACCGTCCGCATTGATCAGTGCCGTAAAATACAGGCAGGTCTCTCCCTCAATCCGGGTCTCGGCCAGATCATAATCCGAGATATCATCGCTGCCCTTTAACGTCGCACCGGCGGAAACATAGAGATTCACTCCCTGTTTGAAATAAAGTGCTCCCGTCAGATAGGTTCCCGGCGGCACCACCAGGACACCACCGCCCTCTTCTGCCGCCAGGTCGATCACCTTCTGGATCTCTTTGGTATAAACTTTTCCGTCGTCCCAGATCCCGTACTCTGTGAGGACATAGGGTCTGCCCAGTTCCTCAAGCTCCGGCATCCCTATATCATAAAACCAGTCATCTATGGGAGTTCCGTCCGGGAAATATTCCGTAGGTCTTTCTTTTTCGTTATGCATTCTCTGCCTCCTTTGCGTTCTGCTCCCTCAGAAAACGAACACAGGATTTCCGCCCTGATCGTTATCGTTGGTTATCTGATTTCTACAAAGGTAGTGTCGTAAGGTGCAATGGTTACCGTACATGCGCCCGCTTCCGTTGGGATAGTGGTGGTCTGCTCGGTGTCACTGTTGTTGATGACTACCAGTTTTTTACTCTCTGGGTAATAAGCACATTCCGTATACAGGTTATCCGTCATATAGCTGCCGGAGGTGCCTTCTCCACCGGCATAACGGATCAGCTGGTACAGCATTCTGGTATTCCACAGGTTCACCTGGAAGGAAGACAGATAGATTCCCAGTCCCTTGCCGAAATGATTCAGGGTGATCAGTGGCTTCCCGCCGTCTGCCAGAAGTACCTGTGCTTTTCCATCCGTCAGATACCGGTTCTCCTTCGCTTCCACACCTGCGCCCTCTGGGATCAGATGCTCCGGATCCGCTGTCTCAAAGATCCATCTGCCGTGACAGACTCTTGCGCCGGTGTCCTCGTCAATTCCCAGCACATGTGCCATACGGAAATACGTATCATATCCTTCCACAGCAGAAGGCTCGTTCACACCGATAAAGCAGCCTCCCTCGTGTACCCACTTTGTAAGTGCAGTAACAAGCTCCTCATCCTTCCAGGCATCCCCGCCGCTCCAGGCGCTTCCGGCTCTACCTGCATTGATTACGACATCTACGTCCTTCAGTATACCATTTTTTACATCCTCAAAGGAAATAAATTTCACATCCACAGGAAGTCCGGACAAAGCTTCGTTGATGTGGATCAGGTCATGCATATAAGTCTCATGAAAGTGTCCGGACAAGGTCCAGGAACGTAAGCTTCCCCAATAATGCAGCACTGCCACACGGGTCTTGATGCGGTAAGGTTCTCCCGCATCGTGGAAGCTGCGGATCAGACGGAACTCATCTGCCACTTTTTCAATATAATCACAGAAATCCGGGAAACCCTCCACCAGATGAAGGTATCCGCCGAGACCGATCCGGTCGATCTTCGCACGCAGCAGGGCACGTCTTACGCTGTTCCAGTATTTTTTCGCATCCAGTGTGGGATTGCCGCCCTCCATGAAAGTCGGAGCACCGCCCAGCCCCACCGGGAACAGATAGGGGTGCAGACGCAGTTCATGTGTAGGCACATCCACGCCCGCACACAGTCTGGCTTCATAACCGGAGAATACACATTTGATCAGTCCGTCAAAACCGAACTCCTGAAATCTGCCATTATAAGGCTCCACGCCTACCCAGCTGTCATCATAGAAGACATAAGCCTTTTTGCCGTAGGAATGCACCATATCGATCAGCTTCCTGCCGAAGGAAATAACGAAATCATTGATAAATACCATCCAATCCGCCTTTTTCGCATTGCCAGGCATATGAGTCACATGCAGCTGTCCCTTATTGATAAAATCTTCCGCTGTCATGCGATATCCGTATTGTTTCTCGAACTCCTGTAAAGCAGGAACGCTCACAGTGAAATCATAGGAACCCCAGTCAGAGAACAGATTCCGGTTCCTCTCACTGCTGCCCCAGATCCATACGAAATTGTAGAACATGGAGGTAAAGCGCACCACCGTGGTATCCGGATGGGTCTCACACCAGTGCTTCATCCAGCCCAGCAGATACTCCTGAGTCTCAGGATATCTGGGATCGATCTGCATCAGATGCTCCTTGTCCCAGTGGTTCGTAGTATGATTGTACATAGAGATTTCTTCCCAGATACGATAGGCTAAGAAGCTTACTGTATACTTATGAAAAGGGATGATGCCGCTCAGGGACACGCTTCCCTTCTCTTTGTCATAGCTCCAGTCCGCATTGTCGATCTTCACATTGGTGGTTCTGTCATAAACCTCCCAATATTCCAGACTCTCTGCGCTATCATTGATCCGGAACTGCTCCGCAAAAAAGCTGTCCATCAGTCCGATGGTCAGGGTGTCACTCTCTGCTGCCTGGGGCGGTGTGCACAGGAAGGTCTGCTGTAATTTGTCCTGATTCTCCTTTGCCCAGGCATTGTGATCTCTGATAATACAAATGGTAGAATAGATTCCGTAACCGGCATGGGTGATTTCGTCGGAAAGCACGGTTCCATCACTGTCACGGATCACATCTGCTCCCCATTTTTCCGCCATTTTCAGAGTCAGTTCTTCATATCCTGATTCTCCCGGTAAGGTAAAACCACCTTTTCCCATTTCGAGTTCCTCCTCATATTCCTGCTTATTTTTCATTCCTGTCATTTCTTCACTTCTATTTTCCAGTACAATATCTGTCCTGTTACAGCAATTCCTCTTTCAGACACAGTCTGACCACACGTTCCAGCTGCTCTGCCTCAGACAACAGCACCTGATCTCCTGCAGGATCCGGAATGTCCTTGTAGATCTCCGGTTTCTTAGGAACATTGATTTGTCCCACAGGCTCCCATGCGCCGAAACCATCCGTCACGCACTCTGCCAGATAAGCGCAGGCTCTTTCAGAATGACCTTTGCATTTCTCCCGGATCTCCTGTGCCACATATCCTGCCATCTTATAAGCACCGAAGTCATTGGTATGGGTATAGTCCCCGGGGAAAAAGATGGGTTTGGCATCCTGCAATCCCTTTTCCAGAACGTATTCTTTACTGTGGGCATGAAGATCCAACACCGGAATACCGTACTGTGCTCCCAGTTCCAGACACACATCTGCAAATTCCTCCAGCAGATCCAGATACGTCTGATCCCGCAGTCGCCAGGTATTTCTTGCAATGGGTGTCACCAATACCGGATAGACCCCCTTTGCCTGATTTTCTTTGATATAGCGTTGCAGATTCGCCCGGTATCCGCCCTTTGCCTGCAGCCCGGGAAGCTTCTGATCATTATGCCCGAACTGGAAAAACACATAATCTCCCGGCTTGCTGTACTGAGAGATCACCGCATAATGCCCTTCCTTGCGGAAGCTATCGGTAGTCAGTCCGGAGTGGGAATGATTCGACACTGCCACACGTGCGTCAAAATATGCCGGAAGCATCTGTCCCCAGCCACAGTAACAGGTGCCTGGATAATAGGGATAATCTCCGGGCTGATCTGTCACTGTGGAATCTCCCGCCAGATAAACCGTAGGACCGTTCACCTCTTCTACCGTAAGAGCACTGATCCTTGGTCTGTCCGCCAGTACTGCAATATCCACAGTCTTATCCGCAAAAATCCGGGAATAACCCACAGGTACAATATCGCAGACATTTGTAATCATTGTATAAGTGAACTCTCCGGCTCCCACTCTTCCATAAAAAGCAAGACGCCTTCTGCCGGTAAAGATCAGTACCTCTCCTATCTCCTCTTCTGAGCGGATAGTCAGCGTAACCTTATAATTGCCCTGCCTGGGCACATCCACCTTGAACAGTAACGGGATCCGCCTGGGTGATCCCGCCATCTTCTCTCCTGACTGTGCCTCCAATGCTGCCACTTCTTCTGCAGAATCCAGATAACAGCCATTCTCATCTTCTCTAAGAAAGGTCAGATCCTCATTCTGATACCAGTACATTGGTTCAAAAGACGAATTCAGTTCCCGGATCTGCAATCCTTCCTGTTCTCTTCTGTTTTTCTCCGTTACAAAGCCATAGCCTTTTCCGGGCTGATAGAGGTCGTCACTGCCCACATCGATCAGATTGGCAGTTCCTCCGTCCTTCCCGAACAGGAAATTTCTGCGAAACATTTATAATGCACCGTCCTTCTCAATCTCGTCAGATACTAACAAAGTTGCAAAAAATGATAATGCCAGTCCCTGTCCCCAGCCCTGGATATAAGCCTTGGGAATACCTCTGTAACCTTCCTTGTCTCTCATAACGGCAGTTCCGCCGGAGACATTCATCACCTTGCCGTCCTCACTGACATTGGCAAGCAGTCCCTTGATGGCCTTATTGATGTATTTGCTATGTAAAGGGTTGCCTCTGGTCAGCATTGCTGCAGCAATTCCCGCAGATGCGGAAATCTCTTCATAAGACTCCGGATCATCCACTACAGTTCTCCACAGTCCGTTCTCCGTCTGGTATACCTTCAAGGCTGCCAGCTGCTCATTTAAGGAGCCGGCCACATCGATATACTTCGGATACAGATAGCACTGAGGCAGAATACCGCCTACCTGCGACATGGTAAATGCTGCCCAGGCATTGGCTCTTCCCCAATAGATGCCAGACATATGATCTCCGGCAATATTGTCATAGCCGTGATACCAGAGTCCACTGCTGGGATTCTGTAAATATTTGATATGCCAGTAGTACTGGTTCAAGGCATCATCGATCAGTTCTTCATCGTGTTCCATCACGCCCACACGCAGCATCAGGAACGCTGCCATGAACAAAGTGTCACACCAGCACTGCTCCGGGAAATCGTTGTTGGCAGATACGGTGTGCTGCAATACATGATCTCCGAAACGCAGGGCATCTTTTCTTAAATAAGCGATCTTACTCATAAGAATGTCATGATACTGCTGCTCTCCGGTGGCCTGGTATAAGGTGATCAGGCAATGTCCCATGGCACAGGCGTTTACTGTCCATACCTTGGGCAGTCCCAGATCGATCAGTTCGTCGATACGATCCTTTAACAGATCCAGATATTCCTTCTTGCCTGTCTTTTCATAGGCATCGCTGATTCCGTAATATGCCACACCACAGGGCCAGTCCCAGGTGAGATCCATATTCATAGTCTTTTTGACGATCTTGTCAATGACTCCCTCTATTTCTTTCTTATCATATTCCAGTTTTAACATAGCTCCTCCATTTCTGCCTTTTGGCTCTTTATATTCTTTTCCCACAGTTGTTTTTATTGTAAAACAGTCGGTCGGAAAAGGACATAAAGTAACTTCGCCCTATAAATATTATCAAATGTTCTTACGAATGCAAGCATTCGACGCCCATTGAATAATATTTACATGGCTCTGAATAGTTGCATTTTTAATATAGCCCCCAAGCCATTCATGCCTGGGGGCTGTATGTACTTCCTGTAATAAAACTTTTTACTTACTGAAGTCTGGTGGTGTTACCTGCATCCAGAGCAGCCTGTCTCTCATCGATAACTTCCTGATAACCTGCATCCAGGTACTTCTGGCTCAGTTCTTCATACAGAGAATCGAACTGGTCCTTAGGGCACATGGTCAGCTTGTCACGGTACTCAGTATACAGATCATACAGCGTCTGGTTGTACTCGGTAACAGCATCGATAGCGGTTGCGAACAGACAGTCGGAGTTAGCCTTGCCTGCTTCATAGATAGCAACCTGTCCGTTGTAGTTAGCCAGGATCTGATCATAGAAGTCCTGAGGAATACCCTGAGGGGTAACTGCCTGGATATCTTTCTCGATAGATCCGAGGGTCTTAACTGCGGTTACTGCACACCAGTAGTCTACGTTGTTGTTGTGTCCCTGCTGCTCAGCCAGACCGGTCTGATCTGCTACCGCTACGGGATCGCCGTTATCATCATAATTGAAGTTCACGCCTTCGATACCCCACTGCATAGTGAACAGATTCTCGGGCTGGTTCAGCCACTCAAGGTACATCATAGCTGCCTTTACTTCATCCTCGGTAGCATCGTTAGCGAAGCCAATCATCATACCGAAGTTGGTTCCGGGTCTGTAAGAAGCGGAAGATCCCCAGGTCTCATCCTGTGTCCAGGTGGAAGGAGTCACTGCTACTGCCAGCTTGGCATCGGGGTTAGCATCATAGAAGGAGTTCAGTACGTTCATGCTGGAGGAGATATATCCGGTCCAGGTAAATGCTTCACCGTTGATGAAGTCTGCCTCTGCCTCGGAAGCATCTCTCAGATAGTACTCAGGATTGTAGTAACCATCGTTGTACAGCTCGTTCTCCCATTTTAAGAATCTCTTCTGAGCCTCGGTGGACAGAGCGGGGATCTGGTAGTCACCGGTGGTTGCCCATGTGGTCTCATCCTGAGGATAATCTCTGTAACCATAGTTCTGGTCAATACCTGCGCCGCTTACTTTCTTACCGCTTAAAGGATACTGATGGCCGTTCTCAACCAGTTTTGCATACAGCTCTAACAGCTTGGTGTTGTCGCCAACGGGATACTCAGAGAAGCCAGCTTCTTCCAGCCAGTCCTGACGATAGAAAGTGCACCAGGTATAAGTGGTGTTACCGTAAGGTCTGTAACCGAGTACCAGATAATCTTCATCATCCAGCTTGGTGTAAGCATCGTTGCCGTGCTCTACCATGGTCTCCCAGTAAGTAGGAGCGATCTGCTTGAACTCTTCTACATCGTAGGTCTGCAGATAGCCGTCTGCCTGCCAGCTTGCCAGCTTATCATAGTCATATTCCATACAGATGGTAGGAAGGCTCTGGCTTGCTGCCAGCATAGCGTAATCAGTCATAACGTCGCTACGGGTAATTCCTACATATTCTACCGTGATGTTGTACTTATCACCGAAGTTCTCCTGTACCCAGTTGGTCCAGTAGTTGTTCTCTACATCAGAGCATCCGTTTCCGGAAGAACCACGATCGTATACGGGGATCTGCAGAGTAACATTGTCTGCGAAAGCCTCCCATCCGTCAATACCTGCTACTGCTGTGGATGCTCCTGCATCTGTGCTTGCTGCAGAACTCTCTGCTACAGATTCCTTTGTTCCGGCATCTGCGGTTGTGTTGTCCGCACTGCTGCCGCATCCGGTCAGAGTGCTCATTGCCATAGCACCAACAAGTGCTGTTGCCATTACCTTGTGAAGAGTATTCTTCTTCATAAATCAATCCTCCTTGTTTTTCCGAAGGAAAAATCCGAGTCCCTGGCGAGGAGAGGATTTTCCTCCTTAAAAATTATACATAGTTTTATGTGTACCCCCGGTTTTGGGGAAAACTAACTTGGTTGTTTTGTTCCTTTTAACTTTTAGCCCTTAACTGCTCCGATCATGGTACCCTGTACGAAGTACTTCTGCAGGAAAGGATAAATAATAATGATAGGAATTGTTACAAACATGATACTTGCTGCCTGTAATACTTCGGGAGTGGACTGGATCGCACTGCCGGTATCTGCCAGGGAGGAAGTCTGTGCTTCTGCTGCGGATGCTACCAACTGATATAACTTGTACTGGATCAGCTTCAGGTTAGCACTCTTGGTGTAGTACATGTTGTCTGCGTAAGAGTTCCAACGGCCTACGGCGTAGAACAGAGACAACGTTGCCAGGATCGGTTTGGACAGCGGTAATACGATCTTGCTCAGGATCTGGAAGTTACTTGCGCCATCCAGGAAAGCGGATTCCTCTAAGCTGTCGGGAATCGTACTCTGGAAGTAGTTCTTCATGATCAGCATGTTGTACGGGGAATAGATCAGAGGTAAGATCAACACCCACATGGTATCCAGCACATGCAGCTTCTGATATAACAGGTAGCTGGGAATGATGCCGGCACTGAAGTACATCGGTACCATCAGCAGGAAAGTCAGTAACTTTTTGCCCTTCAGTCTCTTCTTGGAAAGAGGATAAGCGGCACAAGTACATACCAGCATTCCCAGAGCGGTGAAGATCACGGTAACGATCACCGAGAAGATCATGGAGTAGGTCATGGAGTTATCTGCAAATACCTTCTTGTAAGCATCGAAGGTGATGTCTTTGGGCCAGAAGTAAACGCTCTTGGACATTACTGCGGTATTACCGGATATGGATTTTACTGCTACATGTAAGAACGGTAATACACAGCTGGCGCAGAGGATGACGATCACTGCCATCATGACGAAATCACTGATGCGGAATTTGTTGACCGCATGTGCTCCGCCTGCGGAGGTAGATTCTTCATTAATATTAACTTCTTTTTTCTTCATCTCTCTCACCTCCTACAGTAATCCGTCTTCGCCAAGCTTCTTTGCGAATTTATCAGATAACAGAACCAGGATCAATCCGATCAATGACTGGAACAGACCAACTGCGGTCGCCGCACTGAATTTTCCGGCTCCAATACCTTTGTTGTAAATGTAGACAGCCAGCTGATACTGGAAGTCCTTGACCTGTGAATTTTCTAATGCGGTCAGACGCTCTAAGTTACTTCCCATGACACGTCCGAGGTTCAGGATCAGCAGTGTTACTACTGTGCTCTTGATACCGGGAAGTGTGATATGCCACATTCTCTTCCAACGGTTCGCTCCATCGATCATGGCTGCTTCGTACAATTCTCCGTTGATACCGGTGATCGCTGCCAGGTAGAGGATCGTGCCCCATCCCATCGTCTGCCATACACCGATCAGCAGATATGTAATTGCCCAGTGCCATTTCTCATTCAGGAAAGGAATTCCTTCGGAGATCACTCCCAGGTTGGTCAGCAGAATGTTCACCAGACCGGAGTTCGGACGGAACATTGTCATGGCTACGCTTCCGATGATGGCCCAGGAAAGGAAGTGCGGCAGATACAGGATCGTCTGGGACACTTTCTTGAATCTCGGATATCTTAATTCATTCAGGATCAGTGCCAGAATGATCGGCATTGGGAAACCGATGATCAGATCCGCCAGGTTAAACACTATGGAGTTGCGAAGTGCTCTCATGAAATCGGCATCCTTGAATATCTTAACGAATGTCTTCATGCCCACCCATTCGCTGCCTGCATATCCCTTCGCCGGTTTATAATCCATAAAGGCCATCCGCAATCCCGGGTATGCTCCGTAACTGAATACAAATACCATAATCAGTGGAAGCAGTAACAGCAGATACAATTGCCAGTCTCTTTTAAAAGCTTGTTTCCACGTGGTTTTCGTTTTCACTCCCACCACATTGGCTGCATTCTTCTTCGCCATGTCGAACCTCCTCAAGTGTCAGCTATATTTTCTCGTCACTTTGTACACTTTTTGTAACTTTGTAAGTACATTATCATACATGTTGTCATATTTTTCTAATCAATCATTATAAAAAACTATGCAAAAACGATCATTATAGATCATGGTCGTTTTTCGTAAGTATTGAAGTTTCGTTGCATTTTCGTAAATTTTGCGTGAATTTTGGAGCGTTTTTGCTGTAGGATTCGCTGTTTCACGGTATTTTTAGCCTTTTTTAATCTCTTCCACGGAAACATTGCCAACCCTAAAAAAGTCATTTTCGCAACATAATGGTTGATTTTATCCATTTTAATTGTTATATATAATGTATAGACATTATTTCTACTGCAGCATGTCTTTCCGTTGCATCATCATACAGGATGCACAAAGCTATTCAGAAAACTCTGGAACAGGAGGCACACTATGGCGAAATCCAAACGAGCTGTCACAGAATACCGAAGTTATTATCTGCCAACACACTTCCCGGTACTGCTTCTGTCCGGTGATTATTGGAAGATTTCCGATATTCCCAGCGGAAGCCTTCATTTTCATAACTGTCTGGAGATTGGGATCTGTCATTCCGACAGCGGTACGCTGGAGATCAACGGAGAAAAACAGACTTTCCATGCCGGAGATGTCACCGTTCTTCCCCGCAATGTTCCACATACCACTTACAGTGCACCAGGCACGAAAAGCCACTGGTCTTATCTTTTCCTGGATCCGAAGGAATTGTTCCGCAATCTCCTCCCCGCCTCCTGGAAAAATTACGACCTGTCCACGGACGGTTTCCCAGCATTCCGTTATATTTTCAGCAAAGAGGCTTTTCCCCACATCAACTATCTGGTATCTCATATCATCCACGAGCTGGAAGAGCAGAATCCCTGCTATCAGATCAGTGCCAGAAGCCTGTTATGCTCCCTTTATATTGAATTGTACCGGATCGAAAGTCTCGGCGGTGTCAATCCCGACACGGCCAAACCGGACTCTCTTGAAATACTGGCCTTACAGGAACGTAAAAAAGAAGGCGAGATCGCCGAAAACTCTCTGGTGATCTCACCCGCTCTGGAATATATTGAGAAAAATTATATGCAACAGTTCTCGATCGAATATCTGGCCGATCTCTGCCACTGGAGCCCGACGCACTTCCGCCGGGTTTTCCATGATATTATGGGAACTTCACCGTTAGACTACGTCAACAACACCCGGATTTTAAAATCCTGTATTCTGTTACGCAGTACGGAACACTCTATTCTGGACATTTCCGAGATGGTGGGGTTCCATTCCGTGTCCAGTTTCAACCGCTACTTTATCAAACTTATGCAGATGTCTCCCAGAGAATACCGCAAGCAGATGCAGCAGAGCGAGAAAAAGGCTGAGAACCAGTCCATTCTGGAATTTGCCGGATGGATGCGGCCGGAATAGCCCCTCTGTGTTCCGGTCACTCCGGTCATCAGGCCAGCCTCTTGTGCTTCCATTTGCCGGAATAATACCGGATCACCGGAATCACACAGCCACAACTCCAGGACAGAGGAGTGGCGATCCAGATTCCCGTGACGCCCAGGGTTCCGGACAATAGATACGCGAACACGATCCTGCCGGACAGCTCCGTCAGTCCCGCTACCATACAGGTATTGACGTCTCCGGCTCCCCGGATCACATTCTGGTAGCTCTGCATCACCCCCGCGATCACATAAGCCACGCCGATAATGGTCAGATAGGTGCAGCCGATGCCGATGGCTTCTCCCGATTCGTTCGCATCCAAAAACAGCGTCATTAACTGAACCCGGAAAATAAGTACCATGGAGGCAATAAAAATACTGGCTCCCACCATGACACCCAATGTCTTATAGAGAGCTTCCCGGATCCGGTCATACTGATTCTTCGCAATGTTCTGCCCAGTAAATACCGAAAGTGCCGTTCCAATAGAGACGATGACCTGGATCGCCACACTGTCCACACGATTTGCCGCCACGTAGGCCGCCATGGTGGACGAGCCGAAGGAATTCACCAGTCTCTGGACACTCATGCCGCCCAGTGCGATCATGCAGGACTGGAATGCCGCCGGGAATCCGGTCTTCACTACCAACCGGATATAACCAGCCTCCGGCTTCCATTTCATCAGAGACAGGCCAATCTCTTCTCTCCCCTTCATGACTTTTGCAAAACAGATCACCGCCGAAGTACACTGTGCCAGAATCGTCGCATAAGCTGCTCCCGCTACTCCCATCTTACACACAATGATGAAAAACAGGTCAAACACGATGTTCACTACCGAGGAAGCGATCACCGCCCGCAGCGGAGTCTTCGAATCCCCCACACTGTTTAAGATCGCCGCACAGCCGTTGTAGACCACACTGCCGAAAACAAAAGTATAAATGATATGCAGATACGTAGCAGAATAGCCGATAACATTTTCCGGCACGCTTAAAAGCCGCAGGAAAAATTCCGCACCGAAAATACCGATCAGTGACATGATGCAGGTCAGCACTCCCGCCACCCAGATCAGTGCTGTCACCGTCTTCGCCAGACGCTCTTTATTCCCGCAGCCGAAACACTGCGCAACCACCAGTCCTGCGCCGTTACACATGCCGCTGACCAGTGCCAGCAGAAAATAGGTCAACGTTCCCGTGCTTCCCACGCCCGCCAGCGCGCTCTCTCCCAAGAATCTTCCTACGATCACTGTATCCGCCACATTATATACCTGCTGAAAGATATTGCCGATCAGCATCGGTATGGCGAAGCCGATGATCAGTTTTAACGGTTTTCCCTGTGTCATGTCTTTCATATCTGTATCCTCTTTTCTATCCTTCTGTTTCCAAAGTGAGTCCTGCCAAACCGGGTTCCGGTCAACTTAACCGCAGCAGTCTCGCCCCTGCCAGACGGTTCTCCCGCTTCGGCGGCAGATCATAATAGACATCCGCTTTGAAAGGATCCAGTTCCAGGGTCAGTTGTGTCGGGCAGCCGTAGCGTTTCAGAGCCACACGCCATAGTTCACCATTGGAGAACCAGTCGTCAATCAGTTTTCCGTCCTGATACAAGCGTGCGCAGTCCCCACCGAAATCCAGTTCCAGCCAGACATCGCCAGACAGTGCATCCGCCGGGTGATACTCATATTCCAAGGTTAATTCATAGACGTTCGGTTCTGTTTGACCATATACGTTCCAGATGCTTTCCACTGCCTGTCCGGCATCCGCGATCCGCACCTTATCGGCTTCCGCAAAGTGCAGATCCGGCAGCAGACTCACCTTGCCCTTTTCATCTGCCCCTTCCTGCGCATAACAAAAATACTCCGCATCGTGTATGGTAAGGATCCTTACCGCTTCCGCATGATCATTGCCATCACTCCACTCGAAATAAATATCCTCCGGCTTCTCATCCGTATAGAAATAATAAGTTCCGCCAAAGCATCCCAGATAAGAGGCATTGGTTTTCCGAAGTCTGAACTGCTCTCCCCGTATTACCACCGGCAGATTGTAAGGCAGCACCAGAATCGCATCCGTCCGCACATGAATCCGGTCGAAAATAATCTGCCTCTGTATTCCTTCAACATCTGTCACCGTAAACTGTAATGGCTTTTCCGGTGTGATCTGTTTCTCCGTCATTTTCCGTTTTCTCTGGTGATTATTAATAAACAGGAAACCGCAATCCGCTGCTTCATTATAACGGAAGGCCGCCCGCAGTGTCTCCATATCCTCTGCACCCGCAGGCCCCGGTATATTTTCCGGCAGATATGCTTTTGCCGGTGCCAGCAGTTCTTCTGTATTTTTGATAAAAACATGGTGTTTCCGCAGTCTGTAATAGCTTTCCGACGGCAGTCCGTTTTCCCGCAGGCAGGTCTGGAAATCATAGCTTTTCACCGGAAGGTCATTGGCATAGCCGGTAGCTTTCGACTCCTGCAGGGTGGAATATTTCCCGTCGGGATTCACGCCGCCGTGATACATATAATATCCGATCAGATTTGCCCCGGCTCCCAGCATACAGATCGTCTGTGCCTCGATGTCCTCCGGATACGGGTAAGTGCGCCTGTGTGCCGTCACCTGCAGTCCCCCACCCAGCTCCGCCGTCAGGTAAGGGAATTTTGACGTATCAAAGGTAAAACCACTCTGTCCTTCGGCGAAATCCGATGCGATATTGGCATCGTCGTGAAAAGGCTGAAACAGGAAATTCTCGCTTGCCGCAAGTTCGTGGATATGATTCGCCCACGGAGCATCCACATACCCGCCCAGCACCGGCAGGAAGCTTTCCGGTACATAAGCGCCTCCCCACCCGGTCGCCGAATAATAGGGAGCGGTCAGTCCCTTTTCCTCCGCCATAGCTCTGAGTGTGTGCATATGCGCCATGCCCTCTTCCCTGTCGGAAGGACCTCCGGCATGCCCGTACTCATTCTCGATCTGAATACCGATGACGGGACCGCCATCCTTATGCATATACCCATCCGCCTGCTCGGCAATCTTGGTAAAAAAGATGTCCACATACTTCAGATACTCTGGATCATTCGTCCTAAGAGCCAGTTCTCCCCGCTTTTCTTTCTTCACCAGCCAGTCCGGGAAGCCACCGTTCCTGCACTCTCCGTGCGCCCACGGACCGATACGCAGCCATACTTTCATCCCGACTTCCTGACAGCAGTTCAAAAACGCCTTCAGATTCCTTCTGCCGGAGAAATCCCACTCACCTTCCGCTTCCTCATGGTGGATCCAAAACACGTACGCAGCAACAATGTCTACGCCGCCCTGTTGCATCTTCTTAAGTGCTGTTTTCCATTCCCCTTCCGGATAGCGGGAGAAATGGAATTCTCCCATGATGGGCAGGATCGGTCTGTCGTTGCAGGTTAAGCATTCGCTGTTATAGCTATATACCTCTTTTCCCATGTTTTCCATTTTGTAATCCTTTCCTCAAAAACCTTCCTATTCAAGTCTTTCTTTTCAAGCTTTTTTACAGATCATGTACCCGGATTTCCTGGTGAGCATTGTCCATGGCAAGTAGTTCTTCCGCACACTTTTCCGCTTCGTCTATCCGTCCCAGTCCTTTAAGTCCCAGGCTCATCATGAACAGGCAATGCTTTCTGTTCCGCTCGTTCAGGTTTTCTTCAAAAATCAGCAGATCCGGCAGAGATACCGCAAAATAATCTATTTTTACATCATCTCTGATATGTTCTCTGCCATAATCCACCAGCTTTTGGAATCTGCGAACTGCCTGTTCTTCTTCCCCAAGCATTCGGTATGCAAGTCCCTGATAGTAGATCATTTCGGGCGGCTGATCGTTATAATACATCATGCCCACCGGTTCTGACTCTCCGCAACAGGCCCTTGTCAGGCTCTCGAAAGCATCCTTTGCTTCACCCAGTTTTTCCTGCACCAGTCCCAGCAGATAGTACAGATTATTTTCCTGCCCTGACTCTAGTTTTCCTTCTCCCAGGTTATGAGGATATTCCCCGACTGCCCGCAGAAGAAGTTCCTTTGCTTCCGCATAGTCCTCTTTTTCCACAGCCGCTTTTGCCAGCTGATACAAGGCGGTCAGGTACTGGGCTGCCACTTTGCCTTCACCGCCTTCCCACTGATGGAACTTCCTTGCTTTGATCAGGCCGAGAGCCTTCTCAGGTTCTCCCAGAGTGTTTAAAAGTGTCACATACTCCAGATACAGATCATCCCTGCTTTCCACCAGGTCAAAATGTTTTTCCATATCACTCCATCGTTCTTTCACGGCAACATTCAGACGCTTTTTCAGCTGATCCAGTTCCAGATACACTCTGGCATCCGTCTCATCCAGTGCAAAAGCTTTCTCCATTTCCTCGTACGCTCTCTGCGGCAGCTTTTTCACATTGTAATATGCCAGTGCCAGATTCCTGTGTACCGTCGGGAAATCCGGACTCCGGAGAATCGATTCCTCATAATCTTCTATGGATTCGTCGTACACTCTCCTGTCATAGAGCAGGCATCCCAGATAATAGTAAGCCATGGCCAGATGATATTCTTCTGCCAGACTCTTTAACACGATATAATCTTCCGTTCTGTGAGGAAAACAGCCATCCGCTGCAGCATTTTCTCCCAATGTCACGTACATTGTCATGTAACAATTTGCCTGTTCCGTATTTTCTTTCCTATGCAGGTTCTGGTCTCCGTAGGCAATATAATAATATACCAGCGGATAAATATCCTCTTGCCGTGATACATTCTGTTGTTTCACCCATTTTTCGGCAAGGGTGATTCCCTGTGCGTAGTCTCCTGCCTCATAGAGATCGATCACCAGCTCCAGCAGGGTGTTATGGTTGATTTTCTCCGGCTGTCTGTCATAGAGCGGATCGATCTTCAGACTCTCCTTATGTAATTCTTCTGCTTCCTTCACTCTTCCCAGTTTTCTTAAAATATTTTCCTTCAATGCACGGGCCTTCATACACTGGTACTGTCTGAGAATAGATTCATTTACATGCTCCAGAGCCTCTGCGAATCTTCCCGCTTTTGCATCCAGACAGGCCAGTTCATAGAATCCGGGTGCCTGGAAGCTGCCACCCCAGATGGCCTTGTAAAAGACATCATAGGCTTCTTTTTCTTTCCCTTGATATTTCAGGGAAAGTCCCAGATTATAGTACGGCTCATAATCGTAAGGGTTTGGATTGGAACGAATGGATTTCTCCACTGCCTTCCGAAAATACTTTTCTGCCCCGGCAAAATCACACTTTTTAAGCAGACATCTTCCATAGACATTGTTCAGACGGATATCGGTAGGATCCCTGCGCAGCCCCTCCAGATAATAATCCTCGGGATGATAAGTGGCATGCCGGTATTGTTCCACATGCAGACCGTAGAGGAACAGATCCTCCGTGGTTTCACAGTCTTCGGGAAGTAGCGCTGCCTTCGCCGGTTCCGGCACTTCCGCTTCAATTTTTTTCGGAAAATGGTAAGAGACCAGTTCTCTCCCATCTGCGGCACAAACACATACCCGCAGACCGCAGAGTACCTCTGTTCCATTCTGCTCTCCCTCTGCAAATGTCGGTATCTGTTGCAATTTTTCACGGTCGATCTTTACTTCATAAGTTTCCTCCGGTGACAGATCTGAGGTTTCCTCATACAGTACCTTTTCCTGTCTGCCGTTTTCTCCCGGCAATGTCAGCAGTATATGTGCCCCTTTTTGCACGGAAGTGGTATAGGCCGATACCGTAAGCTGCCCCTTTGTCTCATCATATTCCGCATTTACCGCCGCATCGATCGTAGCATTTTTCACATAGCCGATATTTTTATAGGGCATAAAATACTGTTTGAAATTCTTGGTCTCCTGGGGCTGGATCCATGTGAAATCCGGCTGATTATCCGTAAAACAGCCTGTCATCAGTTCGATATACGGACCGTCCTCGTCGGTCAGTGCAAGGTCCCATGCTTTGCCGAATTCTCCGCATCCCCAGGTCCACTGCTTTTTCCCGGGAGCAATATGATGATCTGCCACATGCAGAAGTCCTGCCTGTTTTCCGTAATCGTACTCCCCTATAAAATTGTAATCGGAACGATATGCCATATAGGAGGTGGGCACCGGAATATTTTTATACTGGGCAATATTCACATGGTCGTATTTATGCTTATAATAAGTTCCCTCCGCATAGGGGAAGCTGATAACATCCCGCTTGCCGTGGTCATAGACCGCCGTCACATCCTCCGGAAATACGGAGATGGTGTCATCATTTACCGCTACTGCAGGGTTCGCCCACCACAGGAAGGTCTGGGGCATTTTCGTCCGGTTATATAGCTTTACAGACAATTCGATGTATGCCTTGTCGGGATACAGGGTCACGCCCAGCACTCCTTCGGTCCGGAACATGTTCTCAATCTCTCCCATCCAGACTGTGGCGCTCCCGTCCTCATTTTCCGCATAGGTATATTCCACCTGATCAAAGGTACTGGGTCTGTGATGCTGCGGCCAGTTGAACTCAATACCGCCGGAGATCCATGGTCCCGCCAGTCCCACTAACGCCGGTTTGATGACATGATTGTAATATATAAAATCGTAGCCATTTGTCTTGTCATAAGCTCTCTGGATCCTGCCTCCCAGCTCCGGCAGCATCATTACTTTCAGATAATCGTTCTCCAAAAAAAGCGCTGTATACTCCTTATCCACTTTCTCATCGCTGATCTTCTCAATCACCGTGTGGGGATAGATCCTTCCCGAGCTTCCCTGATAGACACGTTTCTCCAAAAACATCGGATTCTTATCCGGCTTTCCTGCTTCGTATGTGGGAATGATCACTTTTTCTTCCCAGACCTGAACCTTATTCATGGTTTCCTCCTTTTATCTCCGTGCAGCTTTCTTTCCGCCGCCCGATATTATTTTAACCTCGCACCAGCATGCTTAACTCTTCTTCCGTTATTTCCTCCGCCGGCTCAAAATTCTCTCCCGACAGATACGTATAAATTGACGCCTGCAGTGCCCTCACCTCCGGATACTGCTGACTCTTATGCAATTCCATGGTGGATAGCAATACTTTTCCCTTCAGGCATCGAAACTCTATCATCTGTGCCATGGGACGTAAGAATGCATAGCTGTCCATCTCCGTAATGATCGTCTTCATGGGATGCGGTAGAATCACCGCCCGCTTCGTTGCCATAATCCACCATTGCCAGTCCGTGTGAAAATCCGTCGGAAATTCCTTAAAAATTGGATGCTCCGTATCGATCAGCTGCCCCATACCGCCTTCCTGATCTGCAAAAGTTCCCACCGACCAGAAATCCGTCGTAAACTGTGTTTTAATGGAATTGGGCAGACTCTCTTTGTCTGCATCCGGAGACAGATAGACTCTTCCACCATTTTGAAGGATTTCTCTCGTCTTCACATCAAAGGCTCTGGTCTCATATACATTTTCCGGGCATACCGGAGTGGTCTTTCGATACACCCATATCGGATAAGCACTGATACTGTCACCGATGCGCACCTTAAGCGTGAGTGCGGTATTCTTCTCCACAAAGTCGAGCGGAATATCCAGACTTCCTACCTCTGTATAACTTCCAGGGCGGCAGATTGTTATCTCTGTATCTTCTCCGGTTGCGATAACTGTATTTTTGCTTTTTATCTCCGCCGGCTCACAGTTTCCATTCTCAGACACACTCTTTTTTCCCGCAAGGGTCCAGCAAAATACTCCTTCGATATTTCTCTTGCCGAAATTCGCTGCTTCCACTTCTGCGATCAGCCGTTCTCCTGCCTCATAGGTATAATGTGGCAGTTTTACCAAAATCCTACACTCTTGAAAAAATTCCCGGAACCTTTCCGGTCTGGCAAAATCATAGGGCTTCGGTTCTAAATGGGAATTCATCATGCCTACCAGTGCCGTCCCCTGCCCCGGGAAATCCTGCAGTCCGAGGAGCGAAATCCCTGAAAGCTCTCTCGTCCGCATAGCTGCTTCAATCTCTTCCCGGTATGCCAGCCTCGACAGTTCTCCGGTGGCTTCTACGTATTTTTCCCATGTGGGCAAAAGTCCCCGTTCCTCTACACGTTTTTTGATCAGTTTCAGATTCACCGGATCCGATATTCCATGAAAGCTTTCCAGCTCCTCAAAATCCGGCAGCACTTCGAACTGCCCCACTTCAAAACTGAATACCGGCTTCTGATACTCTTTTCGTATCTCTGCCATCGCCTCATCATAGGTTCGATCTGCGGAGGGATAGTTTTCATTGAGATACCCCCGCATGCCGGAGAATGTTCCGCGGATCACCACATCCTTGCAACTCTGCGATGTATAGAAATCGCTCTCTGGGTCACATCCTTCTTCACCATAAAAGGCATTGGATCCGTTCGCATACAGTCTGGTCGGATCCATCCTTTTCGCCGTTCTGACCAGTTCCCGCATCCGTTCTCTGCCTTCATCTTGTGCCTGCAATTCATTGCCCAGTGTCAGCATTACAAAAGAGGGATGATTGGCATAGGTTTTCAATAGGTCCACAAGTTCTGCCCGGTAATACCGATAGCTTTCCTCCGTTCCAAAGGCATCCTTCGGATCCCAGTGAGACAGCTCCGGCTGCAGAAGCATTCCCAGTTCATCCGCTGCCGCAAACGCAGCTTCCGGCTCACAGTGGGAATGGAATCTTACAAAGTTGATTCCATAACTGCGATATTTTAATAACATCTCTTTCCATTCCGGAATTGTCATGGGTGGATGCCCGGTCTCCGGGTATTCTGCGCAATTTGCCTCACCCCGCAGAAAAATTGCCCTACCGTTCAGTGCCAGTCTGCCGCTGCCGTTATCACCAAAAGAGCGGATGCCGAAACGGGTCCTGCACTCAGCAGTGCTACCGCCTTTATCTTCTGCTGACATACCGTTGTCCAGGGTTACAGCCATCTCATAGAGATTGCCCTCATCTTCGTCCCACAGTTTCACATTCTCCCGCAGAGGCAGATCACGGAACCAGATTTCCATTGTTTTCGGATTCTCCTCTTTATCTGTTCCGGCTTCCGCTAATCCCTCCCCGGAATAGCTGATAATTTCCGTCAATGTCTGTGTGTCTTCTAACTCTCCTGCCGCCAGAGCCTCTGACTGTAATATGATTTTCGCATCTTTATATACTTTCTTTGCGCCAGGTGCCAGTTCCACACATACATCCAGCACATATCCGCCTGCTTTATTTTTCTCTTCCTTTTTCACCGCTCTCGGATATACCCGGAGGCTGTCTATAAAATTCTGCGGTCTGGTATACATGCTGCATTCGCCAAGTATCCCGTTCCAGTTTGTCTGTGTCTCATCCGTCGCTGCGGAAGAATAATAGATGGCAGCTTTGGGCATTCCCGGATAGCTGTTATCCGAAAGAAACGTAAATTCATGTTCTCCCGGTGCCGCCCCGGTGAGTTCAAAAATATAAGGTGTACTTAGTGTCCCCTGCCGGAACACCGAACACGCTTCTCCATCCACTAGCAGCCGGAGTGCCCGTGCCCGCTCCGCCAGTACGAACAGCCTGTCGGTTCCGTAATCCGGTACCGTTATCTTACGACTGATCCTGGCTTCTCCCTCATAGGTATGCCGCCTGGTAAATCTCGTAGCGATCGGTGCATCTTTGTCTATCTCTCCCGCCGCATTCCCCAGTACCGCATCCGGATGCCACTGATTCGCCCCCACATCTCTATGTCCGATCCCGTTCTCATCCAACGTCCCCGGCAGATCCATCTGTCCCGTGGTTCCGTCCTCCAGTACTACATGCCATTTTCCATTCAACAATATTCTCATATAAGCTCCATCCCACAGACCCTTTTCCATACAGAAAATCCCCTAGCAGATCCATAGTAAATTTTCTGATGTTTTCTCCTTGATCACGGAATCATTATATAGCTTAACTTTAGTGTTTTAAATTCACTATCATGAACTATTTTTTATATTTATTGCATTATTCTGAACCTTTTTGATATAATATGATGCCAGGGGCGAAAGGTCTAAGCCCATAAGCACGGAACAATCCGTAGGCATCAAAGTTAAGGGCTTTTGACCCCGACATCATAATACCTGAGAGGAGTGAATCAGAAATGACAGATAGAAGAACTTTTTTATGCGAAGATTTTGAAATTTCCTATGAAGATACAAAAAAAGGATGGTCCATGCCCTATTCGCATCACCACACCAACTATGAAATCTATATTCTGCTCTCCGGGGAGCGTCTGGTTACCATCGGCGATATCACCTACCGGGTAAAAGCCGGCATGGCAAGCCTGTTTGAGAGCAATATCTCTCACCGAAGCGTCGGTGACACGGATTATACCGGGATCTGCATCCATTTTTCAAAAGTCTATCTTGAAAAATACTTTTTACCTGCCGTAGTATCTTCCTACCTGACCTGTTTCAAGGCACCGATTATTTTCATTCCCGAGGATTACAGACAAAAGCTCGTCGACTGGAACGCAGCTTCCTGCTGCAAATCTCCCACTGCCTACCTGTTGCTTGCACAGATTCTTACAGATCTGGCAGCTTTTCGCTATCAGTATCCTCTTGAAAATGATATTTCTGTCAGTGAGAATAAAGCTTCCGGTTTTCAGCGGATCATTAATTATATTAACGCAAACTATACAACGCTTCAGACCGTCCGGGATATCGCCGAATCCTGCGGTGTGTCCGAAAGCTATGTCCACCGGGCTGTCCGGCGGACAGAATCCCTCACCGTAAAAGAATATGTTAATAAGCTTCGCCTCCGTCATGCCATACACCAGGTGGAACAGGGCGGCAATTCTCTCTCTGTCATCAGCAAGTCCTGTGGTTTCCAAAGCGTTTCTTATTTTTACCGGGTTTTTAAAAAACACTACGGCATGACCCCTACACAATATTTTTCCAAAAAAGAACCCCATTACTTTCTGCAGATCACTTAGTATCCTGATGGATGCCTTAATGGCAAGCCTTCAGGAAATCCTAAAGCTCAGCAATGAGCAGTTGGCTGTATTTACTGCTGATTTTGAATCAAGACTACCGAGATATCTGCGGAATGCACTTCATCCGGAAGCAGTAGCGGCTTAAACCACTATTTTGTTAGCTGAAATTTTCTTTTTGTTAACATTATCTCTTTTTATAAATCAGAAGCTCCGGATTTTCACCATTCTTCTCATATGTACATACCAGAATAAAATCCATACCTGCCAGAATGCCAAAGCATCTGTCTCCTCCGAATTCAGACTCCAGTTGGTTCCCCAGATAGGTTTTCTGATCATCAAGGAATTTCATTTTCTGTCCATTTGGCAGACTATATTCCAGATTCACATGTTTCCCCACAAGTGCATTTAGTTTATCTACCCTGGGAAGTCCGTCTATATGCAGATCATTTATTTCATTTATCAACTGCATTTTAAACTCTTCAAACTGCCCATTGTCACTAAGTTCATCATACCTTTTCCAGTAATCCAATTGGGGAAGCATTTCTTTCAGATAAGAACGTACCTGTTCTTCGGTAAAGTTTTCATTTACCATATTCTTTACACACACATCAATCAATTCATCCATATCATTATATGTGTACGTTCCATCTGCATAGCACCATTTACAATACTCCTCATTTAATGTGCCATCCTTATCACGTCCCAATATGGAATCATCATCAATTGGCATTCCGCAGCACTGGCAGATCAGCTTTCTGGGTTCTCCCAAAAGCGTATTGATTGAAACATCAAATTCTTTTGATAAGAGCTTAAGTGTATCAGTATTGGGAACGGTATCACCGTTTTCCCAACGCGATACCGCCTGCCTTGTAACCATGATTTTATCTGCCAGCTCGTCCTGTGACATTCCTCTTTCCGTACGAAGTTTCAAAATAATATTTTTTGTTTCCATAGTCATCACCTCCATAACCATATCATATAGATAAATTCATGTTATGAAAAGCAACCTGCTGTTGCCATACTCTATGCCTGTCATCCACCAAAATATTTTCGGCACTTTTCGCTTTTAGTGCCAAAAGTGTATTGACAAAATTATGATTATTTATTACATAATTTCAAATCTTTGTTACACATTTTCATCTCCGCAATCTTGGAACTGCCCAGCAACGTTCCACACACCACTTACAGTACCCCGGCGTCTCGGCGGTGCCAACCCCGACACGGCAAAACCGGATTCTCCCGAGATCCTTGCCTTACAGGACCGCAAAAAAAGAGGGCGAGATCGCCGAAAACTCTCTGGTGATTTCACCCTCTCTGGATTATCAACCGCTACTTCATCAAGCCTCCTCACAGATTCTTCCCACATTCCATCAGGTATGCATCCATTCCCAGACACATTGCACCGATGATTCCGGGGTTCTCGCCCAGTGCAGGAGCCACCACATACTGTGACATATCCTTCGGCAGGCTGGTCTCCGGCAGATAGCCATTCAGAAACTCCACCGCATTCTGTCTCACCATGTCGAAAACCTTCTCCTGGTGCATCACACCGCCCCAGAGAATGATCTTCTCCGGCGAGTAAGTCAGCATGTAATCTGCCACAGCCTGTCCGATGTAGTAACTTTCCAGTTCCCAGACATCCTCTCTTCCGGCCAGTTCAGCTCCCTTTCTGCCATACCTGCCCTGAATCGCAGGACCGGAAGCCAGTCCTTCCAGACAGGCACCGTGATAAGGACAGCAGCCTTCATAGGTATCCTCCGGGTGCCTGCGCAGGAAGATATGTCCGCCCTCGGGATGCATCAGGCCATGCAGCAGTCTGCCGTTAATATATGCCCCTACACCTACTCCCGTACCAATGGTGATATAGAGCGCATTCTCACACTCCTTGGCTGCGCCGAAGCGTACCTCGCCAAGCACTGCTCCATTGACATCTGTATCAAAACCTACAGGGACTTTCAGTGCTTCCCGGAACGCTCCCGCAAAATCATAAAATCTCCATGCCAGCTTCGGAGTGCTGGTAATATAGCCGTAGGTTGCCGATTTTTTATTCAGATCCACCGGGCCGAAACAGCCGATCCCCAGTGCCTCGATTCCTTTATCCTGAAAATATGCTATCATTTTCGGCACCGTACTCTCCGGTGTCTCCGTAGGGAATACTGCCCTGTCGAAAATCTTTCCCTGCTCATCTCCTATGGCACATACCATCTTTGTGCCGCCGGCTTCAATTCCGCCTAATTTCATTCTGACATCCTCCCAATACAACTTTTTACTATGCCTGTTCCCTGTTCAGGATCCGCTTATGGAACACCAGCACAAACAACAGAGTAAAGAGTATCATTGCTGCCGGCATGATCAGAAAGCTCCTGCCATATCCTGTTTTTTCAGCAATGTCTCCGTAAATATAGTTAAATCCAATATCAAACAGGGATGCCACACTGATGATCAATCCGGACATCGTAGACACTTGCGACGGATCATAAAGTCTCCCGATGGCCATAACCAGTGTCGGATAAATGATCGAGCAGAACAGTCCGGCCAGACTCAGCATCCAGAGTGCCCCACTGAAGATCCCTGCCGCATAAAGCACTGCAGAAATCACAGAAAACAAGGCAATGCTCGGGAATACCTTCAGCCGGTCAACCAACGGAGAAAAGACCAGTCTTCCCACCGTCATTCCGCCAAAAAACAACGCCATATAATTGGCAGCCTTTCCCTGCTCCAGTCCCAGCGCATTGGTTCCGTAGATCACAAACCAGTTCAGCATTCCATGTTCTGCAATAAAGTATACACCAAAGATCACCACCATGACAATCCAAAGGTAGTTTCCCTTCATTTTCCTTCCCTGCCGATCCTTTTCTGCCTTCTTCACTTCTCCGCTGTCCGGGATCTGCAGTTTTAAAATGATCAGGAACGCCAGAACGCCGATGGCAAAAAGCACCCCTGTCACAGCTTTCCATCCGCCAAAATCGTTAGCCAGATTTCCGATCAGACTCTGTCCTCCGCTGGTACCGATTCCCTGCGTAAAGAACAATACATTGACGATCATGGCCGGTGATGTGGCAAAAATGAACGGTGTGATCAGTGTAATGGACGTATTCAACAGCGTAGAAGCTCCCATTGCCAGGAACATTCCCACCAGCAATGCATAATAGTTATCTGTAAGCAGGAATACCAGCATTGCACACATCCATACTGCGAGAAATCCCAAAAAAGCCTTTTTGCGGTCGATCTTATCCATGATTCTGCCTCCGGCCAGCAGGAAGCACAGATTTCCCGCATAGCTTACGGCTATGATCGTGGACAGCCCCTTTGCCGTCAATGCAAAATGCGTCTGAAAAATGCCGGAGAAAATACCTCTCAGGCTGTCACTGATTCCCAGGCCGACCATCAGGATTGCAAATCCGATGAGAGCGATCCTTCTATTACTCTTCTCCATTCTGGCTCCCATCTTCCGGCTCTTCTACATCGATCCGTACATTTTCTACATTTCCCAGTGTCACGTCCTCCTCGTAAAAAGGCAGGATTCCTTCTTTCTTCGTGATCTGAATATCATGGAAGGAGACATTCTTCACATAATCCGCATAGATTCCGGAAATCTTTGTGTGGATCTCTCCCTCTCCCTGGCAGGGTCTCTTATCGTAGCCGTTGATCTCCCACTTGGATTTCTTATCCAGTGTCAGCCGAATGCCCTCAAAGGTCACATCTTCAATATAATTGTCTTCACTGCCCAGCAGGAAAATGCCGTTTTCTCCCTCGCAGGTAATATTCTGGAAGCGGATATTGCGGATCTTACCGGCCTTAACTCCGGGTTTGCGATCCAGCGCAGTCAGGCAGACAGCCTCCGCTCTTCCCCACCATTCATAAGAGAATCTTCTGGTCTCCATAATGATGTTGGAAAAGATTACATTTTCCACGTTGCCATTATCTCTGATCTGAATGGAAATTCCACGGTTACTTCTGGAAATACAGCAATTTTCCACCAGAATATTCCGGAAGTCAGACTCTCCCTCCGTGCCGAATTTGATGGCAGCACTGGTGGATACCAGAGTACAATTGGTGACCACGATATTTTCACAGGGACCGTATTTCTTATAATCCCCGGAATTTTTCAATACGATGGCGTCATCTCCACATTCAATGTGACAGTTACTGATCCGGACATTCTGACAGTGATCCGGATCGATGCCATCGGAATTCGCCATCTTCAGATTATTCAGCAGGCGGATACCGTCGATCAGCACATCCTTACAGCCTACCAGATGCACTGTCCAGAAGGCACAGTTCGTCAGGCGGACTTCCTTGATGGTCAGATGCTTTACATCCTCCAATAGCAGGAGCGGAACTCTGGGATAATAGGAACCCTCGATATGATAACCCGAGTCATCTCCGTAAAAGACAGATTCATTGCCATCAATGGTACCCTGTCCGGAGATCGTCACATTTTCCTGTCCCAGCGCATAGATAAAGGCATGGAACGGGCGTCCTGCATATTCACTGTTCAGGAAAGAAGGCAGGCCGGATTCATGGGCTGTGATTTTACCATTGTTGCGCAACGGGTAATAATCTTCTATGTTGCTGCTGGCTTTCCAGACAGCGCCCGGCTCCAGATGTACCTCCACATTGGATTTCAACAGCACATATCCGGAAGAATATGTCCTGCCGCCGGGGAAGAGGACTACGCCTCCTCCCTGTTCTGCACACGTATCGATTGCTTTCTGAATGACAGGGGCATCATTGGTCTGTCCATCGCCCACTGCACCGTATTCTAATATATTGATCATAATTTTCTCCTTCGTAACCCTCTCACTTTTTTTCATTCACAATACGCAGGGTCTTGATTTCATAAGGCTTCATAGTAAAGCTCCATCCGTCCTGTGCACGGGTCATATCCGCATTCTCCACCCCGGAAAAATTCTCCATGCAGTCACAGACTGTTACCTGTGCATCCGGAGCAAGTGGGAAGTTCACATGCACTTTGGTACGCATTCCCCAAGTCTCATAGATACGTACGATGATGCCATTGCCGTCCTCTGCTGCTTTCACAGTATCTGCCATCACATTTTCCTCTGCTATCTGCAGCATTGAGAAGCTGTCTTCATAGATACCCTGTACCTTCTCCCATGCCATCGGGCAGTTCAGATCGTAAGCTTCTCTTACCACACTGCCCTTGCGGAAATCTCCCTGATGAGGGAACAATGCGTAGGTAAATTCATGCTGTCCCTGATCTGCATCGGGATTGGGGAAAATACCTGACTTGATCAATGTCAGTCCCATCACACCCTCATGGACATCATAACCGTATTTGCAGTCATTCATCAGTGCCACACCATAACCGGGCTCGGAAAGATCTGCCCATTTGTGTGCGCATACCTCGAATCTTGCACGATCCCAGGATGTGTTCTTGTGTGTCGGCCGCTTTACATTGCCGAACTGGATCTCATAATCCGCTTCATGTGCCAGAATATCCACAGGGAAGGATACTCTGAGCAGCTGTTGATGTTCCTGCCAGTCCACTCTGGTCTGAAAATCGATCCTTGCGGTGTGCCGGTAGAAACGAATGGTCTGTTCGATCATGGAATCCTGGAACCGTCTGCGCACATGTAATGCCGCCGTCTCCGGTCCGTTCTCCAATACTTTGAATTCTTCCACATCAATGACATCCCAGGATTTCTCCAGATATCCCTCGTCAATATTCCAGGCATCGAATTCTGCCGGCCGATCCTCATATACGGTGAGACGGTTACCCATCCTGCCCTTTTGGATCAGTTCCCGGTCCTCCCTGATATCCACCAGGCTTGTGATCTCAGCATTGGCATCAAATCTTACGGTAAAATAGGGCGTTTTGAAGCTTACCGGTCGTCCGTTTTCCTCCATTACAAGCTCAGTGAAACAGTTGTCCTCTCCGGAGTTCACCGCTCTGCACACAGTAACACCGCTGGGTCCTGCTGTTATTTTCTGCCAACTGCCCTCTGCATTACGGATCAGTGCCGTACGTGCAAAGCTCAAAGGATTCCATACTGCGCAGACCTCCTCATTCTTCTCCGCACGATACCGGAACAGCTTTTCCCGGATGCTCTTCTTCGCTGTTTTCATCATTTCTTCATCCGCAGCAAAAATCTCTTCATACTGTGCGGCGGAATCCTCATACACTTCCTTAATAGAGGAACCGGGCAGAATATCGTGGAACTGGTTCAGCAAAAGCAGTTTCCAGCTGTGTTCCAGTTGTTCCTGTGGATAGAGATACTTTTGATCCAGAAGTGATGCCATTGCTGCATACAGCTCGGTTTCGCCGTTTTTGAACTCAGCCTTACGATTATATTTTTTATTCTGTGCCATGGAAGTATAAGTACCACGGTGGAATTCCAGATATAGTTCACCATCCCATACCGCCAGACGCTTTTTGTCCATTTTGTCTTCCAGAATATGAAAGAATTCCTTCACCCCTGTCTGTCTTGCTGCAGGACATTCCACGATGCTGTGCTCCAGCCTTCTGCTCTGCTCCAGCATCTCTTCTGTGGGGCCTCCACCGCCATCACCATAGCCGTAACAGGTCAGCACCTCAGTGCTCACATCCTTATCCTGATACCGCTGCCAGGTACCCATGAGCTGGGAGGCATTCTGCAGACCATTATAAGTGGTGGAATGGTTTCCCACCATCTTCAGGTCACCCGGCTTCTGATAGTTTCTGGTAGAAATCAGATGTGTCAACACTTCCGTTCCGTCAATGCCCTTCCAGAGAAAGGTGTCGTGAGGAAACCGGTTGAACTCATTCCATCCGATTTTCGTGGTCATAAAATAAGGAATCCCGGATTTCTGCAGGATCTGCGGCAGCGCCGCACTGTAACCAAAGACATCCGGCAGCCACAATACTTCATTTTTCTCCGCACCGAGCTCTTGTTCAAAAAATCTGCGGCCATAGATGATATGCCGGATCAGGGATTCTCCGGAGGAAATGTTGCAGTCCGGCTCCAGCCACATGGCCCCTTCTGCTTCCCATCTGCCCTCTTTGATCCGTTCCCTGATTCTGGCCAATACCCCGGGAGCATCTTCCTTCACGAACTCATAGAGCTGTGGCTGACTGGACATAAAACGGTATTCCGGATATCTGTCCATCAGGTTCAGTACCGTCTCAAAGCTGCGCACTGCCTTTTGTCTGGTCTGACGCAGGGGCCATTTCCATGCCACATCAATATGGGTATGGCCGATACTGTGCACCGTCACCGGATTCGGTCTTCTGTCGGCATAATAAGTACCTTCCAGATCCTGCGCCGCCATTTTCATGCTCTCAAAGCATTCTGCGGATCCGGGTCTGCGCAAATCCAACAGATTTATGCATCTTTCCAGTGCTTTAAAGCCCTCGATCCTGGATAGATTGTCCTCCGGCAGAAGATCCGCAGCTTCATAGACAGCCTGCATGTCATAATAGAGTCCCGCCGCCTCTTCCCGGTAGACTGCCAGCTCCAGGCGGAAGAAATTCGTACCGGTAAACGTGCCTGCATACGCACTGGAATACGCATAAAAAGCCAGTTCGTAAGTCTCTCCTGCTTTGGCATGCTCCGACAGAATGATAAACTGATGGTTCATATCCAACGTGGCTGCAAATCTGCCGTTCACATAAGCCATGATCTGGGGATTGTCCGTATTCCAGATATCTGTGGCTCCGGTATTCAGCACGGCACGGACTGTATGCCCCTCCATCTGCTCCGGGATCGCCACATCTGCCAGGAAGAAATAATGCTGATCCAGCTCTCCCCAGGTCTCATTGCGGCCGAAATCCCGGAAATCTTTTCCTTCTCTGTGGAATTCCTCCTCAAAATGGTAATCCGCTTTGGCGATCTTCACGGAAATTACCGGTTGTCTGTCACTATATATCATCTGCTCTACGGCTTCGAGAACAGCTTTGATTCGATTTCTAACAGTGTCCATATCACACTCTCCTCTGATTTTTATCTGAAAACAAGAAAAGCGGGGAGAACCGGAACAGTCTCCCCGCCGAACAGCTTTAGCCCTTGATACCGGTGGATGCAATTCCTTCTACCAGATATTTCTGCATAGTCAGGAAAATAACAAATATAGGAATCAGGGACAAGGTTGCCATTGCAAACATAGCACCCCAGTCAGAACCTGCGGTAGGATCCGAGAACATCTTCAGAGCGTAACTCACCGGATATTTCAGAGGATCGCTTAAGTATAACAGTGCTGCCAGGAAATCATCCCATCTCCACATAAAGGAGAAGATCGCACTGGTTACCAGTGACGGTTTGATCAGAGGAAGGATGATACGGAAGAAGATCGTATAGGTAGAACATCCGTCCATTCTGGCCGCCTCATCCAGATCCATGGGAATCCCCTTGATGAACTGGATATTCAGGAAAATGAAGAATCCCTGACCGAACCACTGGGGAACAATGATAGGAAGGTAAGAACCGACCCAGCCTAATTTATTAAAAATTATGTACTGCGGGATCATTACTACCTGGAACGGAAGCATCATGGACAACAGCATGCAGGCGAACCAGAATCCCTTGAATTTGAAGTTAATTCTTGCGAAGCCGTATCCGATCACAGCAGAGGAAGCCACTGCTCCGATGGTGGATAAACCTGCGATCACAAAAGAGTTTTTGAAGAAGCTTCCGAAATTGTATCCGGCAAATCCCTGCCAGCCTACCTTGTAGTTCTCCAGAGAGAAGTGTCTCGGGATCAATTCCGATGCCGTTCTTATAATCTCATTGGTATCCTTAAAAGAACTAAGTACCATCCATACTAACGGATATATCATCACGCAGGCAAAACAGAAGGTGAAGATATGATAAATCACTCCGATAGCAAATCTTTTTTCTTTATATCCTTTTTTCATACGCTCACCATCAACCTTCTGATTCATAATATACCCACTTGTTCTGGGTCTTGAACAAGATCAGTGTCAAAATTCCTACTACCAGAATCATAAACCATGCAAGTGCACATCCATAGCCAAGTTTGTTATAGGTAAATGCGTTCTGGTACATATATACAGTATAGAAAAGGGTGGTATCCCTTGGTTTTCCCTGTGTAATAATGTAGCTCTGTGTAAATGCCATAAAGCCGTTGATCAACTGGTTGATCAGATTGAAGAAAATCGTGGGGGTCAGCATGGGGAGTGTGATCTTGAAGAACTTATGGACACCGCCAGCTCCATCCATGGTGGCTGCCTCATATAAGCTTACGGGAATCTGCTTTAATCCTGACAGGAAGATCAGCATGGAGGATCCGAACTGCCATACTGCCAAAATGATCAGGGTCCAGATCGCAGTATCGGAACGTCCCAGCCATGCGATATCCAGTCCGAACAGACCGTTGATCACACCGTCACTGGCGAACATTCTTTTCCACAGAATGGCAACCGCCACACTGGAACCGATAATGGAAGGAAGGTAATACACTGCTCTGTAAAAGCCGGACAGCTTGGTGCTCTTCACTAGAAGCATTGCTACGATCAATGCCATGATCAGACGAAGAGGTACGGAAAATACCACGTAATACATGGTGACACCGAATACCTTCCAGAATTTCGGATCATCCGTGAACATGGTAATGTAGTTTTCCAGCCCAATGAATGTCGGGGACTGTAAAATATTGTATCTTGTAAATGAAAATGCAAAAGATAAAAGCATGGGAACCATCATGAATGCCAGAAATCCGATAATGAACGGTCCGACAAACACATATCCGGATACGTTAGGACTATCCAGCCACTGGCCCAATGTTCTTTTTCTCTTTGGGGAAGTCTTTTCTTTGCTCATTTTTCCTCTCCTTCTGCCGTTTCTATAACAAGCGCCCGGTTCCCGCCCGATGCCGGATGGGATCCAGGCGCCCTTTGATTACAATTTGTTATAACGGTCTTACTTCAGAAGTCTTACTTCTCGTCTTACTTTGCCGTCTCGCTCAGAATCTTCTGAGATGTGGTTACGAATTCTTCTGCTGCTCCCGCTGCATCTGTATCTCCATAACGCAGGTTCTCAACAATGGTCTTTGCCTGTGCTTCTATTTCGCCCTTACCAGAGGGATCGGGATCATCAATAGGAGTTGCGATCTTGGATACTTCTGCGATATAGTCAAATACCTTCTGGGAATTCTCATCCACATTAGGTTTGATCGCTTCTGCTACATCACTGTTCACAGGGATACCTCTCTCTGCCATCAGGATATTGTTGCACTCAATACTGTTGGTGAACCAGTCCAGGAATTTTGCAGCTTCCTCTTTATTCTGGGAAGTCTCAGCAATAGAAAAGAACTGGCTGGGCTTTAAGAACATCGGTTGGGTGGTTGCATCGCTGGTAGTAGGATACATGGTGATTCCCAGATCTCTACCGGCTGTGTTGGCAATACTGATGTACTGGTTGGAATAAGAAAAGTCATTCCATGTGGTTCCATCAATGATGGGCTTGGTCTCTACTACATCCGGGTTCTTCTCTGCCAGAAGATCAGGAGAAATAGCGGATTCCGCCTTGTTGAACTTATCTACATTAGCGAAGTGGGTTTCGCTTGCAGTCTTGGTTCCTGCTGCCAGTTCATCGAACAAATGAGATCCCTGGGTTCTTGCGATGATCTGCATCATATTGATGCCGCCATCGTAGTAGGTCTTCACACCGGTCTTCTCGTAAATGGTCTGTCCGATATCATACAGTTCTTCGATGGTCAGCTGCTCGGGAAGCTCTACACCGGCCTGTTCTACGATTTCTTTGTCATATACCATCATAGGAGCATTACTGCCAAGGCTTAATGCATAACAGGTTCCATCAATAGATCCACTATCGATAACGCTGTCTGCAATCTTGCTGGTGTCAATGACACCGCTGTCAATGAACTGGCTCAGATCAGCAAGCTGGCCGCTCTGCTGATACTGTTGCAGATAGGAGTAATCCATCTGGATAATATCGGGAAGGTTGCCGCCTGCTGCCATTGCAGAAAGCTTATCCCAGTAGCCGGACCAGTCGGTAAACTCTACCTTGATCTCTACATTGGGGTTCTGTTCCATGTAAAGGTCAACTGCCTTCTTGGTTACATCATTTCTTGTCTGGTTGCCCCACCAGCAAAGGCTCAGGGTTACTTTGTCACCACTGGCAGCCTGTGCTGCGCTGTTATCACCTGTGGCAGCGGAGCCTGTGCCAGATGCATCAGAACTGCCTGCGCTGCTTCCACATGCAGCCAGAGACATGGTCATCAATACAGCCATAAGACCTGCAATCATTCTTTTCTTCATTTGTTATACCTCCCATACAATCTGTCGGGTATGTGTCCTGCACATCCCTCGTTGTTGTTTTGATGAATTTATTTTATGTCCATTTTGCATAATGGTAAAGTTAAATAACGGTTCTGTCGATGCAAAAAATGGCTTTTTAACCATAATCTTACATTTTTTTCGTCACATTTTCATACTTTTTTCAGTTTTTCCATATTCCATATGGCATTTTGCATAATTTCGTGTTCAAAAAAAGGTTTCTGAATGTTCAAAAAACGGCTTTTTGTTTTCTTCCCACGGATGAAAATTGAACTTCCCATATTTTTACTATATAATAACCATGATACGGAGGTTTTTCCATGAGCAATTTATCACAGCGTTTTAATAATCTGTCTTTATATAAGAAAATACTACTGATCCTGTCAACGACATTGCTTTTTGTGTTCTTTGCTTTTGTTGTGGGCATTCAGCTTCTTTCCCAGTATTATGCCCGTGAGCTGTATACTTCCAATGCACAGTCTCTGAATTATGTATCTTCCTTCGTCTCTGCAAGAATGGAGACCGTGGAATCCGGTTCTGCCCGGATCCTGTCCGATACCATCATTCAGACGAATCTCACCGATATCATGGATGCTCCCACCAGTATCCGTAATGCCCAGAGAAAGCAGACGATATATCAGGCTCTCTATCCTTATATTTTTGATGACGACTATATCAAATCCATCAGTCTGGTACTTCCTGACGACACACTGATCTGTATGGGAAATACTTCCGATCTGGATGCTTTTCCTCTGGAGGAACTGGCAGAAAATGCAGCAGCCTGCCAGGGGCGTGCCAGCTGGAGTGCACCGGCTTCCCCCGGGAATACCATCGTACTTTACCGGGATATCCGGCAGCTTCGCCATCTGACCCTGGATCATCTGGCTTACCTGTACATAGTGATCGACCTGGACCAGCTGATCAGTGATGCCCTGGAGAATGCCGGATATTCTCTCTCCACGCATTCCCGTTTTATCCTGTTTGCAGGAAATGCGCAGTTTTACCCACAGGAGACTTACCATCCGGAACAGTATTCCAGCCTGCTGCAGTCGCTGAATCATGGCAGCAGCCATTATTCTATTCTTTCCATAGATAAACGAAAGACCTTTGTCATCCAGGGAGATTTTCCACGTACCGGATGGAATTATCTGTATTTTCAGGATTACGATCCGCTCTTTTCTGCGATCCATACCGTTCTGATCCGGATGATCCTGTTCTCCGCCGTGGTCGTGATGATCGCTCTGTTTCTGGCACTGTTGCTTCTGCGCAGGATACTGCACCATCTGGATCTTCTGGTAGAGAAGATCCGCCGCTTCGGACAGGGACTCCAGGATCCGGAGGACACCGCTCACTACGATTACAGTCTCCGTACCGATGAGATCGGGCAGCTGCATGTCAGCTTTGACGAAATGAAATCCAATGTAAAGACTTTGCGGGATAAAAACTATGAAAAGCAGCTGTTGCTCCGGGATACCAATATCAAGATGCTGCAGCAGCAGATCAACCCGCATTTTCTCTACAATACCCTGGATACCATCAACTGGATGGCGCAAAAATACGGTGCCGATGACATCTCCACCATGGTCCGTTCCCTGGGGAATCTGTTCCGCGCTGCTGTCAACAGCAAAGAAGACCTGATCCCTTTAAAAATGGAACTGGACCTTTTAAAGGATTATATCCGGATCCAGCAGATCCGTTTCGGAGACCGGCTGGACTTCCAGCTGCATGTGCCGGATGACATTTCCAATATTTATGTCCCGACACTTTGTATCCAGCCTCTGGTAGAGAACGCATTAAAATATGCTCTGGAATTCAGTGACGATGTCTGTCATATCACCGTCACCATTTCCGAAAAAGACACCGTCTACCAGATTACCGTAGCAAATACCGGTTCCCATTTCGAGGATGATCTCATCTGGAAGCTGGAACACAGGCAGGTCACTCCCCAGGGTTCCGGTGTGGGACTGGTGAATATCAACTCCCGCCTGAAGCTGCTCTTCGGCGACCGGTACGGCTTATCTATATACAATGAAGACGGAATGGCCATTGTACTGCTGTCCATTCCCAAAGAAAGAGAGGATTCTTATGCTCAGATTGATGATTGTAGATGATGAACAGATCATACGTGAAGCACTTTCTTCCATGATCGATTATACCTCCCTCGGCTACAAGGTGATTGCTACCGCCAAAAACGGAATGGAAGCCTATGACCGGATCCGTGATGACTATCCCGATGTTGTGATCACGGATATCAAGATGCCTATTTTGAACGGTCTGGAACTGATCGAACGTGCCTCCCGCATCGACTCCCGGATCACTTTTATCCTGTTATCCGGTTACGGTGAATTCGAATATGCCAAGCAGGCCATGAAATACGGGGTCCGCTACTATCTCTTAAAACCCACGGACAAGCAGGAGCTGATCAACTGTCTGGATACGATCCGTGAAGAAAAAAAGCAAAAAGAGGTACAGCAGAAGGCGGAGCAGGCCCTTCTGCTGAAGGATATGCAGTCGCCATTAGAACAGGGGCTGCTTATGGAAGCATTGGATCAGCCTGATAATTTTCCCCAGGTATTCAAAAAGTATCAGGGACTTCTGTCCTTTCCCGAAAAGGGACTATATGCCTGTATCTGTTCCTTTGTAGAAG
The DNA here is from genome assembly GCF_025567015.1 of Waltera acetigignens. Classification (NCBI taxonomy): domain Bacteria; kingdom Bacillati; phylum Bacillota; class Clostridia; order Lachnospirales; family Lachnospiraceae; genus Waltera; species Waltera acetigignens. The sequence continues at coordinate 75,464 of NZ_JAOQJO010000001.1, read as the reverse complement.
AAACCTATCTGAAAAGTTTTCTAAAGGATATCGTGCGGATTCTGCTTTCCTGCGGAGCAGAAAGTGTCTTTCCTGTAATTTATGTAAAAAACAGTGCTCTTTTCGTCCTGTCCTCTCCCACCCTGGCCCATCAGGAAAAGATCCGCCAGTCTTTGGAGGAGCTGCATTATCCGCAACAGTGTGTAACCTTTGAAACCTCTTTTCTCCACGGTGATACTTCGGAAGATTTGTTTGCGCAGATCATATCCAAGATATCCCGCTATGAACGGATCCTGCTGATCCGCCCAGAAACCGGAGAAACCAGGGACTTCCATAACAACATGGCCGCTCCCTGGCGAATTTCCAAGCTGCGTGAGGCATTTACCGCTTCCCCGGCCGAAACGGATATTCCATCTCTGCTGGATTCCGTCTTCACTCCTTCCATGACACCGGATGTTGCGAAGAATATCGCCCTGGGACTTTTCCTGAATCCCGATAACTCCGGACAAGAGCCGCCGCTCGATATTGCCTGTGACTTTTTCCGCCGCCTGTATTCCTGTACCCAGACCTCCGAAATCCGGAAGCTGGCGGAGATCGTACTGCTGCAGGAGAAGGACGAGGCTGCCTCCTCTAAGGGCGGTGCCAACATCAGCCTCTTAAAATCTTACGTGGAAGCCCACCTGGACTGTGAGACCCTGTCTTTAAAATGGCTGGCAGAGAACTATCTCTTTGTCAGTGTCGGCTACCTGAGCAAACAATTTGTAAAGGAGGAAGGCATCCGGTTTTCCGATTACCTGAACAAAAAGCGGATGGAACAAGCCATCCGCCTTATGGTGTACTATCATAATGACAATATCAAAACTATTGCCAGGTCTGTGGGATTCGGCAATAATCCACAGTATTTCAGCCAGGTATTTAAAAAATATACCGGCTATACTCCCACAGAGTATATTGAGAAGGTGGGTGCCTCTGCGCCCTCCTGATGCAGTCTCCCTCATCGTAAGGGAATTACATGCAGTTGTCCAGAAGCTTCATCAAAGCATCATGCGCTATGGTAAATGTCTCAAGACCGCTGAGTACCTTCTTTTCTTTGACAGCAATGCTCCTGCCGTCCTTTTCCAGTGCATGGAAACCCTCAAACTCAAACAGGTGCGGTTCCAGTGACAGGAATCCATCAAATCCGGAGGCTGACAGACGCTTCAGGATCACCGCCACATTTCCGTCACCATAGCCTGCCGGAACTACACTCTGGTCTGACTTCAGTGCATCCTTTACATGGATATAGGCAATATAGGACTTTAACATCTCATAGGCTTCCAGCGTATCCTGTCCGCACTGTACAAAGTTGGCAAAGTCAAAAATAGCTTTAAAATGATCCCCGTAAAAGGTATCCATGAGTTTTTTGCATTCCGGAGCCATTGCTCCATAGATATCTTTTTCATTTTCATGCAGGAGCAGTGTATCATTCGCAGAGGCATAGTCCACGAATTTACCGATCCTGTCGAAGACTTCGCCCTCATAGGCTGCCGGATCACTCTCCTGCGGAAGATAGAAGCTGAACATCCGGATCGTCGGGCATTCCATCTTATGGCTGATCTCCACTGCCCTCTTGAACTCTTCAAAATGGGGAGTGAAATCATCCGTGATCAGAATCTTACCCAAGGGAGATCCCAGGGCAGAAAGCCGGATTCCATTATCATCCAGTGTCTTCTTGATCTGCTCCACTTTTTCATCCGTGTGATAGATCAGATTTTCTCCATCCACTCCACGCATCTCCACATAAGACATTCCCAGTCCTTTCAGTCCTGCGATCTGAGCTGTCAGTTCCGGTGCGATTTCATCTGCAAAACCTGTGATTTTTACTGTCATTCTTTTGTCCTCCTTAATAAGTGCCTGTCGTATCAAATACAATATCAGTGTCTTCCTTTTTTCTGGAAGTGGCACGTTTTTTGTTCAATTCTCGTAAAAACAATTCTTCATCCAACGGCAGTTCCACGGTGCGGTTCAGCCAGCTGGACAGGTGCATGGCATTGGACAGGGTCAGCCCCCGGATTCCCTCCGTTCCCTCTGCCACCAATGGAGTTCCTCTTAAAATATGACCTGCGAACGCTTTCAATACACCAATATGCTGCTCGTTTTGTCCATCCGTCTCAATCTCAATTCTGGAATATTCCGGCTTTTTAAATCCTTCCTTCTCCGTTTTGCAGAAATCACTCACATTGGTGGACAGTTTATCAAAAAATAGTCTGCCTTCCTCGCACACGATTTTTCCCATCTCGAAGGTCAGCTCCAGCCGGTTGGTTCCTGGAGCATCTGCCGTGGTAGTCACGAAGACACCGGTGGCTCCGTTTTCAAATTCCATATAAGCCGTCACATCATCCTCGACCTCGATATCATGCCATTTTCCTTCGTGGCAGAAGGCTCTCACCTTCACAGGCATGCCGCACAGCCATTGCAGCAGATCCAACTGGTGCGGACACTGGTTCAACAGCACGCCGCCACCTTCTCCGTCCCAGGTTGCCTTCCAGCCCGCCGCATCATAATAGCTCTGATTACGATACCAGTCGGTGATGATCCAGTTGACACGTCGTAGCTGCCCAAGTTCGCCGCTCTGGATCATTTCGTGAAGTTTTCTGTATACACAGTTGGTTCTCTGATTTAACATGATGGCAAAGGATCTGTCAGACCTTTCCGCTGCCTCATTCATCTCCCGTACCTGTTTCGTGTAGACTCCTGCCGGTTTTTCGCTGATCGCATGCAGTCCATGCTCCAATGCATAGATGACGAATTCCGGATGCAGATAATGTGGTGTTGCCACCAGAACGGCATCACAGCTTCCCGAATCAATCATTTTCCTGCCATCATCAAATACCTTGACCGTCTCCGGAAGATTGTTCCTTGCCCAGTCCAGGCGGCTCTGCCGGATATCCGCTACGGCGGTCAGTTCCATATCCGGCACCATCCCTTTCAACACATTGCCTGCATGACCGGTTCCCATACTCCCAATACCAATAATGCCCAGTCTTACCTTTTCCATTTAGACACCTTTCCTTTCATTCTCTGATGTATTTCTTTGATGTTCTTATTGTAACTTCTCTACGGTTGTAATAATATGTGTATAAAATACTAATTTTATGAAAAATAACGACCTTTGGAGTGCCTATGAAAACCCAAATGACTATTCCCTATTTTACAATTGATGCACCCTATGAACTGGCTTACCGCAACAACGGAACCTCTTCTCCTGCCAGACCGCATACGCACAACGCTCTGGAAATATATCTTACAATGTCCGACCTCCCGGATGTCCTCTTAGACGACACTGTCTCCAGTGTTTCGAAAGGATCTCTGATCATCATTCCGCCTCACCATGTGCATCAGCTGTTCAATCAGAAGCTGACCATCTATGAGCGCTACGTCCTGAATATTAACAGAGACTGGCTGTATACTGTCCTTGGGGCCGGTTCCGGACTCATGCCTTATGCAGATCCGGCTTTCTCTCCTGCGATCCTCCGGCTTTCTCCCACCGGGCTTACCGGGCTCTGCAGTCAGCTGGATCACTATTTGCAGCTGCATCCTCAGCCCTCCCTTTCTGCCTATGCGGATTTTTTCTCTCTGCTAAGTATACTGGATAGCCGGATCCAGCACGGCCTACAGGCATCTTCTACCGGACAGCGTTCTATTTCCCAGCCCCAGAAAAACATCAATGAGGTCATGGCCTTTATCAACCGGCATCTGACAGAGCCACTGACCTTGGAAAGCATTGCTGCAGAATTCTACCTGAACAAGGACTATCTCGGGCGCCTGTTCAAGGAACATACCCATGCCACCATCGGGCATTATATCTCCGTGCAGCGGGCTAACCTCGCCCAGACGATGCTGGCAGAGGGCCGGACCGTCACCGAGGTACAGGAACTTCTCGGCTTCTCCAGCTATGCCTATTTCTTTAAATTTTTCAAAAAAATGACCGGGATCTCTCCCAGTCAATATCGTAAAGATAACACTATGCCTCTGTCGCATTCTCCGTCTCCACATTCCAAAAAAGGAACTGTAGCCTGTGTATAAACACACATTGCAGTTCCTTTTGCTTTTACCTGTCTACTTCACAAGCTATCTTATTATTTAGTCAGCAGCATCATAATGTCATTGCTTCTTGCCACGAACTTGGTCATGGCATCGGCAGACAGAGGTGCGTGCTGAAGCTTTGCCAGATCGTACAGCTGCTCGCAGATCATTTCTGCATTCTCACCATCCTGGTGCTCAGTAATGTACTGTACCAGAGGATGGCTGGCATTCAGGATCAGGGTCTCTCCCTCACCGCCGAAGGCACTCATGTCCATACCGGGCATGGAATACATCTTCATCATATCCTGCATACGTCTGCTCTCTTCGGACAGAGTGATCATGGAAGAGATCTTCTTGTTCTTCAGCTTCTCTACCTTGACAGTGATCTTGTCGTTCTTCAGAGCTTTCTTCATCAGCTTGCTGATGCTCTCCGCCTGCTCTTCCATCTCTTTCTCGGCCTTCTTGGAAGTCTTGGACTTCAGGGCATCGGTCACATCCGCATCAATACGCTGGAACTTGATTCCCTCGTTCTTTTTCTTCCGCAGAAAGGGTGCTCACACAAGTTCCGTTGGCAATGGCGGTCTGTCTGGACTGTTCCTCTCTGTCTTTCCAGAGTACTCTTTCATATTCCGCAGACTCTCTGGCACATTCCCGCAGGATTTCTCCGTCCAATACCCTCCACATATGCTCCGAATCTCTGTACAGATACGGCAATTGCAGTACATTCATCTCCGGTGCCTGTTCTGCGATCTGCGACAAGGAAACTCTTGCAAAAGCGATCCCGCCGTATTTGATCTGTTCCAGTACTTCGCTTTCCGAACCCAGTTTTGCTTCACTCTCCACGATGATGTGGATCCGTCCTCCGGTACGCTCCTGCACCAGTTCTGCAAAACCTCAGCGTTACCCAGCGCCGCATCCGGGTGCCATTGATTCGCTCCGACGTCTCTGTGACCGATGCCGCTCTCGTCCAAAGTTCCCGGCAGATGCATCTGCGCTGCCGTCCCATCCGTCAATATTACCTTCCACGTTCCCACCAGTGAAATCCCCATCGCAATCCCTCTGTTCTTATATAATTTTTTATATTTTTCAGTCATCACGAAATATAGTTAGTTTCATTATAGACTTCACCTCAAATTCAATGCAACGGATTCTCCTTCATGTTCTATGCAAAAAAGAACCACATTACCGATATTTCTATCAGTAATGCGGTTCTTGAATTCTTATCAGTATGCCCACGGTTCAAATACAAAATGCCGCATAAAGCGGAACCACCTTTTTGTTGTCCTCAAACGCAAAGTTTTTCGCGGAAAGTTTGATCGCGTAAGCCGGCTTATAGGTATCCATATAGACCTTTAAGCTTTTGGCTCTGGTATTATCGGCGGATTTCACCTCAATCGGGATCAGCTGACCATCCCGCTGGATAACGAAATCTATTTCAGCCCCACGCTCGGATTCCCAGTAGTAAGTGTTATAACCATTGATGGCAAGCTGTACATTGACATAATTTTCTGTCATGCCACCTTTAAAATCATTCAGTTCCTCCACCATATAGAGAATATCGTTTGCAGCCAAATCCTTCTTGGCGCAAAGCAGCCCCAGATCCGAAACGTAAATCTTAAACGCATCAATATCCCGATAATTTTCCAAAGGCTTCTTGATCTGCTCTACCCTATAGACCTGTGACACAATTCCCGACAGACAGAGCCATTCAATCGCATTTTCAAATTCAGAAGCACGTCCACCCTTTTTGATCAGCTTATATTGAAAGCGGGTATTTTTCTTGGAAAGCTGAACCGTAATATTATCATAGGCAAGTCTGGTTTTCTTAATTTCATTCAGATTATTGTATTTGCTCATATCATTCAGATAACTTGTCAGAATGGTATCCTGCGTATGGCGGATCAGGATATAATCCCCTGTCTGGACAAACTGCATCACACACTCCGGCATACCGCCTACCACAAGATACTGACGGTAAAGCTGCATGGCTGCATCATGGAGTGCGGATGGCATCGGCCGATTCGTTTCAAAACATTTTTTAATCTGCTCTACAAGTTCATCCTCTCCCACAGCAATCATAAATTCTTCCATATCCATCGGATACAGCGTTTTCATATCAACCTTACCAACGGGAAATGAAAATTTTGCTCTGTTGACGGCAACGCCCAACAGGCTGCCTGCCACAATAATATGATAATCCGGGGCATCCTCACAAAAATATTTCAATGACGTTAAAGCCCTTTCGCAAAGCTGTACCTCGTCAAATACAATCAATGTTTTTTCTTTTACAATCGTCTGACCTGCAATATGAGATAAAATCGGTATCAAATAATCAGGACTGATCTTTTCCTCAAAGGTTTCATTCAGTTTTGGATTCGTTTCAAAATTGAAATAGGCTACATTTTCATAATGAATTCGCCCGAACTCTAAAATAGAATAAGTCTTCCCCACCTGTCTTGCCCCCTGCAAAATAAGAGGTTTGCGGTGTTCATTTTCTTTCCATGCTTCCAGAAAACCCATGATTTTTCTATACATGATCCATCCTCCTTAAAGGTCCTGAATATAGTATAATTATTATTCATGTAAAATTCAATATGTTTTTGTGCTGTTTTTGCATTAAAATACATGAATATTTTTATGAAATCTTCATTTTTCGACATATTTGCTATGGTTTTTACGTTTTTACGTTTTTACACTTCTTTACAAGGAATCGCGTTTGCAGTAAAAGCACCCCCCGCCACAGGTTTTTATTCCTGTAGCGGGGGGTGCTGTAAAATATGGGATTCAACTATCGCAGATCAGTATTCCAATACATAGGTTGCTGTCTCAGTAATCGGGAAGCATACCTGTCCGCCTGCATTCGAAACTGTCTTGACAATGCGGGTTCTGCCGTTGGCATCTACCTTGTAAACCGTCACTTCTCCGTTTTTCACAGGTACTGTGGTATGGAATACAACGTTTGTACCCAATGCCTGTTTGTTGGTAAAGTCGATGGTTCTGGAATGCTCTGTAACAGTATCCTTATGTTCAAAGTTGGTTTCCTTGTAACCGGACAACTTGCTCTTTGCAAGGAAGGTTACTGCATCTGAGTTGCTGATGAATACATGCAGGCCACGCAGAGCTGAGGTGGACACTGCTTTCACTGTTGCTGCAGGAATTGTCTTGTCAAAGCCGCTGGCATCTACATGAAGCAGATCCTGGTTGGCACCGGATACATTCTGCTGCTTGTCTTTTGTCTGGGTAGAGATCACTTTTGTAATGGCATCCCATCCGGTGATCTGCTCTCCTGCGATATTTGTGGTGGTCAGTACCGGTTCAGGAGCTGATGAGCCGGAGTCAGAGGAATCACTGCTGGTGTCTCCGGCGGACGGTGCAGTTGTCGGGGTCACAGGGGCAGGTGCCGGAGTCGGGGGTACAGGAGCAGGTGCCGGAGTCGGGGTTACCGATGGATTTTCAGAATCATCCGATGTTGTGCCCGGAGTTCTCAAAACATAATAGGTATACTTACTCATCCAGTTTTGTTCCAGACTTTCCGGAACCGGGTTATAGCCTACACCTCCTTTTGCGGTGTTATAAGTAATATAACATACGGTATCAAAATTATAAATTCTTCCTATAATAACAGCATATGCATCATTTGGGTACGGATGTTGCACAAGATATTCATTCGCAAACTTTTTTGCTTCTGACAAGGTAAAGAAAGGCAGGTCAGCACTTTCCAGTTCTTTTATGGTCGTTGCTTTCACCCAGTCTTTACTTCCTTCAGGCCATTTTTTGTACCAGTGCGCATTAATTTCCGTTCTTCCATTATATACGCTTCTTAATGATATGTCCTCCTTATTACTTTGGGGGTCTTCACTCTGAGGATCTTCATACCACCCAGTAAATATATAGCCCTCTTTCGTAGGTATCGGAAGATCTGTAAATACTCCTGCTACCGTTGTTATAGTATCTGTCTTCCACTCACCGCCGTCAAGATTTAATTTAACTTCCTGTGAAGGGAAAAAGTAATGATTAGCTACAGAAATATCTATAGTATCAAGAGTCTTAGAACGAACTTCAATGTCCGCACCATAAAGGCATATATATTTTCCACCCTTTTTTCCTAATATGTAATACTCGTTTTTACTTGACTTAATATAACTATGAGCCCATTCAGCATTAAAAATAAAATTATCATATGTAGTCTGGCTCAAATTGTCCAAAACGGCTACCTTTGTGTCCAAGTCGTTTTTATTGTCCTCCGTCACCTGTATCCAGCCCGAGTTTTCACCCTCTGCTGCTTTCGCGCGCATCTCCGGCACCATACCTGCTATCAACGTAACAGCAAGCGCCAGGCTAAGCACCTTTCCTAAAAAATTTGTTTTTCTCATTCTCTTTCCCCTTTCTTCTGTACTTCCGATTTCTATAAATCTGAGTTGTGTTTATTATAACAGCATTTCCAGAAAATAAGCGGCAGATTGCACCAATCGACCCAAAAACGACATCAATCGACCGGGACGGAAATATCGTGCTTTAATTCAGACGAAATAGTAACAAAAAAGAACCTCATTACTGATATTTCTATCAGTAATGAGGTTCTCATCTTATTCTCATATACCCCAATTTATTGCTTGCGCAATACCCTCTCAGATCTGCGTGTTTACCGCCAAATTACTTATCGGCGATAGCAGCCTGCGCCGTACATACCTTGTGTATATAACGATGTACATTTTGAATTAGAGCTGTCCGGGCAGCTCACCGACGCAGGCTGCCCGGAAAAGGGATGGTGTGCCCCTCCTCATCAGCAAAAGGACCAAAGTGTAATTTACTATCCATAGAGCAGGTCGTGTACTTCCTCTGACCGGCTAAATTCAGAAAGGCAACTGTGGGCTGCGGAGAAAAGTCCAAGCACCAGGCAAAGCGGGAATCAGACAGTGGTGTAACCTGTGAAACAAAGAGATCAATGAAATCCTCGCTTACCAGACCGTCATGCATTTCAACTGCCTCGCACAACGCTGCTTCAATGGCTTCCATATCCAGGCGTCCGGGATTGTAGTCCTCTGAAGCAATTTGAGCTTTGCTCTGACGAAGGGCCTCCATCTGCTGCTGAATTTCTATGGTCCGCTGGAGGAACTTATCCTGCTCAATCTCTCCACGGGCACGGACTACAACCAAGTCATCCAGCTGTTGTTGGAGCAACTGAACAGAATCATCTTTCGCTTTCATCAAATCTGCTCGACGATCTGCGTCTGGCTTGTAGCAAGCATCCAGCATTTTGCAGGTCTGGAGGACGATTTCTTTTTGGTCTCCCCATACCCTCTCAAATATTTTGGAGGCCATCAGTTCCAGTTTGCTTTGTCCAACCGGCTTGATCTCACAGATAGGTGTTGGATTGCCTTGTTCATTCTGAAGGCGGATGCGGGGGGTATCATGGTGTCGCTTGCATTCATATCCATAGATAGGCTTTCCTGCATTATTGGTTCTCCAACAATGTCGAAGCATGGGAGAACCACAACGACACCTCATTTTTCTGCCCCACACATTCTGAGCCTGCTGAATACCAAAACTCCGTGTACGGCCTTTCTCATCAGTCAGCCGTTTGGTCCTACTGCGACGAATGGCGTTACACCGCTCGTACTGTTCCTCCGAGATAATCTGAGGGAAGCCACCTTTTACATAGACAAACTCGCTCTCGTCACGCTTGATTCTCTTTTGCTCCAAATAGTTATTGGAATAGGACTGACAGTAAACTGTGTACCCCAGATAGTTTTTTCGCTTGATGATCTTTGATACTTTTCCAGCATCCCACTTGACCTTACCTACTCCGTTTTTGCGTCCAAGGCGGGTTAGCTCTTTTGCTACTAAGGTTTCTCCCATGCCGGAATCATAGAGGTCAAAAATCATTTTTACAGTTTCCGCCTGATCGGGATCAATTTCAAACTGCTTGGTGAGTTTGTTCCTGGTATATCCGAAAATGTTCCCGTTTCCATAGAGGACTCCTTTTTCGCGGCTGACCCGTTGTCCTGCAAGAGAGCGTTCACTGATTTTGCGGCTCTCTTCCTGTGCCATAGTAGCCATAATGGTCAGCCGCAACTCGCCATCACCGTCAAGAGTCCAAATGTTATCATTCACAAAATAGACTTCAATCCCTATGGCGGCGAGTTGGCGAACACAGACCAATGCATCTACCGTATTTCTGGCAAAGCGGCAGACCTCGCGAGTGACAATCAAATCGAATTTTTGCTGTTTGGCATCCTCCATCATCCGCATAAAGGCATCCCGCTTATAGACCTGAGTTCCGGTAATGCCTTGGTCGATGTAGCGGTTGATAACATTCCATTGAGGATGAAATCGAGCAACATCATCATACCACTGCATCTGATTTTGCAAGGCTTTGACCTGGGCCTCGTGTTCTGTTGAGGCACGGCCATATATGACTGCCCGACAGGGTTTGTCCCGAAAAGATCGAGATAATGAGTACGGAGACATATTGTACATAGCATCTTCCTCCTTTAGTGTTCCTGATTTCTTCTGACAAAACGAGAATACTCAAAAAATCTTTAATCTGCAATGATATGGACGCTGGGCTGACATCCTTGACAACCCAGCGCAAAAAACCTACTTGTTCTGATAGGTTCGTTTCACATTAAAATAGGTTGCTTCGTTGATAAGTCCCTTTTTGTAGAGCATATCAATCAACTTTAAGCACACATAAGTGCGGTCAATAATTGTTTCATTCATGGCTCATATCCTCCGGTAAGTGATACTGTTGTGGTAATGCTGCAAGCCGGATCTTTTGAAGTGTCAACGCCGTAAGACTGGATAATGTATAGTATTCGACAGGGCTGAGTGCAGACGCCTTGTTGTCCGCCGCGCGAGCTGCCATTGTATCAATGCTGCGGCGAAGTTTAGCTAATTCATCAATCAGAGCTACATAGTCTGCTGGAGGGAGTTCAACAGGACGAACTCCTTTAATTAAACTGCGGATATATGCGCCTCTGGATGACGCACCTACACGACGAACTTGATTATCCAGGTCTGCCAAATCATCTTCCGTGAATCGTACATAGGCTATTTTGGTTGCACAGACATCTTTCTTGTTCATAACCTCGCCTCATTTCCTGAATGACGGCGTGTCGATTTACGAGGAGTAATGATATAGTCATATCCATTGCGGACCCCGCAATAAGTACAGGTATCTTTTACAAGTTGATAGCGATCCACGCGCTGAATCCTTATGGTTGGAACATTATAAAAAGCATTGGCACAGGTTGCACACAGGCAAATCATCTGCGGCCTCTGTTGCCGATTTTCAGTTTCTTGTTTCATGGCCTGTTCGCTCCTATTACTGTTAATTTAGAGACTGAGGGACCCAATGCCCTTCCCTGGCATTTGTGCCTCTCACTTGTAGGCCACGGCAGAGGCCGTTTGTTGCACAGATTACGAAATTTAATTCAAAAAGTAGCATAGCCCTGCCAAAATGGCAGGGCTGTGCTTTCGATGGTTTGTTGCTTAAGGATTATAGTGCATCATGGCATCCTGTATCTTCTTAATTTTTCTGCATATTGAGGACCGATTGACCCCTTGCTTACGAGCAATTTCTGCGGCAGAAAAACCCTCACACAAAAGGCGAGCAATTTGTTCCAGGTCTTTGGGAAGTGAAGTGAGAAAATCTTCTACTTCCAATTCAAGCTGCACGCGTTCCATATCATCACCTGTATAGTACCCTCCCATTCCTTCGGGGTCCTGAGCATCCAAAGAACAGTGACGGCGTGTTTGTGTGTGTTGATTATTGTATTCCAAGCGATCCAGTTCTCGCAATTCGGCAATCCAAGCTCCATTGACACAGGAAGTATCGTCTGCTCCTAAAACCAGCGTAGAACGCGATCCATCTGCAAAGTAGTAGACATAGGTATCGTGTCTTTGGGGAGAGTTCGTATGAACCACATCTTGATTGATAGTTCCTAATTCTTGGCGATGTGTTTTATAACGAGCTTGTGAGCACTCGGTAATAACTCTTTCGTTGTGACCATCAACATTTTCGGTTGTCTCAATAAAAAAGCGCCCAGTAAAGCAACCATTGCGGCGTGCCTTACTGAACGCTGAAAAACTGATTTCCTCCCATTCCTGTGGGCTGTTATTTTTCCAAATGAATACTCTTGTCATATCCTTTCCTCCGTTCAAATTCTTGGTAGTCAGTGAATTTGAACGGTGTCATGGATATTTTGCTATGTACGCCTCCCAGCGCATACCGGCCTCCTAATACCGGGCAAAGAAAAAGGCCGGAAGTGTTTTCGCCTCCAGCCATATTCCTGCCGCCATATTACAGCAGGAATGAAAAAAGCCCGGTTAATGCCGGGCCTTATGTAGAAAAGTATTCAATTTAACACATTCCTGCCACTATACCAAGTATAGCAGGTCGGAAGTCGGAAGGGAGTAGGGATTAGGTCGGGGATTTGTCGGAATTTAGTCGGGATTTAGTCGGGGCAGTTCCTCTAGGACTTCTGGAATAGAATATCCAAACAAGCAAACAGAAAATAAATAGATAGCTTCTCGTTTTCGGTCATAAAAGACACTGCGCTCTATATTTAGTTCTTCCAGCAATTCTTTCTCTGTACTGTTGAACCGATAGATGAATTGCTTAGTCAAAATTTCATAGTAAAGTTCTCCTCGATCTGGATACCGTTTCAGACGAAGGAGCGCACGGTCAATAATATTGACCAGCATTTGATTTTGAACAAGGCAGCACACTTTTTCTTCAAAGGCTTGTAGTTCAATATCTGGTGCAAAATTTTCAAGATAGCAGAGGCCAGACTCTATATCTTGTTCTCCCATAATCCAAGCAGTTTCTTGCAATTCTTCTGCCCGTTCACTCAGAACCCAGACTACATCCCGGTAAATCTTTAGAATCAGCCTGCTTCTATGAAACGCAGCGTCGCTGTTAAGCCCTAAAGCTGTTAGTCTGCTGTTACATTTTTGAATTGTTGTGCTTTCTTTCCTCATAGAATATTCCTCCTTGTTCGCAATATTGCGAACATATTAGGTACAAAATAGCATAGCGGAGGAGATAGAGAGAGGGGAGAACCTCTCTCTATTCCCACTCTTTGGTTATATCAGGTTCCTGGATTTTAGACGAATCTGCATTGCTTGCTTGGAAACCTCAAAAATGTTTGCCATTTCAGCAATGAGCTGTTCATCTGTCCGACCCATTCTAAGTCGGTAAAAACATTTTTTGATCTGCGGTAAAGGCATCAGCAGAGCAGAAGCCAGAGTATCTGCCTGGCGCTCAATTATGCCATGACTTTCATCGGAAGAAACATTTCCGTTATATGCAGCAACATCTCCTGTACCGGAGTACAACTTCTTATGTAGTACCCAATGAGCCAGCTCATGGGCACAGGTAAAACGGAGCCGCCCTAATTTTGACGGATCACAAAGCCGTTCATCAATTAAGATTGTACCGGCTCTTACTGCAATCATTCGATACTGTCTCTGTATCTGGTCATATAAAACAACGGCACCGTCATCGAAAATTGTTTCCCCTAATATCTTGGGGTTTTTTCTTAGTGTATGAAACTCCAGGATTAGATCAAACTTTGTCTCGATAATGGTTTCGATTGGCACAGGATATGGTTGCCCGGATAGCAGAGAGGGATCATATTCCATCAGGATTTTTCGCCCTACCGCCTCGATTGCTTCTGTACGGATTTGTGGAATTGACAAAGCTATCCCCCCTATCGTTTACGCTCCTTTAGCATTTTCATAAATGTCTGCCATTCTTCATCGGTAGCGTCTACTTCTTTTGCCACACGCAAGGCCGCCCGAACAATATCTTTTTCCATGATATAGTCTGGCAAATCAGCAGATACTGTATTGCGTGATTTTGCGGCCAGATCCAAAAGCAACTCATGTTCTGATTTATCCAAATTCAGAAAGGCAGAGATGCGTTCCACAAAATCTCCAGTGGGAGCAGGACGGCGGCTTTGTTCAATGTCACACAGATAGCCATAAGCAATATTCAAATGCTTGGCTGTATCGCGTAAATTGAATTTATGTGCCTTGCGTTTCTCAGCTATAAATGATCCAAAAGTTATATTGCCCACAGCATTCACCTCTCATTTGTTCGACGAACTGCGAACATCTTGCTTATATTGTATATCGAACATCCGTTCACTTCAAGGACAAAAATTCCATTTGAAAAGAGGTGTTAAAAATCAATAACACCTCTTTTGCACTATATAAATTCCTGAGCGATTTGCTGCATTTCCGTAATGCACTCTTTGGGAGAGAGAATTTTTATTTTCCCTTTGAATTTGAATATCCAGCCATAAAAAGTTCCACTGGGGTTCACTTCAATTTTGGCTGTGAAGTGTGTATCATCATACCTATCAACAGCAGCATCTTCTCCATAATGATCTATAATTACTCTCATCAATTCGTTTTCACATAGAAGGGTTACTTCCTTCGATGACTCTGATGTAAACATATCAACCATTTTATTTGTATAGGAGGCTACATCAAATCCCTCTATCGGCATAAAGCAAGTTTCAAGATTTTCTATGCTTGTTAGACGATCTACACGGAAGTGAGCAATTTTCTGATGCTTCAGAGAAAATCCAATCAAATAGTAATGGTCATTTTTCCATTCAAGCGCATAAGGATTTACGACATAATAATATCCATCATGCTTCAAGATTTTCTTTTTTTCCTGAGTATATTCATAGTATTGGAACCGAATTTGCTGATGGTTTCCAATCGCTGTTTGGATATTATCAATGATATAGTAAACCTTTTCATTATGCGGTTTTACACGGCTGGATAAAGCAGCAAATTTTTGAAGCTGTTCTGCCTGATGTGTGCTGGTCAGACAGCATAATTTCTGTACCAGTTCCTCGGATTTCTTGGCAGAAATGATCTTCGAGGATGCTACTGCGTCTGTCAGCATTTTCAGTTCTGGATACTCAAACAGGCGGCTTCCAATAAAATATTGGTTTTGGGTACTCTTGACCACCACAATATCAATCCCTGCATCGATCAGCGTATTGGTATCTGCGTAAACAGTCTGCCGCACTGCCTGAATTCCTTTTCCATTCAGATGGGCAATGATGTCAGATACTGTGGCGGGATGGTTTTCATCGGTCCGCTCATAGAGAAACCGGAGTAATTCCAGTATCCGCATATTTGTTGAATTCTGCATACTTCACCTCCTCGATTCTTAAAATGGCCTATTTTGTATGGTGTCCAGCCCCAAAGACCAGAAGCAGGGCGACAGCACAGAGAAGTAGGCCAATCCAATTTCGATCCATAATCAGCTTGATTACCGCCACAAGCAGCAGTCCGCCCACCAGGAGCACAACGCCGTTCATTCAGCGTCCTCCCGAGGCATAGCTCCCCATGTGGATATCCAGCACTCCTCTGGGCGGCTGGATCAGGGAATCCTCATACTGGCACTTCCACTGGACTTCACGGCTCATTCTGCCCTCCAGAATACCGTCTATGGGGTCCCCATCCGCAACGGGGTTGTCGTGCTCCAGGATATAGGACGCCGCGTTGTAGGCGTGGTTCACCACCCAGTTGGGGTCCATGCCGTGGAAGTGGTACTGGAGGTCGGGCAGGAACAGGGTTCCCATGCCCACCGTGTCGATGAGCATATCCTCGGTGCCCTCAATGTTGAAGAAGCGGACATTGACGCCAAAGCGGATGAACCGGTCCGGGCCTTCAATCTGGTGAGAACGCACATCCTCCGCCAGAAACAGTTTGCCGCAGTTCTGGAAATAGAATGCCTCACAGGTGGGGTACAGCTCCGCCAGGGCCTCCAAAAAGTCGGCATCCAGGTTGGCCCGCTCCAGTGCCGGAAGCGCCGCAGCCAGCATATCGGTGGCTACCACCTGATATTTGCACTCCCGGAAGATTCTCTCCCGGTCCTCCTGACAGTCCCACATCTGGCTCATGAGAAAGGCATCAAAGCCTTTGCCCTTGAACTTGTCGCATTTCATCACCATCAGCTGCACCGGGCATTTTCCGTCCTTGAACTCTGCAATATGGTCCTGCGCGGCAAAGCCGGCCATTTTCTTATCATAACAGAAGCACTCTGCTGACCCGATGTGCTTCTCCATTACGGCAGTCATTTTTTCTTTATCCGGCATTTCTACCGGCTCTTTGAACAGCATCTGAATGAGATAGGGGTCACCGGGCTGGGGGCCTTTTTTGTCGTTCAGGTTTTGCTGGAAAGCTCTATTGCTCATTTGGTTTCCCCCTTAATAATCCAGCAGGATGGGCACCTGCTGTTCCTCGGCAAACCGCATGGCCCGCCAGAACATGGAGAAGGCAAACTTGGCCAGGGACTGAGTGTCATACTGGGTGTGTTCTGGGATGTCTGCCTTGCTGTACTGTCCATCTGCGTCTACGGTTCCGTCTACCGGGTATCCCTCCGTGTCTGCCCAGCCAAGGATGGTGTCCTCATCGGTCTGCCACGCCAGCTGGTTCAGCTTTTCCAGCTCCTTCCGTAGTCCGCCCAAAGTGGCAATCATCGTCTGATCATCGGTGGGCAGAGGGCCTTGGAACAGAAAGCTGTCGGAAAGAGGGAGCCACCAGGTAGCCCCACGAAACAGGGACCACACCCGCTCCTCGTCCGATGCAAGGCGGGCAATCAGGGGATGCTCCCCGAAGTCCCAGTCCTTCTCCACGGTGGGAGGCACCGGTTCCTCGTATGTATGACAGGCGGCTACCAGCAGCATAGCGCCGAAGGCATCCCAATCCGGCTTATCGGTGTAATAGGGCCGCTCGTTGTCCTCCGGCCATGGAGTGTAGGGCGGCTGGTTCGGCTGGGAAATGGCGGTTAAGATCTGATCTCGCCAGTCCTCCACTGCCGCCTGAACCTCGGCCGGGGACAGCTCCTCCTCGTTGTCAGCAGGTTCTCCATCCGGCGTAATCCGGTTGAAGGTATATCCGTTTTCCTCTGCCCACTGCTGAACAACAGTTTTCCAGTTGTGAGAATAGTACCGGGTCAGCGTCCCGGCATAAATGTCAAGTCCCATAAGTTTTTCTCCTTTTCTGTCTATATCATTTCATACAGCAGGGCTGTATTGCCCTGCACCAGCTCCAGGTGGGAGCGCAGCGTTTCCAGTCCGCTTTGCACCGCCTCGGTGGGCAGGTCCCAGTCCGGGGCAATTTCAGCGGCCAGTTCCGGGAGGTCCTGCTCCTGCAGAGCTGCCAGCAGTTTAGACGCCAGCTCTCCCTCCAGCAGAGCGCAGTCCAGGGTGTCCTCCGTCTGGGGCGCAGGAAAACGGACATCCAGATCCAGCTCGTACTCACACCAGTCCCAGATGAACATATAGACCGCGCCGGAGCAGTCGCCGTTGGACAGCTCCTGCCGTCGGCCGTTTTTGAGCAGATAAAAGGATGCGATCTGTGACATGGTGATTCCTCCTCACCGAAATTATGTTTCCTCTAACGAATCGATTATTTCCTGTAATTCAAAAAGAGCATCTTCTGCCTGGCGTCCTGTTTCCTCGCTCCAATACCGATTTCCACCAGCCAGCTGGTCAATCAGATTGAACATAGCAACTGCATCGGGAATAGGGATCGCTCCTGCTGCCTTCCATGCTGGTTGATTTTCAAGAAGATAGGCTTTTATTTTTCCAAACAACTGCACCTGAAATGTGTTATTACAACGCAGTTCTACCAAAAAACCGTCTTCACCTTGGACAATATCCGAAAAATTCATGCTGCACAATTCTCCTAACCCTCGTTATTCTCTGTCCATCAGCCCTTCTGCCTGCATCCGGGTCACATAGAAGGCCCGCACCCAGTCCAGCTCCTGCTCCATGGATTCCTCCAAAGCCAGCAGGCGGCGCTTTCCCAGCCTTCGATCCAGGAGAGCAAAGATGCGGACAAGAGGATTCTCGCTGACAAGGCTTTTCTCGATGCTCTGGTTGTCAAAGATACCAAACGCCTCATAGAACACCTTTTGGTCAAAGGTGCCCTGCTCCAGTGCATGAGCATGAGAAAGGTTGATTGCCTCCTTTGTGGAGTCACAGTCTTTCATGGTTGTTGACCTGAGCTGCGTGAATTTCGTCCACACATTCTCAAAATAGGTGTAGTAGTTGCTCCGCAGCACTTCCACGCCGTCCACACGAATGGCTGCCCGGCCCTCATGGTCAGCACTTTTGCTGTAACTGGTGGCAAAATACTGGATGTGACCCCGGAGTGCCGGGCACAGGTAGTCACTTTCCAGTTTGTTTCGGATTCCGCTCCAGGTTGACATAGGTACTTGCCTCCTTTCTGAACTTGCTTCGGAATTTCATATCGGCGGGCGAAAGATTTCCAATCCCATAGCCCTCAATTTCTTTATTTTAGCAATCCATCTGTTTTTCATCACGAATTGGCGGAATAGTAAAGAAACTATCATCTATCTTTATTTGGGCATAAAGCATTCCGTTTGTATAACAATATCTCTTGAATGATGGGTATCCATCCAAACTCTTTAATATCTCATCTGGTAAACATCTAAAATCATAATCTCTTAATGCTCCTGCACCAAGCAGTCTTTCTGTTCTGTAAGCGTTAATTTCCTTTGCATATTTTTGACAAAATTCATCTGGACTTTCTTCATAGAGCGCTATATCTTCCTCATCTATAGCATAATACCGGTCATATCCCACAACCCACGAAATATGAACGCAAAGTAAATACCGCTGTATTTCTGGGCAAAACCCTACCGAAAAAAATTTCTCTCTGTTGATTTTTTCATTTTCTATGCTTATTTCCTTTATGGACAGATCCATCATCATTTCACCTTTACTATCTGATTCCTTTTATCTGTGGCGGGGTTGAAAAAGTTTTTTTCAATCATGGTTTTGATTGTTCCTCCTTTCGGATCAGGATGCTTTTTCCCACGGCGTTGATGCCATACAGGTCATCCAAATGGATATGAAATCCATCCTCACGAATGGTTTCCGCCATACCAAGAGCGGCTTTCGCCAATAGAAGCAGCCCCGCCCGGTTTCCTGTTAACTCCAATTCATTTCCGTCGGCATGAGTGGTAAAGGAGAGGTGAACTTCTGGTTCCACTGGGAGGATGGGCAGTTGTTCATCATTCAGTTGAATGGTCAGCGTTTTAGTTTTCATTGCTTGTATCCTACCTTTTGAAAACTCCTCAATCAAAATCCATCCAGACCAGGTGCTTTCCGCAGTGGAGGCACTGGAACAGATAACATTGCAGATGCCCGCCATTGACGGATTCCCGGATCATTCCCTTCTGCTCCTCGTCCCACATGGGGTCGTCCAGCACCTCCTCCAGCACACCCAGTGCCCGCAGTTCTCTGGCGCCCACATAGCCCAAAAAGGCGCAGTAATCGCCACAGTGGGCCCTCCAGTATTCCTGCTGCCAGCCGGAGTAGCTGGGAGTACGGTGGATCAGCTCGTCCAGCTTCTCCGGATCGTCTACGCCATCGTCCACAGAGAAATCATCTTGAAAGCTGCCGTCATATTTCCGGGCCGCCTCGCCGCTGGCGATACACGCCGGGCACAGATATGCAATATCCTCCACTGAAAAGAACGGATTGGTATAGAAAATATGGGTCGTCTTGCCACAGCAGTCGCAGACAACGCCGTCTGCGGATTCCTCAAAAGCCCCAGTTTCCAGAGGGTTTGGGTGATACCGGAAGGCGGGCATGCCCAGCTGGGCCTGCCGTTCCTTTTCTTTCTGCTTTTCCTCCGGCGTTTTGGGCTTGGGGAGAGCATAATGATTGCCCCAGTTTTCCGCATAGTCCTTCAGCGTGCCCAGCCGCTTGAGGGTCTTTTTATCGGAACGATTTCCGATTTGGCAGAGCAGTTCATAGGCATCTTTCTTGAAGTCCAGTAGATCATACACATCCACCAGCACTTCCTTGGCCTGCTGATCCTCACTCTGCTCAAGTTCTTCCTTGAAGGTATATAGAGCGCGGACACTGTCCGGACCTTCATTGGTCGCAACAAACTGTTTTTTTAGTTCGATATAGGTTTTCTGATATTCTGTCATTAGTCGCACCTCCCATCAATCCCACCAGAAATACCAGACGGTGGACTGCCACAGGACATCTGCCAAGGAGCCAATGCTTCCATCCTCATTCTGATCCAGATCTGGGCAGAAACCATATTGCTCCACAGCCACCTCCATAGCTCTTTCCTTGGAGATTGGAGTTGGAAGTTCAAACTCCAATTCATCGTGGCTCATGGCGGCAGGAATGGCACCATGTTGCTCGAACCAGTATTTCGCCACTGCCATCAGGTCCGGTGTGTCCGGACACTCATTCCAATTTCCAAAGGGCAGGTAGGCGAAGATCTCCCAGGGGTTCTTTACCGGAATTTTAGCCAGAATGAGCGGATATGTCATTCCGGTATCATCGTTCCAATAGTTTGCGAAGCGGTCATTGGGTTCTCCGCCCTCCATCTCGCCCAGGACTTCCTCCTCCCAGTCCAGATCATCGTCCTCGGCTTCTTCCTTGCGCTGGCCGGTCAATTCCTCCAAAACCGCCTTTCCGTCCTTGACGGGAGCGGAGAGCATCTTCTTCCGGTACTCCGTTACCGTTTTGAGGTCAAATTCATAGAAGTCCGCATCATGCTCCGGATCGGCGTTCATTACCAAACACTCCAACAGCGTTTCATCATCCGCCTGGATAAGCACGGGAACAAAGCCTTCCCGTACCCCCAGCCGCTGGGCGTAGCTGTATGCTGACATGATGGGGTCATCATCTGCCATGGTCGGGAAATAGGTACACTCGCAGTCCAGATACTCCATGATGGCATGAGCCACCTCGGAAGGCTCCAGCGTGTCCTCGTCGAAGTCCTGTCCCTGCCAGTTTTCAAAGCGTTCTTCGATCACCTCTGCCATAGCCTGATAGTAGTCCTCGTCAAAGGGGATGAACAGGTAGGCTTCATCCTGGAACTCATCAGAGTGATACCGCCCCGGGCCGAAGAAGCGGAGGGCGTTGTCGTCAACATCGGCAGGATAGTAGGGGCTGTCGCCCTCTCCGTAGTAATAGCCTGCAAATGCACGGCCTTGCTGATTGAACAGCACAGAGAACAGACAGCCGTCCAGCTCATCCCGGATAAACTCCCTCAGATCCACACTGGCAGAATCATCTTTGACCTGTTTGGCCACTTCGCTGTATTCTTTCAGGAAGTCCTCGCCCATCAGGTCGTGCTCCATACACCAGCGCAGGTAGATGGCCATATGGTTATAAGCATTGATGGGGTCAATAGGCAGTTCCTTCTCCTCAATGCTCTCGATATGATAGGAAGCATCGTCCATCTCACCGTCAAAATCATCATTGGAAAGGGTGCCACGGGTGATTGCATCCTGGCGGGTGGGGTTCACCACAAAGCTGATCCCCGCCATCTTGTCCAGCAGAGCGTCTACATCATGTTCCAGTTTATAGTCCAACTCGTCCTCATAAAGCGGAATGACCTGATAGAAGTTGACCTCCTCGCCGCCCGGCAGAGTGCAGACCTCGCTGCCATCCTCCGTACCCTGGGGACCGATCAGGGTAGCAGTACACAGTTTGGTGTTGTCTGCAAATGGTTCCCGGTTTTCCACTGTATGACCATGCCCCAACCAGCTGTCACAGTTGATGGGCAGACGAGCCAAGGATTTCAGCAGGCGGATGGGCCAGTACCACTTTTCGTCTTTCATGGACTCCTGATCCAGCTTCCAGTCCGCAGGCAGGGCAATGGCCAGCTCCGCCCGCTCCAGCTTGTATTCCGCCAGTTCCTCCGGCACATTCATCCGGTGAGCACCCATACCCATGGTGACCAGGGTATAATAGTCCCGCTCCTCAGTGGGCGGCACGATGCAGATGTCCACATGGATGTCCGGGGAGACCAACTCGTGGAACACATTCTCGACCTTACCGAAATACTGCTCAATGTGACCCTCGACGGCCTCCATCTCCTCCTCTGTGTAGACTTCGGGATTACTGAATTCTTCCTCATCCTGTGTGTCATCATTGTCTGAGTGGTCGCAGCTGTCATCCTCCGGATCTCCCTTTATAGGCTCGTAACCGATCTTCAGGGTCATCTGTTCCTCTGGCAGAGAGACACCGGGGCTGCGGGTGATGGTGTGCTTATCGTCCGCAGAAAAACCGATGGTCTCGCCGTCTTGCAGCGTCACATCACACGCCAGCACATAGGAGGCAAGACTTGCCAAAAAGTCCCGTAGTTCCTCCGGCTCAGCGTCGGTGTTCAACACCTCCATTTCCTCCTTGCCAAACACATCCATGCCGTAGGTGTAGCCGTTTAGGCCCCCCTCGCTCCGGTACAGGCCGAACCAAACCCAGTTGAAGATGGGCAGTTCGTCCTTTTTGAGCATATCGGCAAGGCCCTCATAGAAACGAGGCTCAAATACCACGCCGCTGGTGTAGACACCGGTGGCGTATTTCTGCTTGCAGCACACTGCCATCGCCTTGGTGAACAGCTTACCTCGTTCCAGCAGTTTTTCCTCCTCGCCCAACACAGCCACCATGATATGGGCCTTGTGCGCTGTGGCCACTTCTACGGCCTCTGGCCACATATAGTTGTTTTCGGCGTTGATCTCTGCTTCATTGTCAGGGATGTGACCGTGGAATAGTGTCACGATCAGCATCATATTGCCGACCCGCATTACCACAGCGTCATCGCTGTTCTCAACATCTTCGTCGCCCTCAGCCGGCTCATCGTCCACGATGCCCCATTCTTCCCGCAGATCTCGGATCAACTGCTCCTTGTCCCACTCTGCTTTGGAGAGGAGCACAGATCCGGCAAAGGAACCCTTATGGTCGGTTTCCTCCTCGTCGGCGTCATCCTCAAGATCCTCTGCATCTTCATCCGGATCATAGAGGGATTCATGCTCCAGTCCGCGGATAAATTCCTCAAAGCTATCTGCCAGATGGGTAATTTTATAGTCATTTTCCTGATCCACATGGACTACCGCAGGATCTCCCTGGGGACCGCAAGCTCGGTAGTCCAGGAAAATCATATCGTGTCCGGCGCTTGGACAGTCACAGATGGCCACACCGATGGCAGGATACTCCCACTCATCGATCATAAACTGGCTGCCCAGCTCTCCGCAGAGGGAGCAGCTCTTTTCTCGTCCGATGCCGAAAATGCCGGTGATGGCCACATGGTCATCTGCCCAGCAGGTAGGTTCATCGCAGGGATAGCAGGTGTTCACCGGAATGCCGCCGTTGTGCTGCTTCATCAGCCAGATGTAGGCGGCGGGCAGCTTGTAGCCCAGTTCCTCCTCCACGCTGGCGATCAGCTCATCGGAAGGCGGCTCACTGACATATTCTTTCAGTGCATACCAATTATCATCCCAGAAGTTGGTGAGGTCGAAGCCCTCAAATGGGGTATCACCGGGCACGAATTTGGCCTTCTTCTTCCAGCTGCGCTGGCGTTTCCGGATCTCCGCCTTACACTCCCGAATTACTGCCGGGGCATTTTCGTCCTCGGGGTCCAGCTCCGCCCAACGCTGGGCGTAGGGAATGGCTTTTTCCTCCTGGCCGTAGAGATACTGATAGCCGTAGGCCATCCGCATATTCCACTCCGCCTTGTCCTGGCCTTCCTCCCGGACGGACTCCAGCACCTCAATGGCCCTCAGGAGGGCTTTGTCTCCCTTGGATTTCAAAGTGCCTTCGTCATGGTCCCCAATGATGGCGTAGTTCTCCAGTGCTCGTGCCATGGCGTAGGCAATGCGGTAGTTCCGCCAGTCCTCCGGGATGGCATTCAGTGCCTGGATGCAGCGGGTGTACTCGTCCTCGTCGTTCCACTGCTCCAGCTGAGCGAAGAATGCTTCGGCGTTCTGTTGGGTATAAGGAATATAGTCCATGCCAGTAAGCGTTTCATCCAACTCGTCATCCTGATTCTCAGTTTCTGTCCCATCATCTTGTTGCTTTAGGGGTACAGAACCTGCTTCACGGCGGAAGGTGTGGAAGATGGCCCATGGGATGTCCGTGCCTTCAAAGAACTCTTTCGCCATGTTCAGCGCCGTCCGGATGTCCCAGGCGATGAAGTCCACATAGCCGCAGTAGAGGCCGGTGGCCCCGCCGGTGAGAGTGAGCACTTCCGGGCCGTTGCCGGTGGTGAACAATTCCTCCAACTTGTCCCGGAAATCGAAGATTTTCTCCGTTCCTTCCTCCTCCCGCAAGGTGTCCAGAGGATAGCAGAAGAAGCCCGCTACTGCGCCATCGGCGTGAAGATCGTCCATAAAATCATTGTCGGCATTCAGATAGCCGTTGATGAGCGGCACACAGCAAGTGGAGCCCAACATGGTATCCAACCGCCAATCGGCGTCCGGGTCCTGTTTGGGTTCCATTTTGTAACCAAGGTAGCTCTCCAAATAGGCTTCCGGGTCGGTGGAGAGCTCCAGGCCCTGCTCCCGCAGTTTGTCGGGCAGCTGGGACAGGAGGAAGGACGGCTCTGCCTTGGGCTTTTCCAGCACATCAAAGCTGTCTATGTATCTCATGTGGGGGATCTCGCCCAGCACTTGGTCGGTGAGGGTAGTGAGCATCCACCAGGCCCGGCCTTCCTCCTCCCGGAGCATAGGCAGCAGCTTTTCACAGTAGGCGGAGATGGCGAAGCTGTTTTCACCCTGCTCCTCCAGCCAGATCTGCACATCCTCCCCGGAGATGTCCCAGCCATCGTCGGTGCGCAGTCCGATGTTTTGGAGGGGCTGACGGCCCACAAGGATGTTCCACTGCTCCAGCACCTCCTTGGGGGCGTGTTTCTGGAAGTAGACCAGCTCAAACAGCTTGACCTTGTCGCCCTCCGGGGTGAGGATCAGCTCATACTTCTCGCCATTGAAGCCCATCTCGAAGGAAATCTCGTCAAAGACCAGATTCAGGGTTTCCTGCATTTGGGCTACGAGTTCGGCGCCGCGGGTGTGATCCTTGTCCTCGTCCATCATCTGGCGCAGTTGGGCCTCCTGCTGGGCAAAGTCCTTCCATGCAGATTCCGTCCGCTCCCGGAAGCACTCCCAGAACTGCGGCAGAGAAATACCCTTCTTGCACCGTTCGATAAACTCTTTGGTGTCATCGTCACCAGGGCGGGCTTCCAATGCCTTTTCAAAATATCGCAGAGCCCGGCCCTCCTGATCCAGATAAAAGTAGGAGTAACCCATGCGGAAGTTCCAGTAATAGTCGTCCTCGAAGTATTCCTCATGGGGCTTTAGCAGAGCGAGGGCCTTTTTGAGCATTTCTTTGCAAGTTGGCTTATGTGGGTCTGCCAGATTGTTATAGGCACGGGCTAACTCGCTGTCCATCTCAGGGGTACGCTCCTCGGCGGGGATGGCCTCCAGCGCATCAATAATTTTATGTTGTTTGCTCTCCTCATGCCACTTCTGGCACTGCTTCAAAATATCCATATCCGGGTCCTCCTCGTCCTCGTCCGGTTTCCAGTTTTTGATCTGCTGGAACACGCCGTTCTCATCCCGCTCAAAGGCGCAGGGGGCGGGGGTGTTCAGCAGAGGAATGATGTCGGGATCGTCGTTGCAGATCGTATTCAGTTTGTAGATCCCGGCGTTGTTGGGATCGTCCATGTACGCCTCACTCTCGTCACCAGCGGTGAAGCGCCAGCCACTGTCCCAGCCGCCGTCCGGCTTCTCCCGGTAACAGTAGCCGACCTTGTAGCCCTCCACCGTGATACGGTTGGTGGCGATACAGCCATCGGCACCCTCCCAGTCAGGGAGCAGATGTTTTACATCTTCCGCCTTTACATGGTAGTTCCGATTACGGCCGGAGGCTTCGTACAGCTCTTTCCGCAGCATCTCCACCTGATAAGCCATATCTGTGATCTCATCCTCGCCCATCATCTCGCTGATGTCGTATTCCAGCGGGTTCTGGGCAAAATCCGCCAGGGACTTGTTCATTGCGTCATGCTCCTCTGGCGTAGCAGTGATGCGGATACGGCGGATGGGGGTGTTGTACTCGTCCAGATCCTGAAGGTTTACACTGCCACTGACGCTGCACTCCAGCAGGATGGCGGCCAGGTCGGTGACCACATCAATGGCGAAGTGGAAGTCCATTTCCACGCCATCGGAATGTGTAAACTCCAGGTACTCCACGGTTTGGCGAAAGTCCCAGTTCTGCTTGTCCAGACCGATCTTGGCGAAAATCTCGCTGAGGGGGATCTCCTCCTTTTTCTGATCCTCTAAAAATGCCACAAGGTTCAGACTGTCATCGGAACCGCCAATAAAGTTGCCCCAATATTTTTTGATATACATCTGTCACGCCTCCTGTTCTGAATCCAGTCGATCAATGAGCTGATTCAAGTGTTCCAACCACGCAGGAGCGATCTCACCGCTGTCCTCGTTCTTCCAAAGATCCACAATCTCACGGATGCCGTCCTCGTCCGGCACCTCATTTTTGATGTCGGTGAGCTGCCGCAGCAGGAAAGCAAGGGCTTCTTTGGATGCTGTGAAACCGGTGACTTTATCCCATATAGCTTCTTCATGATCGTAGTCCAGTTTGCTGTTATCCTTCCATTGGAAATACAGCTCTGCCAGAGCCATCGCAGTATTGTCAAAGAGGAAGTCGATTTGTGAGAAGTCAGATCCCAGCATGACTTCCTCTTTCATCAGTTCGATCATCTCGCCCAGATCCATTACCGGATGCTCCGGTACATATTCATTTTTGAGGATGTCCAGTACATCCAGCCCTTCGTCACGCTCTAATGCTTTTATGCCCCATGCTCCCATGTCGGCACCTCTCTTTCTTTATTTTGTATCAAGCTTCTATTGTCAATCATAGTTCTCCAGCCGAATGATAGGCCGATAAAAGTCATAATCTCCGTTTAGTTCATTGTCCTCCTGCACTTCCGGCTTACAGTGGGGCGAACAGGGTAGGAAACCGAGAAATGGGCCCAGCCCACCGCAGATATTGCATCCGCCGTCACCGCCGCAGGTGGTAAGTCTATCAGCCTGCACCACTTCCCGCATATAGGGATCATAGGCGATGGACAGGCCGAAGAAGTTGGGTTCCTCCATGTCATAGGGCCGGTTCTCATCCTCATCCATGTCCTCAAACCAGTGCAGACGCATGGAGTAGTCTAACCCATCTCCCCATGGAAACAGGGTCCGACACCCACCGCCACACAGGTAGGCCCACTCGTCCGCCGTGGGCAGGGAGAAGCCCTGTTTTTGCAGCATGGCAAGAAGCGCATCGTAGTCTGTGCGGTTATAGATACAGATCTGAAAGCCCTTTTCCGTCCGCTCAATGCGGGCCGACTGATGCAAGGTAAGACTGCTGCTGTCACTCCAGGCAAAATCACGGAATTCCTTCAGCCAGTCAGGGTGGGCAGTCAGCCTGGGATCGTCCATCTTGACCGGCTCCCAGCAGAGTTCCTCCAGCTCCCGGCCCACCAACATGGGTCCAATGGCCGCCTGCCGAACAGGAGCCATGCTTTCCCGAATCATCTCCTCCGGGTCCCGCTCCATTTCCCATTCTCGGAACAGATACTCCAATTCCTCCCGGCTCTCCTGATTCAGTCCCACGGCAAACTGCTCCCAGCCCAGGGTGACGGTATCGCCGGGGACAAAGACGAACTCCCGACCATCTTTCTCGAAGATGCCGGTGGTGCAACTCTGGCCCCAGCGGTCAAAAGTATGTAGACCGAGAAAGGTCATATCATAACGATCAGCCAAGCTTTCCATCAGCGTTTGCTTCTCGGTTGTATCCATTTGATTGAATTGGGGACGGGACAGTTTTTCGTTCATGGCAAGTCCTCCTTCGATTCGTTTTGCGTGTTCCAGCAGATAGCTCCGACCATCCTGCTTGGCCCGTTCCAAGTATTGTGGAAGCAGGTCGGAATGGATGGCGTCCAGTGAGACCAGAACGGCGATCCGCTGGTATTCCGGAAGTTCAGGAGAGTAACAGTTGCGCTCCCAGAACAGCGGAGCGAACTGCTCCACACAGTCAGGACGCAGAGCGGGCATCGCCAAAAGTGCCCGCCGGCTTACATATTCATTGGGGTCCTTTGCGAAGTCCAGGATCATGTCTTTGACTTCCTGGCTGCACGGACATTCTGACAGATATGCGGCAAACTGCCACTTGGCCTCACTCTCATTGGAGGCTGCGGCCCTGCGGCAGAGGCGCTCGAACCATTGGGGATGGGAAGTGGTCTCCTGTATAAACCCCTCCGCTTCGTTGTCCCTGGCGATCAGATAGACCATCTCATCCAGTAGGACGCTGTCTGCTGTTTCTGCATCCATTTGGGTCAACACATGGCAAAAGGCATCAAATATATCATTCCACGCAGGGTAATCGACCTCCCATGCACCGCCGATCTCCTCGGTGGTTTTTCCGGGATAAGTGATTTCCTGCCACTGATGAAATTTTCCTACCTGCTCCAGCAGGCACTCCCTGATGTCCTTTGCCATACGCTTACCTCACAATTCTCTGCATAGTTTTCCCAGTTCCAATGCCTGTTCCACAAGATCCAGGAGCAGGCTGGAAAAATTCTCGGCAATCTCCTCCAGATCGGCATAGTCACAGTTATAGCCCCGGACTCTGCCGCTCTCCAAGTCGATAAATACGATACTCCCGTCACCCAATCCTCCGATTGGAAAGGCGGAACCGTGGTCATATTCGCTCATGTAATCCTCATAAGCCTCTTGAAAAATCGGGTAGGCTTCTTCCAACTCTTTCAGTGTGAAGATCCACGGCTCCGCCAAATAGCAGCCGCCGAAGTTCAAAAGTAGCCAGCGGTACTCTGCGGGGATGGGAGTATACCTGCTTTCAAATCGTTTCACAGCATCCTCCGGTTCTGGGCAGGTACCCTTTGTGAAGGGGCTTACTTTATAAGCAGTTTGAATTTTACTGCGGTTTTTTTCCAAATTCATGTCATGCATTGTATTTCCCTCACAGAGCATCCAGGTTTTCCTGTAAATCGCCCTGCATCAAGTGCTGGGCAATGGCTTGGTTCAGTGGCTTATGGGGGTGATAGGCTGCCTGCTCTACATCGTGCAGGCACTCCTCCATCAGTGCCTCCGGAGAAATGCCTTCCCGTTTGCCATAAAGATGGCCGAAGGCATAGCACACGGACTTGAGAAAGCCGAAAATATAGTCATGATTTCCACGCATACTGGGCAGGTCATTGAACGAGCCCATGCCGCCGTATGCCCGAAGATGGTGGGCAACCTCACGGCGCTGGGTCCAGTCCTGAATATCCCTCTCCAGCCAGTCGATCCAGTTTTGAAATTCTGGATGGTCTGCCAGAAGGATGGAGCGCAGACAGGTCAGAGCTTCGGTATAAATATCTGTCTGTTTCATCAGAACCCTCCTGATTCTTTTAACGCTCCATCATAGGTGTGGCTTTCCCAGATGGCCTCAAATTCCGCTTTCTCTATGACGCAGGCGTGGAATTCCTCGCCCCAGACATGAGCGTTCAGTTCATCTACGGTGGGGATCGGCGTGATCTCGATAGCGTCTTCGTAAAGGTCAGGTATGTTGTGGGTGTGACCGTCCATAAAGATGTCAATGGAGCGGAGAGCCAGCCGCTCATTTCCTGTATCCACTTCATAGAGGATCACCGACGGTTCTCCCTCCGGTGCGCCCTCCCAAAAGAGTTTGATGTACTCGATCATTCCATTTCCCTCATTTGAACCAATGCCACCCCGTCATGGTGCCGGTTACTTCATCTATCTGTACCGCAATATCATAATTGCCGCGACAGCCCAGCAAAGCTGTAGGATGGTCGTTTTCCAGAATCAAATCATAAAACTCAACCGCTATGTCTTGGAATTCCTTCGGAATCTCCAGTGCAGAGAAGAAATCCACTGATTGAGCATTTTGGAAAAATTCAATGGCCGTTTTACTGCATTTTACTATAATCCCTGTTTGAGTGGTCAACTCTTTCATGCTTTCGCAACCTCGCTCATGTTCAGATACATCCCCATCGTTTTTTCATTGTCACAGGCCGCCCGGATCATTTTGGACAGCAGCATCAGGTCATCGATGTATTGGGAGTACACGCAGAACACATCTTCGTCGGAGTCGAAGTGAAACAGATCCACGCCGCTGTTGTTTTCCTCGAACTCCTGGATCACGCCCCGGACAAGCCGCTCCCAATCCTCGCTGCTGCCGATCAGTCCCAGCCGTCGGAATTCCTCTGTCCGGAATCCGTCACTGATTTTCAGCAGAAGGGAGATCGCATAGGGGTGGTGGGGAATGAGAAAGAATGGCGCGATCTGCTCCGGCTTCGCCCAAATTTTGAAGGGCGGGCGCGGGTCTGGTATCCAGGGCAAGATTTCCCATTCGTCCTCCGGTCGGTTTCCGTATTGGCAAAGGTCTTTCATAGTGTTCTCCTCATTCGATGTCGTTTCGTTCTTCTTTTACATCCAGTGGAGCACCGTCCAGAGATGTGATCTGTGCCAGCTCTGTTTCCGTCAGATTTTTCAGGAAAATGCAATATTCGTCCGGGTGGCCTCCCACAAATTCCATTTTAGGCATCCCGATCTGCTCCGGGTCGGTAATCCACAGGCAAGGTTCTCCTGTTGCCCAAAACCGAGTCAGGGTAAGAATTTGGCCGTTGAAAATAACTTCCTGTTCCATCCTCATTCCTCCTGCATTTGCCTCAGCAGCTTCACGATCCGCTCCCGGTTCTTTGCGGTTTTCATGAAGGTGGGGAGATGGTCAGCCTGGGTCATTTTCGCTCTTCCCAGCGGCTTTTCCCGCAGGTCGGCGCTGAGATAGCCGATCAAATAGGCAAGATGTTCCCGGTTGAGTGCCCAGACCGACTTACCCTGGAAGGAGGTCAAAAACCATAGTTCCAACCTGAAATAAGGTTCTCGTCCATCCCTGATTTCGCCAATATATGAAAACGCCTCCGCTGTTTTATGAACTTCTCCTGACATGGTTGTTCCACAATAGGGACAGGCCACATGGAGAACGGAAAACTGCTGCTTTGCCTCATCTTCAATATCCACCCGATAGTATCTGCCGCAGTTTTTGCACTGGTTATGGACATCATAGCGGTAGATCGTCCGGTCGCGGGTCTCCTGATGGCCGCAACTCAAACAGCGGAAATAGACGTTATCCTCATCCGCTGTCACCACACCCGCGCCGTGGCACTTGGGGCATTTCACCTGAATGCCGGAGGTCAGGGCGTTGTATGCACTGTATGTAAAGTAGGGTTTATCGACAATTCGGCTCATGCGCCCACACGCTCCTCTCTTCCGTCTTTCTCTAAATAAAATCCCCACACGCAGTTGGAGAACTCTCCGGCGGCAAAGCGGTGGATCTGTCCGTCAATCTCTACCTGCCAGACCTCGAAGGTATGGTCTTGGTGATAGATCGGGTCTTTGACTTTTACTCGCTTGCCGGTGGTTTGCCAGTTGTAGTCAAAGATGTTCACACCGAACAATTTGCATTGACCGTCCGGGCCAAAGGTTTCATATTCCCAAGCCATGTGATGCCTCACACTTCCGTGCGCTGCCAGCCGTTCAGCCGCTCCTGCACCGCATCAATCTTCCAGCCTTCGCCCACACGCTTCATAAGAAAGCGGCGGTCAAAGCCGGTGTTTTTCTCCCTGGTGTAGATGTAGAGCTTGTTTTTGGTGATCTGCTCTGCGTCAAGGAATTCTTCCCCGTTGTAGGTGCCCTGGGCGCTGTATGAGAGGCCCAGAGGTCGATAGCCCGGACGGGGCTTTTCGCTCACATATTTCTCCCAGATCGTCAGCAGACGGGGCACTGCCTCAGCACCTTCAAACCCGGCCTGCTCCATGTACTGCTCCCACTGCGTCATCTCGGCAAAGAAAGCGGACAGCACCCTGCGGCATTCCGCCGCCGCCTGCTCATCCAGCTGGACGGGCTTTTTGGCCTTTTCCCGCTGGAGCTGGAAGAAGTGTTCCATCTGCTCCTGGGTGAATTGCACATGGGCCACTGGCTCGATACGGTTGTTGCCAGCGATGGCCAGCAGGCCCTCATAGGTAACGGCGGTATGGTCGATCTGGATGTGGGAGAGCTTGGAGATGGAGGCCGCCTGGAGCAGACCGGCATCATCCAGCCCGGTACGGTTGAGCGTCAGAAGGTCCAGCTTGCAGCCTTGCAGAGCGGACAGACTGCTGCCGTGGATGGCGGCGTTACCGTCCAGCAGCAGATAACGCAGCTTGGGCATAGCGGAAAAAACGGGGAAACAGGCGTCAGTGAGCGCACCGTCCTCCACGCCGAAGTTGGCCATGCTTTTATGTCCGGCAAAAGGGGCAAGCAGTTCATCCGTCACCGGATAGCTTTTCACATGGAAGCCCACCAGGGTGTAACCGGCCAGCTGCTCCATGATCTCTACGGTCAGTTCCGGGACTTCAAACTGCTTTTCTCCGTCTAAGGTCAGGACACCGCTCTCCCAGTTCACTGTCCGCGCCCGTTTTGGTAATTCCATAGCGCGCCTCCTTATTCCTGCTCTTTGTAACTGGCTTCAATGTCGATGAAGCGCACATACACGGCGCAGACTTCGCCCTTTGCGTCATAGCCGAAGTAGACGGGATAGTAACCGTCACCCCAGCCAGAGGCAAAGATGGGCAGATTGCAGTCCGTGTCCGGCACCGTCCAGTTGAGCCAGTCGCCGCAGTCTCCCTGATATTTGGGGTGGGCTTTGGCGTTTTCCTCCAGGAGATCGCAGAACAGGTCGTTGTAGGGGTCGATGTCCGGGTCCTCCTCCAGCCGCTTGGCCCAGTAGGTCTTGAAGGCCGCCTGGGTCTGGATGTCCGCAACACAGCCCATTCCAGCGTCTACGCCAAAGCCAAAATACTCGTCCTCGCCCAATTCCTCGTCCAGATCCTCGTTGCCCACCATGCCCAGCTCATAGCGGACAGGCTTTTCCTGAGAAACCTCCACCTTGACGCAGGCATAGCGGTCGCCGTATTGTTCGCTGGGCACCACACAGATCTTTACGGGGTAAGTCCCGGCGGGGATGGTCTGCATAAACGGCAGAGTGTCCTCCAGCTCCACCAGCGGATCGCAGGCGAAGATCTGCCCGGTGGGGAAATGGACGGCACCGATGTCCAGTACATCCACCGCCATGTTCCCAATCACTTTCTCTGTGAAATGGGCCTCCAAGTCATCTTTACAGGTCAGTTTGTTCTTGATTGCTTCGTATTTGTTCAGCCATTCAGTTGTAGGCATATCAGTTTCCTCCTGTTGATTTTGTTTCTTGATGTACACACTCTTTGAGCCATCCCAATAGCAGTTCACACACCGGCCATCCTGAAAATGATGGTCACAATTCGGGTAGCCATAAAGAATATGGGCACATTCCGGGCACAGCCCCATCATCTGTGAGGAGCCTTTGAAAAACAGGCTGCCGCACTCATCACAAACGGCCAGTTCTTTTTCTGTCATAGGGCTCACCAGTCCCGTTCCCGGATAGCCTCCTCGGTGTCGATGGGGATGTTGAACCACTCCAGAATGTAGGCCACAGTTGCCGCAATGCATTCCCGTGCCACCGTTTCGATCTCGCTGTCGTTCTCGTCAAACTCCTCCTGGAGATCATTGATGCCGCAGACCGCCTCGTCCAGCGTTTCCTGTACCACTTCGGGGTCGGTTTCGCCGTTCTCCAGCAGGTCGATGACCTTCTGAAGCTCGTCCTTGACCTTGTCCACCAGAGAAGCAGGATAGTAATCGTCCTGATACATCTCGTCCAGCAGTTTATAATTGGGGTCAAATGCTTTCATCGTGATTGCTCCTTTCTCATTCAAACATCAAACCGTATGATTCGGTCAGGCTTCCGTCGTCCTCGTGGAATATACACTGATACACAGGCTCACGCTGGGTTGCTTTGCGGAACCGCTCCAGAACCGGAGCCAGCGGCTCACCGGTAGGGATGCCGAGCGCATCAGACACCCGCCGCAAGCTGTCCATATCCATATCTTCCAAGTTACAGTTGCGATGTCTCTGCCCATACTCCTCCAATGTCTTGGAATCCACATACTGCTTTGCGTCACAGCAGTCGTGCCAGCAGATACAATTCACAAGCAGGGAAAAGAGATCGTCCATGCTCTCGGCCAGACGGCCTGCCTCCCCTTCGCTGCTGTAATATCCAATGGAGCCATCTTCCAGCAGATGGTATTCTCCGCCGGAGCCATCTCTGGCAAAAGCCATGCCGGGCAGTGTGAAGGTTGCTCGGCCGTCCGCCTCATCCCGCGGGGATAACTCATCCAGCAGGAAGAAGTCAAACAGCGAATCAAATTCATCCGCCAAATCAGGGTTTTCATGCAATATCTTCAAATAGTCCATAGCCGTTTTCCTCCGTTTACGGTTCTTGGGTCATTTTGCGCAGCTGTTCCAGCCACAGCGTTTCTTCCATTATCTCATCATTTTGGTAAAAATGGTCTTTGTCGCGGGCCAGATGATCGACAAGTGGAGCCGCGTCCACAGGAGTGCAAACTGTAAAACTGTCCCGATCCGCGCCCTTGATCTCTCGGTTGAGGTAGTACACCCGCTTGGCATCGCGGGAATACCAGTGCCCAAGCAGTTCCCAGGAAGTCAGCTCTGCTTTGGAAAGCTGCTTGCCGTAGGCATAGATCCGCTTCTCATCTCTGGCAAAATAGGTATCGCCCAACGAGCGGAAAGAGGAAACTTCCGCACCCTTGATGATCTTCACCTTGCCGTCCCCGTTGTGGAAGTAGACCTGCCGGCCGTCCTTTGCATATCCCTGGGGCGCACCCGAATCGTTCTGGCCGTTGTCTAATACCTGGAAGGCTGCCAGCTCTACATCTGGGATTCTTCCGCTGGTGGTGTAGACGGCTGTTTTGTCCATGGCGTAGGCATAGTTTAACACCCGAAACGATGCCGGGTCTGCTCCACGAAGGCGAATCCCGCCGAGAAAGCAGGCCGCAGAGGACTTACCCCAGTAATGCCAGCAGCAGAAGTCTTTGGGCGCAACACCTTTGAGCAGACCGTTTTCATATAGGCCGGAGAAATAGACCGCTCCATCCCGAAGGAAAAATTCGTTGTCCACCGGCTCTGTGTTGGCGATTGGTTGCAGCGTTTCTTCGTGCTCGGCTGTGACGCTCAACTCGATCTCATTGTCGCTGTAAATTAAGTAGAGTCCATGAGGAGCCTTTCTATCGAAATGCAGTTCAATGTCATGGTATTTGAGGATCAAAGGTTTCCCGCCGCTCCTCATGGTGGAAACGGCATCGGGCTTGCCAAAGATTTCTATGACCTCATCCTGTGACATTCCGAATTTCAGCGGTGAAATGTCCCGCGGATTCTGCAATATTTGACTGCGCCAAATCGGAAAGTCCTGTTTCATAGTTTTAATAGCACTGGAGGATCAGCCAGATCCGGTCGAAGCGGCGGGCTGCCAGATCCTCTTTGGTAATGTAGAAATAGATGTGCCCGCAGTCTCCGAACATCAGCTCAAAGTCGCCAAGCTCCACGGTATCCAGCTGGAACAGCAGCATCCATCGGTCTCTGGCCGTTTCTTCCGCCTGCTGACGGACCTCCTTTGGAATCTTAACCCAACCATTGCCCAGATAGTAGCCCTGGGTCACCAAATCACATTCGGCAAACATACTGTTCTGGATCACATCGGGCCAGCCCAGCAGCTGGGAGCGGTTCTCCGGGGTTTCGTCGGTCAGCTCGTTCCATACAAGATCAAAGGCATCGTAGTCTTTCTCATCGGGGAACATCTCGCTGAAATCCTGCCAGGAAGGATAGGAGTATTTTGAGTCCATCTTGATTTTGACCATAGGAAACTTGAAATCTTCCTCCATATCCGCAGGAAAGTTTGCTGCGGACAGCGCCGAAAGATCCTCAAACCAATAGACGCGGGCGCAACCCTTATCCTTGGGGTCATAGCCCCAGCACTGGGTATCCGTTTCATAGAAGAAGGACAGCAGACCGTGATCGGGCAGAAGATGCTCTTTGTCAAACTGGGCCAGCTCCTCACAGTTGAACTGGGCCAGGAAAGTGAGAGGACGATCTTTTACCACATGGTCATAGCTCTCGCCCTCATAAGTAGGCCAAACGAAGTCCGGGGGCACATCCGGCTTTCCGCCGAAGCGGGTAGCGCCCAGCTTGTATGTTTCTTTTCTGGCAATTTTCAGCTGAATGCTGTTTCTGCCCAACGACTCCAGTTTTTCTTTCATGTTCATAATCAGTTCCTCCTTGTTGCTTCGTCATATCTTTCCGTCCAGTGCCTCAACCGTTTTCATGGCAGCGGAATCAAATTTGCACTGCCGCAACTCCCGTTCAATCAGGGCAAACACATCTGGAAAGCACTCAATCTCATCCTGATACTCATATTTCGCATATAGTTTCCCGTACTCGGAGATCCAAACCTCCGCCGGGTAGTAGTAGCCGATATGACCGATGGGCTGGCACTTCTGACCGGCAGCCTGTTCGATCTCCGCCAGCTCACAGCCGGACATATCCCGGAAATAGGCGTCCTCCAAATGGTTTTTGATCCCATTGACCAGGTAAGGGAACAAAGCAAACTCAAAGTCAGCCGCCCAGTTCAGCTTTTTCTGCGCCAGGTACCACTCACAGCACAGGCCGAAATACTTGCGGTAAAACCGCTGGGTGGTCTTCATCATCGGGACGCCATGATTGGCGTAATACTTCTCCGCAATGGAAATATCCACACTGCGGCCTTCGTACCACCCAGCGTACTCCATCAGCTGCTTGACCTTGCTGCCCAGATCGCCGGAAATGGGGATGCGTTCTTTCGTCATAGAGTACCACCTCAGCTTTCATCAGTAATACAAAAAATCTCCTTGTTCAAGTCAAAGTAGATCACCATCAGCTCGTCGGTGATCTCCGGGTTGAAGGACAGATCCATAATGAAAACTTGTTGATCCATCTTGTAATCCACCAGGCTGCCAAAGCGATCAAGCCGCAAAAAGTCTACCATCTCGGCAAAGGACAGCTTGGCCGGGTCGGTTCCCGGAAAAAGTTCCGCCGCAATATCCGGGTCTACATCGTCCCGGTAGAACTCCATGAAAAATGTCACAACGCTATGGTAGCGGCTGTCCTCGTCCGCCAGTGCCGCTTTGATGGCGGCTTTGGCCTTCTCCGCCAATTTCTCCGCTTCATCCAGCATTTCTCCCACCGCATCCATAGCGGCAGGATTAGCCGTCAGTTCTTCCTCTACATCGAAAAGAAAGGGCAGTCCCGATTCCTCGGGAAAGTTGAAGATTTCCTCGCCGGGGGTATATGTAAAATCAATGCGTTTACAGTTCAGTTTCATAATGTTATCCTCCTTACCCCTCAATATTGGCAGTTTTGAGGCCCTTTTTCAAGGAGCCGTAGACCGTCACCGCATGGTCAGTGAAC
Source organism: Waltera acetigignens (assembly GCF_025567015.1). Lineage (NCBI taxonomy): Bacteria > Bacillati > Bacillota > Clostridia > Lachnospirales > Lachnospiraceae > Waltera > Waltera acetigignens. The sequence goes on along the minus strand of NZ_JAOQJO010000001.1, from coordinate 38,155 downwards.
ATCTCGTCGCAGTCAAACCAGGCGGTGAAGCTGCCGCCGGAGGTGACGGACAGGCTCGTCATGCTGATCCGCCGGGCCAGTTCTTCCTCTGTGATGGGGTCTGTTTCCGGATCGCGGGGGTTTTCCTCATCCTGGGAAAGCCAGTTGTTAGCCAGCTCGGTCAGGTTCTTTGCCGCAAGCTCCCGCATGGCTTTGTCCCAGGTTTCACAGTCGGCCAGCAGCTTCTTGGCGGCACTGCGGGCGCGGGTCCAGGAGGGCTTGCTTTCAGCATTGACCTCCAGAGAAAGGAGCACATCCTTTCCGCACCACTGGATCTCTCCCTCGAAGGTATCATAGTCCTTGTCCAGCTTCAGCTCACCCAGCACCTGGTCCTGGATCACCACCGGCTTGTGGTACTCGTCCAGAACGGCTTGAAGTTCCGGACAGTCCTCGTGGGCCTTGACCACCTGGGAGATACACCAGGGCCATGCCACCAGATCTTTTGCCCATTCCTCTTTCATCCGGCGGATCTTCAGGCGGCAGATCTGCTCGTTTTGAAAGCGTTCCCAGCCCTTTTCGCTGTTACGCTCCTCATCGGTGACCGGCCACTCCAGCCGCTCCTCTTTGGTACTGACCTTGCCGGTGTCACAGAACACGATACCCAGCGTCACAACGGTCATTTCCCAAAAGTTGCCTTTCCAGTTAAATCCGCCCCCAATGCAGCGGTTGATCAGAGCGACCACTTCCTGTTCCTCGGGCTCGTATATCTCATAGAATTCTTCAAACATCTGTGCAGCCTCCTTTACAGCAGTTCCAGCACTGCGGCAGCAGGCTGGGCAAACTCTGCCGGGACTTGCTTCAATACATCCTGGTAGGCTTTCACCGCCTGCCAGGAGTAGTAATAGAAGCTATAGAACAGGTCATCGGGGAAGACCTCGTCCTCCTCGTAGCGCATCTCATCTTCTTCCTCGTCGTATTCCTCCGACCACAGGTATTCTTCCTTCAGCAGATCGGAGAACAGCGGCAGCGGCTCGGCGTGTTCCATCTCATCTCCATCACGGAAGCACTGGAGGATGCAGGAGAAGAAGTCCAGCAGCTCCCCGGCCAGGAAATGGGCTGCGGGGTTCTGCCCGCTGTCTGCGAGGGCCTTCTCCAGAATTCGGCTCAGGAACACCATGCCAAAGGGGGTGGCGTGCCAAAGGGTACTCTGGTGCTCCATGTTGGTGGTGAGCTCGTAGAGGGACTCTTTGACGGACGCCAAATCACGCATCTGCTCCAGCACGGTCAGGTGTGCGGGAAAATCCGTCCCCCGGCCATAGGCGGTGGTGAGCCGGTGCCACGGGACATCCGTGACCTTGAGATGGGTGATGTAGGTTCTGTTTTCTTCTGTCATCGGTTTGCTCCTTATTCCTCAAACTCGCCCTCGATCATCCCGTTCAGATACCGACCGGGATCTGCGATGAAGTCATCCCATTTGGCCAGAGGGTGGAATTCCTCATGCTCGATGTCCAGATACCACAGCTTCTTGTCCCTGGGGCTCCACAGCAGCAGATAGTCGCTGTAGTTGTCCATCTGCACCATCAGGGAGAGCAGCTTCTTCCGTTTCCAGGTCATCTCCTGCACATCCATGAAGGAGTAGAGTTCCGCCCACTTCACCCATTCCTGATCCGGGAACTCCAGCCGTAGGGGGCCGGTCTTCAAGTATTCCACCAGCTTGGCAGGCAGCTTATAGGGCATGAGCTGCCGGGCCTTTTCCTGTTCGTTGTGCCAGTCCTCCGGTTCCAGGGCTTTTAAGTAGTCGGCCATCTCCTGATTCTTGTTCTGCACCGCCACACTGTAGGGACGGTCGCCGTATTTGTCAGCAATGGTGATGTCGGCTCCTTGCTCAATAAGCCAGCGCACCATGGGGAGATTTTTGTGTCGGACAGCTTCGGTGACAGCGGTGGAGGCGTTCGGAAACACCATGTCCGGCTTGTGGTAATTGATGTCTGCCCCTTTTTCCAGAAGCAACCGGGCAAGTTTGGTATTGCCCTCAGACACAGCGGCCCGAAATGCCTCGCCGCCAAACTTGTCCACTGTGATCCCGGCCTGTTCCAGCACCTGGATATTCTCCGCTCGCTGTCCCCAGCGCACTTCCTGGAAGGCCCGCTCTTTCTGCTTCGGGGAGAGTATTGCGGCCTGTCCCGCAAAGAGGGCCACCACCTCCGGCCCACAACAGCGGGCGGCGGTGAGCAGCAGGGGCTGTTCCTCTGCCAGACCGGGATCAGCTCCATGCTCCAACAGGAAATGGATCATGGGCACATCATTCCGAAAAACCGCGATCTCCAATGGCATCAGCTTGATGTATTCGCTGAGCTGGATGGGAACATCTAAATCCAGACCGCCTTGAAGCAGCGCCTCCAGCTTGGGAGTGTCATGGTCACAGATGGCAGCAGCCGGTTCCGGGAGGGTCTCCCAGCGGCCAATATATGCAATTTGGTACATAAGGCACCTACTTTCGTTGTTGTTTCACTTGATAGGGAACGGTTCGGCCCAGCACCCGGCCCTTGCCAACGGCATTGGCTCTCTCATAGATCAAAAATTCCGCATTGTTTTCCAGCGGGGCGTAGTCAATGGTATCTGGATAGAGAGGCTGGGCATTTCCAAAAGCCGGTGTATCAAATATACACTCGGTTCCGTCCAGAAAGCATACACCCAGATATTCCGTAGTTCCAATAACCATAAAATGGGGACAATACTTTCCACTGACCAGGCTGGGGGGCGTTTTTCGCTTGCCGCTCCAGAAGATGACCTCCACATGGAGCACCGCCCAGTTTTCATCTGTTCCGATCATGCCGCATTCTCCTCTTATCCCACAATGGTGGTTTCCTTGACGGTCAGATTGTCGTAATTCATGGCGATTAGCTTCCCGGCGGCCTGTGGGGTACACATAAACCAGGTGCTCATGCCCCAGGCATCCATCCTTGTAACCGTGAAGAAGTCGGTTTCGGTGGGAGTTGGATTTCTTGCGTCAAGATAGTGGTCGGAGTAGAGGTACACCAGATCTACCTCCCGCTCCGGCAGCCACTTGGCCCGGCGTGCACGGGGCTTTCCGTTTTTCAGCGTCTTTTCTCTGGGGTTCTCGAACCATTCCAGCTCCTTGAGTTTCAGGCCAGTGAAGGTATCCATCAGCCGCTGGGCAATCTCCCGGTGGGTAAATACTCCGCAGTCCCAGGAGCCCATCAGCCATGTCTTTATAAAATCGCCCACCTTGCTGCCAGGAGCAGGCGGCCCGTAGACGCTCTCATCCGCCCACATGACCTCTACCTTTTCACATTGATCTGGCCGAGGACAGGACTGCTTGTTGCCATAACGATACATGATATTTACATAGCCATAATCTTCTCCGGTTCGGTCATGACCGACGGCTTCCACTTTATAGGCAGTTATGGACATTGCAGTTTCACCTCCTGAGCCAATACAAATCCGCACAGCCCAAGGGAAGAATCAATGACAAATACCCGGATGTGCTCCCGATCCATGCGCTCCCGCAGTTCCTCGATGCCGCAACAGGCGGGAAAGCCGTAAGGGATGGTACCGTCCAGCAGGTCTTTATACTGTTCAAAAAAACCGTCCACGGTGATCTCGTCCATGCCAAAGAGGATGTTGTCCTGGATTACATTCTCAAACCAGTGGGCCAGCAGGCCGGTAAAGCGAACAGATACTTTCTCTCCGGCCTCGGTCTGGGTATCCATGTGCAGAGTATGGGCTTCAAAGTCAGCGCAGTAGCACAGGACTCTGTTGTCGTGCAGACCATCAAAAGAGCCAATCAGCGTACTCATAGGGATTCCTCCTCGTCCATGAGCTGCTCCTGCACCTCTTTGGGCAGGTCATTCCACAAAATATCGTATGTAAAATCCCGAATCTCCGGGTAACACTCCCGTGCGGTCTTTTCCGCAATATCTCTATTCAGGTAGTGCATCTCTTGGTGGAAAAACCAGTTGAGTTTTTCCATCAGCCGATAGAGTCGGATTTGTTCTTCTTGGGTCATGGGATTGCTCCTCCTATTTCAACTTCAGCACAAATCCCCAGATACTCACCACAATCAGGAGGACACCCAGCAGAAAGAAAACCACACGCCGGTATCCTCTGCTGTGTCGATGAGCATCCCGCGTACCAGTGGGGTCGCAGAGCCAGTTCCAGTTGCGGATCGCCCCAATTAAAATCACGGCCCCGATGAGCACCGAGGTAATGTACCAATGCTCTTGCAAAAATGCTGTGATCTGTTCGCTGTTCATTCTACTTCCTCCTCACGCAAATACCTGCTGGTATTTCTCTTTCAGTTCCTTCGGTGCTGTCTTGATGACCTTGCTACCACCATTTTCGGAATTCTTTCCCCAGATGGCCCAGAGCAGGCTCTGCCAAGCGATGGCCCGGAATTTCGGGTCCTTGTCCTCTTCCGGCAGGAGATAGGCGGAAAAGCGGCGCTTGACTGTCAGCAGCGCATCCAGGCTTTCCGCATTGGCAATCAGGCTGCGAAATTCCTTGGCAGGCTCCAACCACTGCATAGACAATGCGCCCCGCACCAATACCCCCAGCGTCCATGGTTGAAAACCAAACTTCCGGATCAAGGCATGAAGAAATTTTCCTTGCAGTGAGGAGTGCTCGTCGTCGCAGAAATCCAGATACTCCGTTACCAGCGGTGCCCATCGTTCTCCCTCCAGTCCCAGGGCGAACACAGCAAAGGTGCCGGGCATCGCGCAGAACTCATCAGCAAAGTTTTCATAGTACTCATACTCCCGCATGGCCAGACGAGCGTATCGCTCTATAGCCGGATGCAGATCGGGGTGCTGCACAGCGCAGGCAAAGAGCTGATTGACTCCCCTTTTAGGAAGTCCAGGAATGGGCAGATAGAGTTTTTCCTTTCCACAGAACTCCACCGAGTAACTGCGGGGAAATTCCTCCTGAGAAAGCACCGCACACAGGTAGTCCAAGATTTCCGCATAGCACTCTTCGGTGGCGGCCTTAGCCGTGATGCGGATGGTGGCAAACGCATCGTTGGCTGATGCGGTGAAATGCTCCGTCTTACGGCGCTGGATGTCCTTTGGCAATTTGCCGCTGCCGGCTGTTTTCAGTTGCTTCACCATATCTGGGCGAAGCTGGGAGACCAGGCCGAGGATGTGCTCGGTGGTGAGGGATTCAAAACTCTGCCCGTACACCGTATGGCAGACCGCCACATAGCAGGCAAAGCGCAGCAGGCCTTCATCCACATCCTCCGGACGCAATTCCGGCCACACGGTGCAGGGTGGAAAGACGGTAAAGCCATCATCCCGCTCTCCCACAAGGAAGAACCGCTCCTGCACCTGCTTTTCTATGTATTTCTCCAATGTATAGCGGATCTCCTGCCAGCCCACCAACCGCCGCAGGGCATCGCAGAATATAACAGCTTCCTCATAGGGAAATCCCTTCAAAGGCAGTTTGGACAGATACCGATCCAACAGCTGGCTGGGAAGAAAGGGTGTCCCGTTGTGATTTCGCACCACGGTCGGGTAGGCGGAGTGATTTTCACGAGCGGTTCCGTTCAGCACATCCTGAATGCAGAGATCCGCCTCCACCAGCACCTCCGGGGAAGTGTCCGGCTTGTGGATCAGATAGTAGCGGTCATGTACGCCATCACGCTTTGGCAAACTCATGTTCTCATACTCCTTTCAGGCAATAAAAAAGCCCCACGCCGCACTGTCATAAAGACAGGCTGACGCAGGACATGAAGAAGCCGCGTTGAAGGAGCCGCATCCACCAGCAGATGTAGTTTCTTCAACAACCAAAATATTTTTTTCGTATCTTAAAGCAGCAAATTGCTGTTCAATATATTTGTTCATAGCGGCACCATTTGTTCTGAGCATAGTTTTATATTTTATTATATCACAGCACTCCTTCAATGAAAATATTTTGTTGGAAATGCCAATGAAAAATTTTTGTGAATTTGTTAAGTCGTAGGGGTTGTTATTTCCATAGTATCTGGATGGATCAGAGTGATTACTTTTCCCTGATGCAAGGCATAATTGACTGTCTGTGCTGTGCCTGAGCGCAGCTTTTTCTGATTATCAAACACACCGATGATGTACTCTGCATGATCGACCATATAATAATTTCTTTTTTTATAACTGGAAACATCCGCAGAATGTGAAATAACAATCGAATCGTTTGCGTTTTGGATCAGCTTTTTCAATCTATGTCTACTCTGATCCGGCCATTTAGAGTCATAGCCGATGAAGGGAATTACAACGATAATTTTAATATCCTCGTATCCTGTTTGTGCTCTCAATGTTAGCAGCTGTTCTCCAGCCCACATATCCACACCAAGAGCACCGCCGACAAAAAAAGTACGGACAAATTTCTCGTCATGGAGTATGCGAAACTGCTCCAGGAGACATTCTTTCAGCTTTTGGCATAGAGGATCTTCCTCATTATATCCAAAGCAAAATCTTGTTGGTCTGTGGCCGGTAATGGCACAGGCATACTGATTCATACAAATCACCCTTGATAACTGCCTTGATTACGCATATAAAGCAAAAATAACGTAAATAATAATGCGTATAAAGGTTATATTACAAAATTATAACACAACACATACGAAGTATCAAGAATTGCTTTCTGCTATGCTAAAAGAGCAGAGAGGTGAGCGTATGGACGAAGAATTTATCCGCAATCGAATCACAGAATTACGATTGAAAAAAGGCGTTTCAGAATATCAGATGAGCATGGAGTTAGGGCAGAACAGAAGCTATATTCAGGCGATTTCTTCCGGGCGTTCTATGCCGTCTATGAAGCAGTTTCTCAACATCTGTGAGTATTTTGAAATCACGCCGCTTCAATTTTTTGATGCACAGGAGAATAACCCTCAGCTTATCAAGAAGGCTTTGGACGGAATGAGAAAGATGTCAGATGACGATCTGATTATGCTGATTGGTTTTATAAGTCGCTTAAACACAGAAAACTAACGATAGGAGGCAGTAAGCGTCCCGTCGTTAGTTTTTTCATTTTATGCGCAGCATATTGTGGCAAGCAATGCTTGTGGCTATCCATTTCGCCACAAACTGCTTGTTGAGGGCAGTGCCCCCAAGCCCCTTTGAACACAGAATTTCATTCTGTGGCTGCGCGTTCTGCGAACGCTTTTGACCAGGACCAGCTTACCGCTGGCCGTGGTCTTTTTCTTTTTCAACATCCTGTTCTACCTCCATTTTCAACACTCGATCCACATTGGCCTTTGCCGTTAAAAGCTCCCGCATTTCCTCACGGGAACGTCGGTACTCGGCATAGGTCTTTTTCTTTTCTTCCAGCAATTTCGCGTACTCCGTCTGCAACTCTTTGACCTTGGGCAGCTTCTTGACTCCCATCTCATCAAAGGCATTCTTAGCAGCCTGGTGGAGCAGAATTTCTTCCTCATGTTCCTCCCAGAATTTCTTAGAGTAGCCCGCCTTGCGGTATGCCACATAGACCTCACGGGTCTTGGCATAATTTACGATGTGAGTACGCAGAACAGCAATCTCTGCCATGCGCTTTTCAGCCGCTTTGATCTGCGCCGAAAGCTCATTGTGATGTGCCGTGGCAGCCGCAGCCTTTTCTTCCAAAACCGCATACTCCAGCAGGTTATGCTCTGACAAGTAATTCATGGTCTGTGCCATTTGTTTCAGATTGAAAACCTTGGCCCATCGAGCATAACCAGCACCTTTTCCTGCCTGCAATTTTGCCTGAATGTCCACCAGCAGATTGACCTTCGGCGGCTCTGCCTGTGTGACTGTTTTCTTTCGTGGGATATGCGCTTTCTTCCCGGAGAGAACTGCCTGCAAATCTTCCAATCCATATCCTTCGCCCAGGCTGTCCATGCGGGCGGCTTTCTCCCAACCGGGGAGCTTCAGGCGATACGATTTTCCGCGCTTTGATACTTCACAGTCGGACTCTTTCAGTAGCTTCAGCAGTTCCTCAAAATTAGCAGGGCTTTGTGATAATGCGTTGTCAATCGCCACACGAAGCAGCTCTCGGTGAGATGGCTTTGCCTGATCGCCCAGCCATTTGTTATAGCTCTTTCCATGAGGGTTCGGATTCTCTACAATGGACAGTCCATTCTCAATGCAGATGGTGTCACTTATCCGACGAACCGCCTTGGTGCTGCCCCAAAAGTTTCGGAACTTCCGGTCATATTCTAAGCTGACCGATGACCAGATAATGTGATTATGAATGTGAGACTTGTCTATGTGAGTACAGACCACAAAAGCATGATTGCCCTTGGTAAAACGCTTGGCAAATTCTACGCCCAGCAGGTTGGCTTCTTCCGGAGTGATCTCTCCGGGGCGGAAAGACTGGCGCACATGATAGGCAATCACATCGTCCGCACCTCGCACTCGTCCGGTCGCGGCAAGGTACTGTCGCTTTGCCAGAAGGAACTCTGCATCCGCAGTCCGACTGTCACACGCATAGCCGGTAATGAGCCTGCCGTTATCTGTTTTCTTTGGATTGGCCACATAGTCGATGATGTCACTGATCGCCCGACTTTCTGTGCGGCCCTTGCCGACATGAAGCGGCATGATTCTTGTGGTTGCCATAGGTCAGACCTCCTTTCCGAAAAGAAAACGGCCTGTCGTAGCAGACCGCGTTCTTTTAACCTTTTTGACTTCCGAAAATATTGCAGTTTCACTTCCGATTTTGTAAAGACAGGATGTTAAATCTGACATCCTGTTTCTTTATCCATACACCTTATCCTGGATCGCAAATTTCAAACTCTGCACCTTGCCCAGCAGCCAGATTGCAGCCAGCGGCAGTCCCATAGGGCTAATCAAAAATGCCGTAACCAAAAGGATTACACCATTCTGTGGGGAGTAGGCAATCAGCACAGCCACGCCAAGCAGAGCAATTACAGTGCTGAGCAGGCCAAGCACCAGACCGGATATGTAGATCAGCCCCGTGCAGAGCCAGACAAAAAGCGTCAGTACCAAAATGACCGGTGCAGTTACGATCATCAGCAGGCATTTCAAAATCTTCATTCCAGTTCCTCCTTCCAGCGATCCAGATGCCGTTTGCACAGGGCATCCGCTTCTCTCTCATCATCTTCCGTCACTTCCCGTTTGCCTTTGGTCAGTTCAATCTCCAGATAAGTCCGGTAATCATCGGCTAAGAGGTCGAACAGTTCCTTGGGAGTATGGCACACCTCGCCGGTGCAATAGTGAAAGTCTTGGCCAAACTCAACCCTTACACATCCGTGACGGCTGATATAAACTTCGGTGGTCTCGTCTGCGTCCAGGTAGTCCGCAAAAATCCCCAGCACTTTTTCAAAGGTCAGCATCTGTTTTCCACTCCTTTGCTACACTTTTTATTCTACTCATATTATCCGGTACGGACAGGCAAAAGACAAGGATACCGGCAAAAAGAAAAAGCGGAGGGAGGTGCGGCGAAGAAACGCCGTTCCTCCCTCCGCAAACGGAGTATTTATCCCTGTTATGAAAGTTTAGAAAGCTGGGTAAGGATTTCCCTCACACCCTCCCATAACTGTTCCTGCTGCTGGGATATATCCTCCAAGTCAGTATCATAAACCCGCCCCGTCTCATGCACTTTGCGGGTCAGCTGATTCAAGTTGTTACTGCTTCGGCGCATTAGGGAGACCAGCTCCTTCAGCTCCGGCAGTTCCAGCTTGACCACATACCCATCCAGTGCCATTTTTCTTAGATAGGCTTCACGGTTTGAGGTTCCAAACTGAGACATTTTTTGCTCAATTACAGCAAGCTCCTCCGATGAAACTCTAAAGTTTAATTGCATATCCCTCTTACGCTTTGCCATAGTTATCTCTCCGGTTCCTGTTTCTTTGGGGCGGCAGGCTTATGGGGAGGCAGCTCCTGCTTGAGCTTTTGCAGGACAGAGCCTTTTTCTTTCTCCTGAACGATCTTTCGAGCCTGTCTTGTAAACAGGTCTACAAGTCCCGGATTGACTCGATCCACTACCAGATCTGCACATTGTTGGGAAGAAGCACTATCCTCCGGCATAGGAATGGTCTTTGCCCATGCTTTGTTGTCACGGGAGATCCGCCCATCTGCATCCTTATGCTGAATGGTATTGGCGAGAATAAAGTTCATTCGCTCCGGTCCGAATTTCTCCATGACCTCCTGCACCGCAGAAGAGGTATCCAGTCGGTTGTCTCCGTAGTGGGTGCTGATTGCCTGCTCAATGGCAACTTTACAGGAAAAATTCGCCTGGTCAGACATCCAATATGCGTCTGTTTCTCCATGCTTAGTCGCGTATGAAGCAGAATGAAGATAAACTACCATAGGATTAAGTTCTTCTGGTTCTCTGCATACCTCATTGGCTCGGCTTTCAATGCTGTCCCGGATCACATCCATATAGCCGGTCTCCAGCTTTTCAAAATAGCGGTACACATCCGCCAGCGGCGAGGGAGATTCCAAAAGCGCCTTGGCC
>NZ_JAOQJO010000001.1:26651-27420 GCF_025567015.1 Waltera acetigignens | reverse complement strand
GTGTGCTTTTGGCAACGACAGCTTCATCGTGTGCCTGTCCCTTTCCGTCGATGTTGAGCAGGGTATCCAGCTCCACCAGACGGGCGTTTTTGCTTCTCAGTTCTTCTTCATAAAGGAATGGCTTTCCAACTTCCTCTTTTGCGGCAGCCTGCTGCTGATAGAGGTTATCCAGCTGGGCCTTTGCCGCCTCCAGACGCTGGGGCATCTGGGCGAGGGCATTGTCGATACGGGTAAGATTTCCGCGAGGGTCTGTACCAAGGGTTGCCCTGTGGGTCATCTGTCCTTTCAGCAGGAGCGTATATTCCTGTTTCCAGGCGGAAAATTCCACGGACATGGCATAGCCCCGATAGCTGCCGATCTGCACCGGATCGGAGGTTTTGACCTCCTTGCAGGCATCCAAAAGGGCTGCACCGGCGTTCTCCTTATCGGTCAGCAGGTCGCCCCGGATCTCCATACCGGCAAAGCCGTCCTCTGGGTGCGGGTGAGCTGCCAAAACCTCCAGGTCAGATTCAAAGCCCTTGATAAAGCCCTTGTGCTTTTCAATCTCCTCCGGGAAATATTTGAGCAGCTGGTCCTCCAGACGATACTGCTTGCTCTGGTGGTCGGCTTTCATCAGCTTCAGGCGAGATACTTCCACATCCAAATCCATACGCTCTTTGATACGGGGGTCTCCGGCGCACAGAGCCTTGATCTCGGCAAAACTGAGGGCGGTTTCATCCACATCATCGCAGGAGCGCACCGGCGATTTAGAAGTCATGATCTGGCTGAT
>NZ_JAOQJO010000001.1:24798-26329 GCF_025567015.1 Waltera acetigignens | reverse complement strand
CTCCTTTTTCCGCACTTCGGTGTTGGCTTCATGGATAAAAGCGATCTGGTCGGCAGGCATCCCCTGAGCAATGAGCTTCTGACGAATATCGTCATATACCGTAAAGGCCGGTTCCTGCTCCGGCAGGGGTACAGCGCCTTCCAGTGCGTGAAGCAGTGGATTATCCAGCGTTTTCGCCGCCTTGCTTGCAGGAGCTTTTGTCTGCGGTGTAGAAATGTCGCAGAATACCAGCTGGGTCAGCTTGTCAACTTCACCATCCCGCCAGATCTGCATGATGTTGTCCACGCACTGATTGACCTTTGTGCCGGGTTCGTCCGGTAGCATCTGGTTGACGATCCTCTGGTCCAGCCCCAGCTTGCGGCCATCCGAGGTAATCTTGAGCATATTGTCCTGGGACGGGTCAACGGTTCCGCTGTGTACCAGCGATGCGCGCTCCGAAAGGGCCTTGACCATTTCCTGCTGATGTTCGGTAGGCTGCGCCACGATGTTGTGGTATTCCACTTCCGGGGTAGGCAGATTCAGCTGGTCGGCAGTCTTAATGTCGGCCACTTCTTTGAACAGGTTCATCAGCTCCGGCAGATTAAAGAACTTGCTGAATCTCGTCCTTGCCCGGTAGCCGGTGCCTTCCGGTGCCAGCTCCAATGCTGTGACGGTCTCCCCAAATCGGGAAGCCCAGCAGTCGAAGTGGGTCATGTTCAGTTCTTGCAGGCGTTCATACTGAAGGTAACGCTGCATGGTGTAAAGCTCGGTCATGGAGTTGCTGACCGGTGTGCCGGTGGCAAAGATCACGCCACGGTTTCCCGTGATCTCATCCATATAGCGGCACTTGGCAAACATATCGGAGGATTTCTGCGCGTCCGATGTGGATAAGCCTGCCACATTCCTCATTTTTGTGTATAGAAACAGGTTTTTATAGTTGTGGGCCTCGTCCACGAACAATCGGTCTACACCCAGCTGCTCGAAGGTTACCACATCGTCTTTTCGTCCCTCGGCTTGCAGCTTTTCCAGTCTGGCTTCCAGAGACTTTCTGGTACGCTCCAGCTGCTTGACCGTGAAACGCTCGCCGCCGCTGGCCTGCACCTCTGCGATCCCCTCGGTGATCTCGTCGATCTGCTCATAGAGAAGCCGTTCCTGACGCTCCCGGCTGATGGGGATACGCTCAAACTGGCTGTGTCCCATGATGATGGCGTCGTACTCACCGGTCGCAATACGGGCGCAGAACTTTTTGCGGTTATGGGTCTCAAAGTCCTTTTTGGTTGTGACTAAGATGTTGGCGGAAGGATAGAGGCGCAAAAACTCCGACGCCCACTGCTCGGTCAGGTGGTTTGGAACCACAAAAAGAGATTTCTGGCACAAGCCCAGGCGTTTGGCTTCCATAGCAGCGGCCACCATCTCAAAGGTTTTGCCCGCGCCTACTTCATGTGCCAGCAGGGTATTACCGCCATACAGCACATGGGCGATGGCGCTTTTCTGGTGTTCCCGCAGGGTAATGGCTGGGTTCATGCCGCCAAAAGTGATATGGCTGCCATCA
>NZ_JAOQJO010000001.1:22637-24548 GCF_025567015.1 Waltera acetigignens | reverse complement strand
CTGGTTCCGTAGGTGGTGTAGGCTGCCACATCGTTGTAAGATACGGAAGATTTCCCCTTGATCTGCCATTCAGCGGTAAAGGACGAATAGTTGACCTCGATACTGCGCTGGAGATAAAACGGGGTGTTGAAGGTCTCATACATAAACTGCTGGATGTACTCTTTGTCGATCCAGGTAGCGCCCAGACGCACCTCGATCTCCGACGCATCCAGGTCTTTGGGCTGGGCGGCGGTAAGAGCTTCCACATTGACTGCATAAACCGGGTCCTGCTGTGCCGCCCGCTGCGCCTGACGCAGTTTGCGGCGTACATTGCCGGAAAGGTATTCATCAGCAGTCACATAATGGGGTGTGCCGTCTTTCTCCAACTGTCCCGGTACACGGAAGATCACGCCTTGCAGCTCTCCGGCCAGTTCTTCTTTTGTTTTTCCGGTAAGCTGGCTCATATAGCTCATATCCACGCAGGCTTTTTCCGAGATAGACACCGCCAGTGCTTCACTTGCCGTATCCACCACAGCCACCGCCTGATGGGGCTTGATGGTTCGTTTGGTGAACATATCCGCCTTGCGCTCCAGCTTTCCGTCCTCGTCGATGACTTCCAGCGCACAGAGCAGGTAATAGGAAGAATCATCTGCATAGGCCAGACGGTTTGCACGGTCATTGATGAGACCATATTTGGCAGAAAAGCTGTCATAGAGGCTGTTCAGTTCCGCCTGCTTTTGAGTAATGGTGCTGTCCGGAACCGCTGCGTCCATCTGAAGGTCGATCAGTTCCTGCACACAATCACGCAGTCCCACAAGACCTTTCACACGGGCTTCGGCAGTAGCATTGAGGTCAGGGCGCACCATACGGCTGTTTTCCCGGTAGTACACCTGCCCGTCTACAATGGCATAGGAATAGTTCTTCACATTGGGGTCGGCAGGAATGGAGGTGTCAATGGCTTCGCCTTCGCCCAGCTCCGGCAGCTCTGCCTCCTGATAAGTGCCATGAATATACTTCACAGCATCATGTAGCTGGTCGGAAAGCTCCAGTCCCTCAATGGGGTTCACGGTGTAATCCATACCATGAGCAGTGCTTACCGGCTCCTGTCTGCCCAGCACCATTTCCGGGTGGTCGATAAAATACCGGTTGATGGCAAACCCGTCCTCCGTCTGTCCGGTCTGGGTCCATTCCGGCACGATGTCCAGCGGGCGGTCCCGCTTTTGGAGAAAGATGATGTCTGATACCACCTCGGCACCGGCATTCTTTTTGAACGCGTCATTGGGCAGACGGATGGCTCCCAGCAGCTCGGCACGCTGGGCAAGATAGCGGCGCACGGTGGAATCCTTGGCGTCCATAGTATAGCGGGAGGTCACAAAAGCTACCACACCGCCGGGACGCACCTGATCCAGTGCTTTGGCGAAAAAGTAATTATGAATGTTGAAATTCAGCTTGTTGTAGGCTTTGTCATTGACCTGATACTGGCCGAAAGGCACATTGCCGATGGCAAGGTCAAAGAAGTCACGCCTGTCGGTGGTCTCAAAGCCGCCTACTGTGATGTCCGCCTTGGGATAGAGCTGCTTTGCAATACGCCCGGAAACCGGGTCCAGCTCCACGCCGTACAGACGGCTGTTTCTCATTTCCTCCGGCAGCATACCGAAGAAATTGCCCACACCCATAGATGGCTCCAGAATATTTCCGGTTTCAAATCCCATACGGTCCACAGCATCGTAAATCGCTTTGATGACCGTAGGACTGGTGTAATGGGCGTTTAGGGTGGAGCTTCTGCCGGCGGCATATTCCTCCGGGGTCAGCAGCTCTTTCAGCTGGGCATACTCTAAAGCCCATGCCGGTTTCTCCGGGTCAAACGCATCAGAGAGACCGCCCCAGCCCACATATCGAGAAAGAACCTCCTGCTGTTCGGGGCTTGCCTGC
>NZ_JAOQJO010000001.1:21119-22308 GCF_025567015.1 Waltera acetigignens | reverse complement strand
CTGGTGGCTCCGGCTCCTCGATATGCAGTCGTTCCACCACCACATCATAAGGCAGATTGTTCTTATCGCCCGGATAGACGGCCACGGTCTCGGAATGGAAGGCCGGGGATTCGGCAGCCGGTTCGGGGCGTTCCTGTCCAAAACCGTCCTGCTGACGGGCATACATCCCGCGCAGCAAAGGCGCAACTTCATCCCAGCGGAAATACAGCATAGCCAGACGCTTTTCCTCTGCATCCATGACTTCCAGTTCTATGCCCTGTGCCGTGGTACGGTAATCGGCAATATCGCCGGTCTCCAGATTCAGTGTCTCGATCTCACCGGAATAGGCTCTGCTCAGCCAGTAGGCGATCTCGCTGTTGCTCCTGCCGGATTGCAGCAGCGTGGAAATCTGCTTTTTATCCGCTTCATCCATCAGTCCATGAGCCAATACATCCCGCAAGTCCTGATCTGCCTTGTCCGGGTCAGTAGGAAGAAACTCGGTATAGTAAGCATTGCGGCGGTCTGCCCGAAGCAGCTGCTCGAACTGTTCTTTGCGCTCTGCCCGGTAGATGGGATATACCATCCCGGTGGGCAGAAGCTGTACGGTGTCCTCTCGCAGCTCGGTGATCTGATAGGCGTCATCCTCGATATACACGGTATCGCCCACGGCATAGACCGGGGCGGCAGGGTCATAGGAGGTTCTTTGCGGAGTTGGGCGGCGAACTGCATCATATTCCTCATCGGAAATGGAAACCTCGGAAGTCTGCTCTGTCTCAGCAGCTGCGATCTGCTCTACATCCGACATCACCTGTTGGATAAACGGATCATTGTCCAGTTTTTCCGGGTCTGCCACCTGGCCGTTGACGATCCCTCTTTCCTCCAGAGCTTCCCGGATGGCAATTGGGTCAATGTCGTCAAAACGGTCCTGTTCTTCTTCGGTATAGAACCGGTCCTCCTGAATGAGCTGGGCAAGCCTGCGCTGTACCTTCGGCCAGGGTAGCTGCGTTTCCTCCGGGCTGCCGGCACGGACAACGAACAGGCTGTTACTGCCGCCGTATTCCTGAGCCAGCCATGCGGCGGTATCTTTTTCTCTTGCATGGTCTTTCATATAGCGGACAACAGCGTGTTTACTCTCGATATTGCCGTTCCATGCACAAAGGGCAGTATCAATATCTTCCTGAGAAAGAGGGCGCAGAAGCTCATGGAGCTT
>NZ_JAOQJO010000001.1:15627-21082 GCF_025567015.1 Waltera acetigignens | reverse complement strand
TGTAAACGCTGACGGAACTCCGGCACATCCGAATAGAGTCTGATCAGCTCCATATCCTTAGAACCAAGGACTGCACGGCGCACTGCGGCATTACCCTCGATGACAGCATTTTCACGGTCAGAATGCCCGCAGGCATTGCGATATGCGGTATCCTCGGAAATGGCGGCAGTCACCACAGGCTTATACTGCTCAAACTGCTCCCCAAGGGTAGGCTTTGGTGTTTCTTCCTCCATCTCCGGCTGCTGGGCTTGAATGGCATCTTCTTCGGCCTGTTCCTGTTCAGACTGGATCTTGTCATACTGTGCCTGTTCCTGTTCGGTAAGATAGCGGCCTTTCTGGACAAGAGAGGTAATTCGCTTGGCAACCTTTTCCCAGTTCAAGTGAACATCCGGGCAGTCCTGCTTTTTATAGTGCAGTCCTTTTCCGTCGTGATCTTCGCCGCTGTGTGTTGCGCCGGACAGTGCATGAGAGCGACCGCCAATGCCATACTCGTCTTTGAGGAATCTCACTTTTTCCTTGTCCGTGTGGTTTTCCATGAAGAACGCATAGATACGGCCTTTTCCTCCGGCGAAACTGCTGCCACCAGTCATGGCGGCGTCGATTTCATCCTCGGTAATGAAGTGCTGAACGGTTGGCACTTGGGAAAGGTCCGAAGAAAAAGTCCTGCGTGGCAGGTCAAGGTCCTTCAGGTTCTCCCAGATCTCCCTCGGTCTGTGATAGTGAAAACGCAACAGGTCACGATCCTGCTGATAGGCAGTCCAGAAGGCAGCGTATTCTTCCTTGAGGGTCTGGCGGAAAGCTGGGTCACTCAGCTGCTCCGTCAGGCGGCGGGTCTCCTCTGGGAACCCATTGCCTTTGATCTCTGACAGGCTGGACAAATATCCGGCTTCTCTGGCGTCCTCGCTGAAATCGTGATACAGATGCCAGAGCTTTTCCGAGAGGAGGGATCGTTCATAGCCTGCCGCTTCTGCAAGCTCTACATTGGAGGCAAACTGTCCGCTCTCCAAAAGCTCCCCGATACGCTCTGCGGCGCTCTCCCAGGAAATGACCTGGGCAGACCTGTCATAACGGACAGACTTCCCATGAGAAAGATGGATACCATCCTCGGCATACCATGCGCTCACACTGCCAAGGCCGTTGCCGCCGTGGTACAGCGTTTTCAGTATCCCGGCAATCTCAGCGGTGGTTTTCTGTTTTTCAAAGGCTGCAACCACACGCTCCCTCTGGCGGTCTGTATTGCCGCCCAAACGCAGCACATGGTCGATGTCATTTTGAGCAAAAGAAAAAGCAGAGGATGTATGCGCTACATTCTCTGCTTCATCTATGGATTGGATCTGTTCTGCTTCGGAGAGGAACAGGTTTAGGGTCAGCTGTTGATAAGCTCCGCCATCAGGATTTCCTCGGCCTGGGCTTTGCAGGTGTTCATCAGCCCCACCCACTTCATGGGATCGCTGGCTTTCAGTTCCTCGGTGGCTCCCGCTTCCTTCGCCAGTTGGGGTATCATCTGCTCCAGTCTGCTCTGGGCGGTCTCGTCGATCTCCAGAAGGTGCGGGTACAGCTTCTCGCTCAGTAGCATCTGGTTGTAGAGGATGGGACGGTGTTCCTTCAGGTAGGTTTTCCTCATCCTGCCGTACTTGCCCAGGGGTTTCTCCGGCTGCTGGCTCAGCTTCAGGTCGGGAATCAGATAGTCTCCGTTCTGGATATAGGTCATGGGATTGTTCATCTTGTTTGCTCCTTTCTTGGTTGGCTTCGCGCTCTGCATTTCGGACGGTGACGCCGATCTGCCGCAGCACCTGCTGGTTGATCTGGCTGACCGCTGTTCCCAGCGCCCCGATGGTGGACGGGGTGTTGAAATCAAAGATCGCCATGAAATCTTCGTGGTCGAAGTAGCGTTCCGGCTCCAGTCCGCAGCGGGACATCAAAGAGTAAGTGATGCTGACGGTGGCTGCTGCCTTGAACTGTACTCCGATGTTAAACTCATCATATTCCTCCAAAAAGGAACCGTCAACGATATAGAAGAAGTCCTGCTGATGCTCCGTCCAGTATTCCTCAGCCAGTTTTCCGGCTACCTCAGTGAGCTGTCCGGCAAGGTCATCACCGGAAACATCATAGGTGCGCTCCAGCATGGCCTGCACGGAATCCAGATGGCGCTCCTCCAGCTGCCACAGCCAGGGAGTGCGGGAATGTTCACGGGTTCCGGTGTCGGAAATGTCAAAAACATAGCGAAGGCGAGGTCTGTCCCCGGAATCGTCCACCAGAGCGATTCCCTTGGAACCGCGCCTTACATAGCGGCCCATCTTTTCATTCCACAAATCGTACTCTGCACAGGCGGTGGCGTCCGGTCGCTGGGCATAGATCATCAGCTGCTCATGGAACGGGTACTTGTAAAGGCGGGAAGCAGTGGTGAGAAACCCTGCCCATTCCTGCCAGCTCCCCGTGAGCTGTGTTGCCACCTTGTCCGCCATCTGTGCATATAGTTCAGCTTTGGTTGGCATGGTGTTCTGTCCTCCTTTCGGTTTTGGGGTAAAGAGGTGGGGTGGCAATTTGCCACCCCATCCCTGCGGTTATGGTGTTTACTGGTCAAAATCCGGATACAGCTCCAACTGGGCAAAGTCCTCATCGGTCATCGCACAGAGCTTCGTAAGGGCGCTGTCGGTCAGCTCCCTCAGTTCCGTTTCCTCCGGTGATAGCTCGCCGCACATCTCACGCAGGCTGTCGATCAATCCGGTGCGGTTGCCGGTATTGTAAATGCACATCAGGTTCATTTCCTCAAAAGTAAAGTTTCCCATATCAAATCTCCCTTTCCGTACTCTTTTTGGGTGCTGTCTTTTTGTGTTCTGCTTTGGGCTGGCTTTTCAGCTGATCCACAACGGACTTTTTCTTTTCCCGTTCCTCCCGATGAACGGCATCAGCCAAGTCCATCAGGGAAATGGGCTGACCGCTTCGGGCCTGCTGTTCCAGCTCTGCCACCGTAGGCTCTTTTGCACCATTGTTGATGATACCGTCGATCATGCCGTAATCGTCCTCCACGGCCATCTCCGCATTTTTCAGTGGATTTTGCGAAAAGAATCCAGGGATCTGGGTAAAACCAACGCTGTCACAGTAATGACAGGATACCTTACCGTCCTGCTTGATCGCAACGATGTCACTGACGCTCATGGAGGGGCTGTGAAAGTCCACGGGTTTTTCCAGATTGAATTGCTGATAGAGTTTTTCCAGCTGCTCCGGCACAGTGCTAGACTCACTCAGCGGAGCGGTGTAGATTAGGTCATAATTGCTGCGGTCTATGGAAATATCAAGGGACTTTAGCCAGTCCAGATTCATAAAGCGCACATTCTGCGGATCGTCACGGCTCACCTGATAGATGGCAAAGCAATCTCTATTCTGGGAGAGAAATGCCTGTTCTCGTTCCTGCTGATGTTCCTGACGCTCCATGACCTTTTCATGGAACTGAGGGCTTTTCTCCCATTCCTCACGGTCCACACCGCAAAGACCGCCATGCTCCATGATCTCCTGTGGGTCAAACACCATGCTCTCCGTATTGTCCTCATGCAGCACATAGACAGTCAAACCGGCGGCATCCAGTTCCAGCGCCCGTTCTCTGGTAACAGGGAGCATCCCATCATAGGAGTATCCGTATTCCTGCATATCCGGTGTGGAGACCTGCTCATCGGGCATGGGGTATTCATCCAGTGCCTGCTCCTGTGCTTCCGGCAGTTGGGAAGAAGTAGCCATCTGACTGGCCTCTGCCTGCATCTGCTGATAGGCAGCTTCCTGCAAGGTCTCGATCATGAACAACGGTGCGTATTTTACCGAGTCTTTGCCCAAATCGTTGTCATCACAAATCTGAAGAACTGCCTTCATGCGGGAAAGCTCCGGCATATCCAGCTGACCGCCATCCAGCTCTTTCATGGATGCAACATCGTAAAGGGTGTAGTCCCAGCCGCTGTCACAGGGCTGGATATGAAGATAGGTGGCATCGTCGATCAGAAACAAAGCCTCCTGCTGGTTGGCGTCCGCCCCCAGCACCTCCATTTCCGGCATGGCCGCAGCCAGTTCCTTTACCGCTTTCTGTACCAGCGGATTGTCACGGTAATAGTCGATTGCCTGGATGGTATCCAGGTCAATGGTCTGCCCGGTCAAAATCGGAAACGGTCCTTCATAGTCGCTTCCGTCTTTCAGCTCAAAACCAATTCCTTTGATCCCGTTCATTCGCTCTGCCGGAATTTCCTGATAAATGCGAACCGCTTCCTCCAAAGACAGGTTATCGTGGTATTCTCCGAGGTTTGGAAACTCCATGCACTCTGCTACATAGTAGGTTAGATTGCCGGTCGGCTGCTCTATCGGGGCGGTTTCCGGCTCTGCCTTTGCATTGGGGTCAATTCCACGCTCTTTGCAGATTTCCTTATAGTGGCGTTCAATGTCAGAGATCAAAGTGCCGGAGGTCTTATTGATGGTCTCCAAACTGGCTCTCAGCTCTTTCAGTTCCTTGCCATGACTCCAGCTTGCAATATAGCCGAAGCTGTTTTCTCCGGTTTCAATGCCAAAATACTTGCAGACCGCATAGGAGATGCTTTCAGCCTCCACTTCCTCCGTGTGGCGGTCTTTCTTCTGTTCCTGCAAGAACTGGGAGAGGGTAGAAAAGCCACCGGTAAAATTCAGCCCTTCTTCCTCGGTCAGCATCAGGCGTCCATCTTCCGCCAGCTCCAGCGGCTCTGTCAACAGAACGGAACCTGCATGGTTTACAACCACTCGTTCTTCTACACAGACCGGCTCTCCGGGGTCATAGTCAGAACCGCGCAGGTCATAGCAATAAACGCCCTCCGGCAGATTATCACGGGCAATCCGCCCATTGGAGAACAGACCGGGTTTATCAAACAGCTCGATCTCCTGATATTGCTCGTCATTGGCAATCTGAATCTTTTTCTGATTGTGGAGCTTACTGTGGGCAATCTCATGTACTGTGGCCGAAACCGTCTGCACCTCACTCATGCCCTGACGAATGGCGATTTTCTGATGATCGGCAGAAAAATAGCCGTCCGTATCGGCGGCCATTGCTTCAAAAGTAATCGGCACCGGCGCACTGCGGCGCAGGGCCTCCATGAATGCCTCATAATTGGGTACATTGCCGGAAAGGGAGGAAGCAAGCTCCGGCAAAGGTTTCCCATCAGTCTGGCTCACATCAAAGACCTTGACCGGGCGAAACATGGGGATCTCGATTTCTTTTTCCTCTGTAACAATCTTTCCGTCTTTATCCAGAATCGGAGCCTTGGTATCCGGGTCCAGTTTCTGCTCCTCGATTTTCTTCTTGTACGGTGTGGGGGCGATGATGGTAATGCCATGCTCGCCCTTTTTTACATGACGCTCAAACTGGTCTTTCCACTTATTGTATCCGGCTACCAAAGTGGCGTCCGGCTTCTGCATATAGATAAGCATGGTGTTGTTTACCGAATAG
>NZ_JAOQJO010000001.1:3156-15228 GCF_025567015.1 Waltera acetigignens | reverse complement strand
ACAGTACGCGATAACACCGCTGCCGGTCCTCACGAAACTGCTGTGCCTCGGTTTTCTGCCGGACATACTTCCTGCGGGAAGGGGCCTGACTGTCATAGATCAGGCCAAAGTCCTGTGCCAGTTTCTCCGCCGCTTCTTTTGGGGAGAGATCAAAGAGCTTTGCGGTAAAGTCGATCACATCCCCATCTGCACCGCAGCCAAAGCAGTGGAACCGCTGGTCTACCTTCATGCTGGGGTTCTTATCATCATGAAAGGGACAGCAGGCCATACCATTTCGTTTGACCTCGATCCCATAAAGCGCTGCCGCTTCTCTGGTGCTGACTGACTGCTTGACTGCTTCAAATACATTCTCTGCTATGTGCCTTTAACTTAACTGCTGGACTTTCTCACAGGGGGCTGGTATCCGGCAGCTTTGGCCCGTTCACTGGCAGCTTTGCGGCGTTCGGCGCTGTATGGCTCCCGGACGGATACACACCGCTTGGGGACGGTAAAGTTATGGGCGTCCTTTCGGGTGATCTGGTCGGGGTGCTTTTTTGCCAGCAGTTCCAGCTTCTCCATCAGGCGGGGATCGTGGGTGTAGACCTCAGCCATTGGTTCTGCCTGGTTATAGAGGAGAATGGTTTCCCGTTCCACTAAAGAGAGCTTCATCGGCTGCCTCCTTTCCGCTGGTCAAATTCCAGCTTGAAGTTGGCGTACTGTCCATCATCCTCCAAAACCACAGTAGCATCGTAGGTTTTGCTGGTTTTCTCCGAATATAGGCCCATTACACGGACACGGCCATCGTTCAGCAGTGCAGACACCACAGCCTTGGTCGGCTGTTTTTTCTTGGCGGCCCACCATTTGTTGTTTTTCCAGATTGCAAATTTGCAAGAATCATTCTGACAGAAGAAGCCTTTTTGCAGTTCTGCAACTTCACCGCCGCAGCGAGGGCATTTGCCCACCACCTCACGGGGCGGAGTGAACAGGTACTCGGTTCCCTTTATGACCTGATAAGTTCCCACCAGATCTTTCAGCATGGTGCTGATCCCGTCCAAAAACTCCTCCGGGGCAAGCTGCCCGCGCTCGATCTCTCCCAGGCGGTACTCCCACTCGGCAGTCAAAAGCGGCGATTGCAGCTGTTCCGGCAGGACGGTGATAAGGGAAACTGCATCATGGGAAGGGAGAAGCTGCACCGTTTTCCTGCTCTTTTTTCGTTCCAGAAAACCGGCAGATACCAGCTTTTCCAAAATACCGGCACGGGTGGCCGGTGTACCCAGACCTTTTCGCTCAGCGTCCTCCGGCATATCCTCTTTTCCGGCAGTCTCCATCACGGACAACAGGGTGTCCTCCGTAAAGTGCTGAGGCGGACTGCTTTTGCCTTCTTTGACGATTGCCGCAGAAACCGAAAGGGTCTGTCCTTCGGTCAGCTCCGGCAGGGCTTTCTCTGCGCCATCTTTTTTCGGCTCTGCATCCTTCATTTTGGCACGGTAAGCGTCCTCCAGCGCTTTCCATCCGGGGTGCTTCACAGTTTTTCCTTTGGCTGTAAACTCCCCACCGGCACACGCTGCAATCACAACGGTTTCCGAATAGATATGGGGCTGGGCTACGGCGCACAGCAGACGCAGAGCCACCAGCTCCAGCACCGCTTTTTCTCCCGCAGGAAGGTCAGAAAGGTCTGCATCCTTGAGATTTCTGGTAGGGATTACTGCGTGGTGGTCGGTTACTTTCTTATCGTTGATGACCGTCTGCGAATCACAGGTAATGGCGATCCCTTTGCGAAACGGCATAGCATTGGCAACCAGATTCACCAGCACCGGCAGGCTGTCTGCCATATCACCGGTCAGATAGCGGCTGTCAGTACGGGGATAGGTGCAGAGCTTCTTTTCATACAGGCTTTGCAGATAGTCCAGGGTCTGCTGGGCTGTAAATCCAAGCAGGTGGTTGGCATCTCTTTGCAGAGTAGTCAGGTCATAGAGGGCAGGCGGCTTTTCGGACTTTTCCTTGCGCTCCACCTTTTTGATCGTGACAGCTGCACCCTGACAGGCTTCTTTCAGCTGCTCGGCGCTTGCTCGGTCACTCATGCGCTCCCCGGATACAGTAAGACCGGGCAGCTCCAGCGCCACGGTATAAAAGGGAACCGGCTTAAAGGTGTCGATCTCAGCTTCTCGCTGGACAATGAGTGCCAGCGTTGGGGACATAACGCGCCCGATGTTGAGTGTGCGGTGATACAGCACGGAAAAAAGCCTTGTGGCATTGATCCCCACCAGCCAGTCGGCCTTGGCACGGCAGAGGGCAGCATCACGAAGTCCGTCATAGTCCGCACCAGGGCGCAGGTTTGCAAAGCCCTCCCTTATGGCGGAGTCCTCCATCGAAGAAATCCAGAGCCTTTTCATCGGCTTCTTGCAACCTGCCAGCTCATAGACGCTGCGGAAAATCAGCTCGCCCTCGCGTCCGGCATCACAGGCATTTACCACCTCCGTCACATCCGGGGCGTTCATCAGCTTTTTGAGAATATCAAACTGCTTTTTCTTATCCTTTCCCACCACCATCTGCCAATGCTCCGGCAGAATAGGCAGGTCATCATATCGCCACTTTGCGTACTTAGGGTCATAGCTGTCTGCGTCCGCAAGACCGGCCAGATGGCCCACACACCAGCTGACACGCCAGCCGTTGCCCTCCAGATACCCGTCCTTACGGGCAGTTGCACCGATCACCGCCGCCAAACTCTGGGCAACTGATGGTTTTTCAGCAATCACCAGCTTCATATTCTTCAACCTCCCATTCTTCCCGCACAGGCGTGTGCAGTTTTTTCTCAATGCTGTTTTCCTCATCCAGAAGCAGGTTATAACCAAACCGGTAGTCATAGCGGTACAGTTTCCCCAGCAGGTCATTGATGATGATGCGGCAAGCCAAAATGACACGAGTTTTATCCACCTGCATCAGCTGGTAGCGTTGATAATTGCTGTAATATTCTTCATGGCGGTGGGTATTGCGGACAGCATCTTCAAGCAAACTTTCTACTGCATCCTGACAACCATCCTCTTTTTCACCCTCCATACAGTTCAGAAGTTCCATTACCATAGGAAAGCTCTGTTCATCCATAGGAGCTTCTGCTGCAAGAAAACCGATCAGGGCAGATAAGAGCAGACGGACTGCTGCCTGTTCCTGGTCCGTCAAAACAGCCATCGTTTTCTCCGCATTTGGCAGAATCTTATCTTCCACAAAATCTGCCGCGTCACCGGAATAAAGCTGACGGACAGAATCTATGGATAATGAAACCATCACGGCATCCTGAGAAAAGTCAAAGGAATCTTCCTGTTTTGCTTTTCTCCGAAGTTTGTTTAACATGGTAGAAAGAATGTCGCCGCCAAAATACACGGCGATCACCAGCAGGTCAAAAACAGCAATCAGCTTGATAAATATAATCAGAACACTCATTTTTTTCGTTTCCTTTCTTTGAGCCATCGTTCCATTTCCCGGTGGCAGACGCCTACGCAGGGACTTCCATAATTCCCGCAGCCATAACAGGGGTGGCTTGGGGGTAAAGAGGGAGGACGGGAAGTTTTCTTCCCGCCCTCCGGCCTGCGTGTCATCATGCGTTCATAGGAACTGTCTGTGAAACGGGTCATTTCACGCTGTCCTCGTCATCTTCTTCTGCGCTGCCCCCGTCAGCGTCAGGCTCGTCCGACTCCTCATCCTCGGTTTCCCATTCCTCGGAATCTTCCTCGCCATAATCATAATCGTCCAGACTGTCATTGCCCTTAGTCTTAGGCTTATTCTTAACGAGTTTCAAGTAGGCAAATACGCCACCGCCACCCAGCAGAGCCAGCAGAAGGATCAGCGCAGCCGGGTTCAGTCCGGCAGGCTTCTCTTTTTCCGGCTCCGGTGTTTCTGCCGGAGGTTCCGGTGCTTTTCCCGTACATTTACTCTTATCCGTTACACAGACCGGACAGGCCGTATTGACTGCCCCTGCTTCACATTTCTTCGTGCAGCTGCACACAGCAGGCGGCTCTTCTTTGGCATTTCCATCTTCCATCAGCGCCATCAGGTCCGCTTCATCCACCTGGTTCAGAAAGTGAACAGCAGTCTTTTTATCCTCGTTGGCCCTGTCGATCAGGATATAAAAATAGTTGCCTGCCTTGGTGGTAACGGTAATGAGCTGCTTGTTGCCACCAAAATCATCCACCAGAGCGGCGTTGCCATCCGGGGTCAGCGGAGGCGCTTTTTCGGGTTCTTCCACCACCACATTACTGTCATTGGTGGTATCCTCTGCCGGGGGCGGCGCTGCGCCCTGGGCAAAAGCGGGAACGGTAAAGCCCGATGCCAGAACCAGCGTCAGGCAAAGGGCAGAAAGTGTTCGGAGCAGTCGTTTATTCCTCATAGCTGTTTTCCTCCTGTTCGTTGTTGTCATCCACCATACTGCCGGGAACTGTGCCGCCGGACAGCATGGCGCTCAGCTGAGCCGGTGTCATACGCAGGGCGCGCACCATCTGGACGATCTCCAGATTTTCTGCCTCGGTTTTCTGTGCCTCCAGCGCTTTGAGCTTTTCCTGATACTCTGCGATCTTCTCGCGGACCTTTGTAATCTCCTGGTCAATTCGTTCAATTTTGTTCTTTGCCATCGTCTATCACTCCTTCTAAAAAATCTCTGTTACCAGTTCATCAGGCCGTAGCCCTTGATACTCTGATAATTCAGGTCATAACTCTTGATCTTGCAGGCATCGCCGGAATTTCCCTCCACGGTATAAACACGGCTGCCATCGGTACCGACAACAATTCCCACATGGTCTGCGGAACCATCCAGATCCCAATCAAAGAAAATGGCATCACCGGGGGCGATGTTCTCATATCCCCGTGCGCCCCACTGTCCATGAGACTGGAACCACGGAACACCCTGCCACTCACAGCCTGCAAAGCGCGGCTCACTTTTTCCTGCCTGGTTATAGCACCAGGATACAAAGCAGGCGCACCATTCCACGCGGCTGTCAAAGCCATACCAGCTCCAGTAGGGATAACCGCCCACATTGCCCACCTGACTTTTCGCCAGTTCCACCAGCTGCGGATTGCCGGGGCGGGTGCCGTTAATGAACTGCACACCAGACAGATCTTCCGAGCCGCTGGTATCAGGGGAACCGCCGCCAAACAACAGCGGTTTATTGCCCATGGTCTGTCGGTAGACCTGATACATTTCCATCTGCTCCGGGGTCAATAACTCCGACGCCACAGCAGAAATGGGCTTGCTGGTGAGTTTCACATTCAGAATGTAATACTCATAGGGTACTTCTTCTGAGGTGGTCTCGCCGGTCTCCGGGTCGGTGGAAGTCTCCGTGCGGTAGCGGATTTCCACTTCCTCGGTAAGCGTCAGTTGATACTGTGCTGCAAACACACGCGCCAGCTCTGCCTGAGCGCTTTGTCGGGTATAGCCCTGCAAGACAGCAGAGAGAAATGCCGCCAGCTCATGAGGGTCATGGCCGATCATGCCAAGGTCATAGCGATACTCGTCATACCCTGGGTGGCTGCTTTCGATGTTGTCAATTTCCTCCTGCAACTGGGCTTCTCTGGCTGCATAATCTGCTTCCACTGCCAGCATTTCCGGGTCATCCGACGGATAGGTGGTGCCGGAGAGAACGGAACCGATGCTCTGCGCCATCATGGAACAAGAGGACATGGTATTCATCAGCATACAGGCGATGAGGAACAAAACTCCTGCGATCAGGAAACCTTTCTTGTGGCGCATGACGAATGCCCCTGCCTGCTGTGCCTTTTCTTTTACCGTCCTTGCGGCTTTTCCGGTTTTGGACGCAGCCTGGGCGGTATTTCCTGCAGTCTGACCGGTGCGCTTAGCAGCGGCATACTGCTTTTTGATGGCCTGCTTTTGCTGCCAGCGGGAAAGAGGATTGCTGGAAAACTGGGGATTTTCCTGCAAGGATTTCTGGTACAGGACATTTACATTAGCCTTTTCCAGTTGACGCTCTGCCTGGGCTGCTTTGCGGTACGGCTTCAGCTTGTGACTACGGTAGCCCTCCCGCACCAGATAAGCGCCGGTCTCCACCGCCTCCTCGGACTTGTGGGCGCTTTCCACGCCCACATTGTCCTGTTCTGTTTCCCGGATCTCTTTATGGAGCTTGCCCGCGACCAGATGGACGGGAGCTTCTTTGACCCCTTGAGAAACTTTGGAGGGGGGCTTTTTCTTGTCCTCAAAGGTCAGCTTCGAGGTCTTTTTCCCGGTGTCCGGGTCAATGACCATCTGCCTGACCTTTTTCTTTGGAATATTCTCCTGCGCCTTATCTGCTCTGGCCGCAGCTTTCTCCGCTTTACGGATCGGCTTTTCCAGTGCAGGGTCAGCCCGTTCCTCATCGGTAAAGCGCAGGCGCGGTTCCTTATTCAAACCATTCTCCCAGCATGAGGGAGGACATCATGTAGTGCAGCTCTGCATAAATGGCCATCCCCACAGGATCGTTGAACATACAGCCGGACAGGTAGGCATAAAACTGTGCCACCACATCGGACAGGATCTTCGCTTCGGTTCCTTCCAGAACCAGACCGCCCATGCCTTCCTTGGCACGGATGGCACTCCAGACCTCTGCCAGACGGAGCAGCCCCACCTGACCGGTCTCATTCAGTTCGGCTGCCTGATCTGCCGCCGTGCGGCACTCACTTACCGCATCGGCCATGACTGTAAGCAGCTGGCTGCGCTGGGCATTTACCGCCCTGTCAAAAAACATCAGCGGGGTTCTATTCAAAATGTTGGGGTTCATCATCATTCATCCTCCTTTTTCAGTTCCTGGGGTTTGGTGGTCATAATGCGGTAAAGTTCGGTGTTCTTCGGGAAGTGGTCTACAAACGGCAGGATCGTGGAGCCATAGAACAGCAGGCCCTCGCCCTCACCGGAGTGTGTCACATAGCTAAGCTGGTGTGTGGAAATGCCCAGCTGCTTGGCAAGGATCTGACGGTCTCCACCTGCCTGGTTGAGCATATACACGAAGTCGGAGTTTTATAGTGATAGGTAAGCCCCTGATATCATCTCAGGCTTTTCCCCCACTTCACACCGTGCATGCGACTTTCACCGCACACGGCGTTCCATCGGTTAGTAGATTTCGTTGTCTAAACAATCAAACCTGTCATAGAAATACTGTGTTGTGTTGATTAGTGAGAGATTAGATTAACGGCAGAGACGCCAACTCACGGAGCGTATTTACCTTTTTGAGCTGGCTCTTGTCAAGCTGTAGGAGTTCCAAATATTTTGCGATTGTATCTGCATTGATGGCATGAATCAACTTGTGTACAGAATCCTTCACTAAAATAAGATTCCCATAGGAATCATCGCCTCCAAGATACCGGGGCAGTTTGTGATGACAGTGAATCTCATGTGTACTTGAGAATTCTTCACCGGTAACAGCACATTTTCCCCATTGAGCAGAGAATAGTGATATTCTGTTATCTGCATATTCCGCGCTATAGCCATAGGGTGGCTTCCGCATAAGCGAGAGCAGAATGGCCATATTGATTCGTAGGTTATTGTGAATGCCTTCCCGCCCCTCTGGAGTGTAGTAATTCCATGTTTTTTTTACGGAATAAAGGATTCTTGTGTTGCGTGTAGCCAATAGGATATACTGGCTCATTTGTGCCTGCAACATATCGCATCATTTTGGATTTTCCAAATCGGCTTCTTTCAAACTCAGTCAATTCCCGTCCGGTTTTAACCAATCGATTCCCGTTACGGGTACTAAGCCTATTTGTGAGCAGTGTCATAACTGCACGATTTAGTATTGCGCAATCATGGTTGATATGGGTGGCAATGCAGTAATAATTCTGCATTCCTGTGACCATACTGTTATAGAGCCTGATTTCACCCTGTTCTCCATAGATTTTTCGGGGATGGACAATCCGTTTTGCCTGTGTTTTCAGCTTCTGGCGCTTGTGGTCAAAATTCTTATCAGCGATGTATGAAATTACCACCAGCTTGTTGCCTTTCCTGTGAACTTTCATCTTGAACCCAAGGAAGTCTGAGTAATGATTTCTGACATTGATAATCCTTGTTTTCTTTTCTGAGATTTCCAGTTTCAGCCTTTCTCTTAACCACTGTATAACTGCGTGCATTGTCCGTTCAGCAGTATCTTTCGTTCTACAGTAAATCCGAAAGTCGTCCGCATATCGAACAATGAACATCTCTTTGAGGTTGGACTTTTTCGCCTGTCTGTACCCGTTTTCAGGTCTGACATTTCTTTTGCATATCGGACTCCATTGCCATTGGCTTTCAACCCAGTGGTCGAGTTCGTTAAGAACGATGTTTGCAAGGAGTGGAGAAATGATTCCACCCTGTGGTGTTCCCTTATCAGGCGTAATAAATGTTCCGTCCTCAAGTTTTATCTGTGCTGTCAGTATTCTCCGAAGCACAAATATAAGCGCCTTATCGTGAATCCCCATTGCCCAAATCTGCCGAATCAGCTTTGCATGGTTCACATTGTCAAAAAATCCTTTAATATCGAATTCAATGACATAGTGCAGGTTTGCTTGCTGTAACAGTTTATAACTTCTGGCAATAGCGTTTTCTACGGAATGGTTCGGTCTAAAGCCATAGCTGTTCTCACTGAACTTAGCTTCACATACCGGCTCCATTACCTGCTTAATACATTGTTGGATTAACCTGTCCCAGATGCATGGAATGCCTAAGGGTCTTGTCTTGCTCGGGTCGTATGGCTTCGGTATCTCCTTTCGCCTGACTGGCTTAGGACGATAACCATGCTCACTTCCGTTTACAATAAATCTCACTTTTTCAACTACTTCATCAGGGGAGCACTTTCCAATGTCCCTGATTGTGAGTTTATCTGTTCCACACGTTTTACTTCCTGTGTTTTTCTTGATATTTCTGTATGCCAGCAGAATGTTTTCCCTTTGAAGGACGATAGACATGAGGTCTGTAAACACCTCACCATTCTTACTGGCAGCATATAGATTATCGAAGGTATCTTGCATTCCGTAATACTCGTTATGTCGCAGATTTTCCTCACATAGCAGTTGTTTCTTTTTTCTGGTCATAAGGCATCACTCTCCTTTCGCGGGAAAGTGTCCCTTTTTGTCTTACTCGTAATCCTTATACGATTGAATGACAACAATAGTTTCTAACCGACTAAAGCCCATTCCTCAAGCCCGCCTTTTTCGTTGGGCTGTCATAGGTTCGAGCTTCGCTTTTCAGCACAGATTAAGCGGCTTATATGATTCGTCCGCAGATTGCTTATGAGCAACTCTGTACCTTTCCACGTTCCGATAACCCTATCTGTACATATATCCTTAGGTGTCCGCTATAGTCCTGTCAGCTTGATTGTGCCTGTAACACAATACGGAATTTCATATTTTCGATTTTTACTTTACCGCACTGACCCACATTTAAGTGTCCGTACATTTCTATACGGTAAACATCTAGACCCGTACATTCGCGGTTTTCGTCAGTCCGTCGTAGACATTCTCACCATAGATATTTTATAGACTCCCGGCGTGTCATCTGCATACAGTACCTCTACTGCACTTTCGTCAGCCGTGTTGCCACGCTGTTACGACAAACTTCCGCCGACTTTATCGAGCTCCAGACTCCAGCCATTACAGCCGAAGCCGGTCGAAGTATCAGAGTAGGCATTTCAGGGCGTTACTCCTTCATTCTACCTATCGGGTTATCAGTTGTTGCTCATCCCTGCCGAGATAAGCCCGACGCTTTTAGCATCACATGGCCATAAGTCTATGAAGTATTACCCTCATAGCGTGATGTTTGTGCGTCAACGTGTCGCACCAAAGATGTTCTCAACCTCGCGAGAAGAAAGCAGATCTTTCACATTTTGGGTAATCTGATTGTTATTAACAGATGGCTTTTTATCCATCTCTCTGGGGCTTTCGCCCATTTTCATCGGCGTGTCATTTCACGCCCAGCATAGCATATCTTTTTGCCACGGATCATACCGTACCGGCTGGTAATGCGGCCTCGTGGAGCTGTTATATTCTGCTCAAAGCAGGGTCAAGCTCTATGCGTTGCGTGTGACTGTCCTTTTACAGACAGCCTTCCACTCGGATTAGGGCGCTACCCCTTTCCCGATTTCTTCCGCATTGATAATTCTGACCTACTTGCCGGTTTCAGTCAGAACGGCGAAATCTGCACTTTAAGCGG
Organism: Waltera acetigignens; assembly: GCF_025567015.1. Taxonomy (NCBI): domain Bacteria; kingdom Bacillati; phylum Bacillota; class Clostridia; order Lachnospirales; family Lachnospiraceae; genus Waltera; species Waltera acetigignens. Next base: position 5,093 of record NZ_JAOQJO010000001.1, on the reverse strand, counting down.
CTAACAAGTTGCAGACCCAATCACCAGTGGGGATGCCGCCCCATTTTCTGAATCGCTTCCAGATTTCCACCGTATAGGCGGCGGTCTGTTCCTCCTTCAAAAGCAGGTGCATCTCGTCGATGTAATAGCGGGTGGACTTGTGAGCGGCACGGTTGATGGTAACGCGGTTCCACACCTGATCCTGTACCACCAGCATACCGATTTTCTTGAGCTGCTTACCCAGTTCCTTGATGTCATAGCAGACAATGCGGTTATTGATGTCCACATTGCTCTGGTGGTTGAACACATTGAGGGAGCCGGTTACATAGATTTCAAGGGCCGTGGCGATATACTGGGCTTCCTTTTCCTCCTGTGAACGGAGCAGGTTATATAGGTCCTCCAGTATAGGCATATTCTCCGGGCGCGGGTCATTGAGATAGGTCTGATAGACCAGACGCACACAACGGTCGATGATGGTTTTCTGCACCGGCTGCAATCCGTCTTTACCGCCCACAATCAGCTCACACAAGCTGAGAATAAAGTCAGACTTGAGGGACAGCGGGCTTTCATCATCCGAGTAGTCCAGGTTCAGATCCATCGGGTTGATGTAGTTGGTTGAGGTGGGCGAGATCTTAATGACCTGCCCATGCAGGCGCTCAACAAGAGGTGCGTACTCCGCTTCCGGGTCACAGATGATAACATCATCACTGGTAAGCAAAAAGCAGTTGGCAATTTCTCGTTTTGCGCTGAAGGACTTACCGGAACCCGGCGTACCCAAAATCAAGCCATTGGGGTTTTTCAGCAGCTTTCTGTCTACCATGATGAGGTTATTGGACAGGGCATTGATGCCGTAGTACAGCGCTTCTTTGCCGTTCTGGAATAATTCCTGTGTGGTGAACGGTACAAAGATAGCCGTAGAACTGGTGGTCAGCCCCCGCTGGATCTCGATCTGATTGAGCCCCAGGGGCAGACAGCTCATCAGCCCTTCTTCCTGCTGGAAGTCCAGTCTGGTCAGCTGGCAGTTATACTTCTGGGCAATAGAGCCTGCCTGAAAGATGTTGTTGCCAAGCTGACGGGGATTGTCCGCTGTGTTCAGCACCAAAAAGGAAACAAGGAACATTCTCTCGTTTCGGCTCTGCAAATCCTGCAACAGCTTTTTCGCCTCACTGCCGTAGGTGGCAAGGTCAGAGGGAATGATGTCCATGTCGTATCCTGCGCGGACTGCTTTTTTCTGTTCCTCGATCTTACTGCGGTCCAGGTCGGTAATCTTACGCTTTACCGTCTTAATGGCTTTCACCTGATCCACCGACTGAATGTGCATACTCACAATGAGCGAGCTTTCCATATCCAGAAAATCAGCCAGCAGACGGTCATTCAGCTCCGGTGCAAGGATCTGCAAAAAAGAAACAGCCCCGTATTTCTTGCCCATACGGAACTGCTTGCCGGTGCGGAACTCAAAGGAGCTTGGTGCGATGAAGTCCTTGGTAGATAGGCCGGAAGGGGCCAGCCAGTCCCATTCAAACTGAAACGGGAGCTGTTCGTCCATGTGGAATACTGCATGAAGCTGGGAAAGCCTTTCCTTACCATCCAGTGTCCTGGCGGCTACACCAAGACGCTTGAAGTTATTGAGAATATCGGTCTCAATACGCTCCAGACGGGGCTTGGCTGCTTTGATGCTGTCAGCGTCGATACCAAAGGTCAGGTATTTGGTCTTGATGAGACCGCTGTTTCCTCTGGCCAGCTGATTTTGCAGCATCGTGGTGTATTCCTCACGGATACTGTCAAAGGCATCCCCCTGGGGCGGGATGGAAATGGAGTTGGCAAAGGTCTCCTCCGATGCCGCAAGGTTCAAAAAAGACAGCTGGAAATGAATCGAGCTGTCGAAATAATTGAGGAAATCACACCAGCCCTCAAAGATCGCGGTCTTATCTTCATTTTGGGAGAGCTGATAGTTGATG
>NZ_JAOQJO010000001.1:0-2906 GCF_025567015.1 Waltera acetigignens | reverse complement strand
TGCGGTGAACAATGTCATACACCTCCTTATCGAGCATTTCCTGCCGTTTTAATACGGCATAAAAGTTATTGGTCTGGTAGGGACGCTGCTTGGGACGGATCACAGCCACTTTGAGAATGTTGCCGACGATCTTTTCCAGGCCCTGCCCATGCTTTTCATACATTGCCAGCAGGAAGAAGGGCATCATGACCAGCATCATACACATGGCGGCCATGCTGTTTCCCGCAGGCTCACGGAGCAAAAAGAACAGCGGTACGCCTACAAGCGCCCCGGCGGTAAAGCAGACCAACTGCCTTCGGGTCAGATTGAACATGACCTTGGTTTTGACTTTAGTTAAATCTTTGGGTACGGGTACATAAGCCAATGTGGAAACCTCCTTCCGTTTTAATGCGCCTGAAAGACTGATTTTGCGAGACTGCCGGTTTTGAACAGCGTAAAGCACAGCAGTACGGTGTAGCCCACGCAGCTCCAGATCGCCATGATGATGTCATCTTCCAGAGCGATGTTCTGCACCAGCACAGCATAAATTGCCACGCAGACGATGATGAGAAACGCCTGAAAGCCCAGCGCCAGCAGGGAGCGGAGGTAGTTCTGTCCCATACCGCCCCATTCCTTGCCCATCATGGCAGCCATTGGAACGGGAGCCACCGAGGTCACAAGGTAAATCTCGATCATACGGCCATAAATGACGATAAAGATGCAGATATACAGCGCCCACATGGTAATGCCGATAAAGAGGGATTGGAACCAAAGCCCGAATAGCGGCCCCAGATCCATTTCCATCAGCCTCGGTTCCAAATCGGTCATAACTGAGGAAATGTCAATAGACGCATCCGAACCGATGATCCCTGCCGCCTGTGCCACCACGCTCTGCGCCATATCAAAGACGCCCATCACGATATTCCATGTGTTTGTGACAATGAGGATGGCAGTGGCTGATTTGAACACCCACTTGAAAATCATCCAAGTATCCACATCATGCAGGTTGTTCTTGTCTGCGATCATCTGGATCAGGTCTACGGTCATCACAATAGCCAGGATCACGCCTGCAATCGGCACCATGATGGAGTTGGACAGATTCTCAATCATGCTGAAAATACTGCCATTCCATCCCTGTGGGGTCTGTCCTACCTGTACGGATATATCCGCGACCTGTTGGTTTACGCTGTCAAACATCCCCGAAAGGTTGCTCATAATACCGCCCACCAGCATTTCTTTCAGCCAATTTGTCAGGGCTTCAAGTAAGAAATCCATACGGTGTCAACCTCCTTTCCGCCGCCCCCGCAAAACTGCGGGAGCGGCAAGGATTTCATGCAGAGACGCTTAGACAGAGAAAAGCCCGGAGAGCAGAGGTACAAGGACCATGCCGACTACGGCTACACCAGCGCCGGCCATGAGCTGCTTCATGCCCTGGCTTTTTGCGCCCGGATTATCATTTCCGTAGCCCTCCAAGAGGTTGATAACGCCCCAGATACCGAGACCGGCACCGAGCGCGATAACGAGGGTCTGAAGAACGGTGATTGCCTGTTCAAAAAATGCCATATAGTTTGTTAGCCGGAATCTGATTAAAAAATAGGTTTGTCATGTTTCATAGGCATACAAAAGCCGGAACAATCTGCCACCCGATTTCCGGGGCATGATTCCGGCTGTCCTCCTTTTTCATTATTTTTTCTTGCGATTGTCCGCTTTGTACGCCAATGGCCCATAGAGGGCAGGTGCGGCGAATAGATAAGATCACTCCTTTCAAAAGCGGAACGAAGTTAAGCGCCCTTTGTGTCTACTTCATATACATCGCAGACCTCATTGGGCTTGAGTTTCAGCCTTGCGGACAGGAATGCTTCAATGTCAAAAGCGTTCTTGTCATCCGCGTCGGCAGTGTACTTGAAATTGGGGTGCTTGGTGATGTCGTACTTATCCGAAAGGAAAGGACGCACACCGCGCAGCTGGAGGATGCACTTGTTTCCGTCCATCGTTGCAAGCTCATCCTGGCTCATCAGCTCTTTCCCCAATTTTTGATAGTTGAGAGAATGGGAAGTTTCCCGGCCACGGCTCTCTCCGGTGTTGTAGGTGTCGATGGTTTCCTTGCCCAGCACGGCAGCCAGCTCCTTGAGGGTGGTTGGCTCCTTACCGCCCAGAAAAATGGAAGTATCCATGTTGCCGATGATGGTATCCGCATTGTCCTTATAGATCGCCTTGAGCTGACTCTGCGCCTGCAACACCAGACAGGCGGAGATCTCACGGCTTCGGATGGTTGCTACCAGCTTTTCCAAACGGGGAATCTGCCCGATATTGGCGGCTTCATCAATGAGACAGCGCACATGGACCGGGAGCCTGCCGCCATACACATCGTCGGCTTTTTCGCAGAGCAGGTTGAAAAGTTGGGTATAACACATGGATATAAGAAAATTAAAGCTGTCGTCAGTATCACTCATGATGAGGAACAAGGCAGTTTTCCGGTCGCCCAGAGTGTCCAGCTCCAGCTCATCATAGGCTGTGACCTCACGCAGCTCTGCAATGTCGAATACCGCAAGGCGCGCACCACAGGAAATCAGGATCGACTTGGCTGTTTTGCCGGCGGCCAGCTTATATTTCTTATACTGGCGCACCGCAAAGTGGTTTGGCTTCTCGGCTTCCAGTGCATCAAACATCAGGTCTACGGGGTTTTTGAACTCCTCGTCATCCTCACGGACTTCCATGGCGTTGATGAACTCAATGAGGGTGGAGAAGTTCTGCTCCTCCACCGGAGCCTCATAGTGGATATAGCCAATGAGCGCGCAGTACAACAGCGTCTCCGCTTTGACCCAAAAATCGTCTCCGGCCTTGCCCTCGTAGAGTAGGAATGAGCCGCCTTGCGGCATTACTGCCGTAGGTTTGCCCAAACCCCTCCCAGAACCGGACGTACACCT